>LOEV01000220.1 GCA_001516065.1 Alphaproteobacteria bacterium BRH_c36
GTCCTTGCCCGGCGCCACCGCCCCTTTTGTCGCCTTGTAGATCTTATAGCCGAGCGCCTGATCAAACTGCACGACATCTTCAAACAACGCCTTCAGCGTCGCTTCGTAGGGCAAATGCCGGTTGGCCGTCAGCCACAGCACCCCTCCCGTACGCAGCATGCCCGCCGCCCGCTCGATGAAGGCCTGCCCGAGCGCCTTGTCCTCCTCGCCGCCATCGTGGAACGGCGGGTTCGAGACGACGAAGTCGAGCCGCGTTGGCAGACCCTTGAGTGACCGCAGATCCGCCCAGACCGTGGAGACGTTCGCACCCGGCACGTTGCGGCGCGCCATCATTAGAGCCCGATGGTCGATATCGATGAGGCTGAGATGTCCGATGCCGCCGGCAAAATCACCCGGCTTTATGTCGTGTGAACCGATTTCCAACACCGCCCGGGCAAGGACTCCGATACCACAACCCAGATCCGCTCCGCATCCCGCGAGCTTCGGCAGATGACCAATTAGAAGTTTGCTGCCTGGATCGACACGGTCCCAGCTGAAAAGTCCCGGCTGCGACCACATCTCAAGTTCCGGCAGAAAGCGCGGCCCGCCTTCCTCGACGGCTTTTGCAATCGAATCTTCGAAAGCCGGCGTGCTTTCCGGCCGCACGGTCCGCACGATCTGGTGGTGCCGCTTCGGAACCGACACGGCTTCGCATCCAAGCGCGGTCAGTTCGGCGACTATCCTGTTGCCGCCCTTGGTGTTGGCCGCAATCGCCGTCAGCGGGGCACCCGGCATCAGCGCGCGCAGCGCGAGTGCCAGTTCGTGGCGGCGCTCCAGCGTGCTGGCCGGCGCATGCATGACGAAGCCAGCGCAGCTTTCCACCGGCAACTTGGACAGGATCTGAGTGCCCGGTCGGCGCGGCGAACATTGCACGCTGTCATCTGGAACTTCGACGAGGTTGTGCGGCACAGTGCCGTAAATGGCGTGTATGGAAGAAGTCATGGACGATAATCGAGGCTCTGTTGGCAAGGCATGGGTCGGCGTAGAGCATTAAGCACCGATCTCCGCAAAGCGATAGGGGAGGGCGTCACCCGTTCCCCTTCATCGCCTCAAGCCAGGCCGCAGCCTTACGGGCAGGTTCCGCGCCCTCCAGCGCCGCGCCGCGTTTGAATCCCTCAGCGGTTGCAATCGATTCCGCCACAAGCCAGCGGAACTGTGGCACCTCGAAATAGGATGAGTGGATCAACTCCCGCCAAGTCAGATAGGAGAACACATTGTGCTGAGTGTTCTGCTTGCCATCCGAAAACGCAAGTTCGCCGATGGCGTTGCGGAATTTGCCTAGCGACTGCGCGGCGATCTGGTTGCTGTAGCCGGTAATGTGCTCGCCCAGTTCAAGCGGCAGCGAAGGCGGCGACTGATTGAGCCAGAATGGCCGCGGCGCCGCCGTCAACGCCACCTCCGTCTCGGTATCGTTGCCGAGTGCCGAGCGCTTGATTTCAAACCAGGTCAGATCGTCGAGTACTCTCGCCAGAAGCCCGCTCAGAAAACGCGCGATCCCCTGCACCAGGAACACCAGGATGACCGCGACCACGCCGAACACGATCGGCACTAGAATCACCGGCAGGATCAGCCGCGCCAACGTCCCCAATCGCCCGCGCCAAAGGTCGTCGTCGAGAAAGAGGCTCGAGGCTTCGTCGGTGACGAGGTGGAACAAAAGCCGCGAATTCAGCGCGATGTCGCGTCCGCTTCCGCACAGACTGCCACCCTCGCAACGCTTGCCGTCTCTTTCAAGAAAGCGCCGCTTGAAGCGCAATGCCCGCTCGACCGGAACAAGGTTGGGGTTCTCGGCGTGCATCTTTTCGCGCGCCTCCTGCAGGCTGGTTTCGAGCGATTCCACCTTTTTCTTGGCGTCAAGCCGCTGGACCAGATTGCCGCCCGTATCGGCGTTGTCGAATTCCTGGCGCGACACTCGCAGTGAGCGGCGCAATTGGCGCACTTCCTGGCGTGCGGCCAAGACCCGGGCCTCCGATTGTTCGTAGTCCGAGATCTGGTAGACCCGGTCGCGCATGACGTCGGCAATCCCGACCATTGCACCCGGTGTCGTCAACAAAAGAAGATAGAGCAGCGGCAGCAGGAACACCGACAGAATCGAGAAGAACGGCACGGCAAAGGTGCTGTGGAAGATCTGCATCTTGAGCCCGCCGATCGTACTCAGCCCCGAAACGGCTTCGTCGTCCTTATGCCAGAATCCCATCCAGCGCGGGCCAAAGCCGTTACGCGCTTCCGAGACAATGTGCGGGCGGTAGAAATACAACTTGCGCAAATCAAGGAATTTGAACACCGCCCAGAACAGCGCGAACGGCAGGCTCATCAGCAACGTGTAGATGCCATACCTCGCCAGCCAGTTCTGGTTGTCGAACTGGCTGTTGCCGCTTGCCACTTCACCGACGATGAAGGCCGCAAACATCAACAACAACATCAGCGACGCAACGAACATCGCCTTCTGCAGCAACGTCAACCGTAGGAAAAGCACCCGTTCACGGCGAAGGTTGACGAACGGCGTGCCGACGGTGACCCAGCGCTTCAACCCCGACAGGGGTTGTTTACGCTGAGCCGCCTCAAGCAGCGCCGACGATATCACCGAGCCGCCATGGCTGTGACCGATCACGCAGTAGGGTTCGCCCTCTTGTTCCAGCGCCTTCATGCGCCGGTACAGCGCCCGCCCGGCCCTGCGCCGCTCGATCTCGCTGTTGTCGCCATTCCAAACAAACGGCTCGATATGCAACGGCCCGTCTGCGCCGTCGACGAGCCTCATCATGTCGGCTTCGCTCGCACTGCCCCGCTGCCACCATTGCGCTTCGGCGCCCGGCGCAGGAATGTCCGACTGCACGCCTCCGAAATGAGCGAATGTTCCATGCACGGTAATGATCGTTGCCATCTGCCGCCTTTTCCCTCGCCTGCCGCCTTGACCTGACCGCCATACACTTAACATGCCCGGGAATGTTGGCGGACAAAAGGTCCGCAACCGGAACGTTTAGTGCCTATGCTTGGCTGTGAAGTGACAGGAACGGTAACATATTACCGCGAAGACAACCGGGAAGGTATCGGCGCCACCGGCGAAGCGGACCTCCGCCAAGAGCCGCGGCCGCGAAGTGGCTGCGATGCGAACGTCAGGCTGCGCGCTTACCCACGATCAGATCCCAGGCGATGTTGATCTGCTTGGTTCTCTCTTCGCGCAACATCTTGTCGTCCTCGTCCTTTGCGTGATCTGGGTGCCATCCCATCCGCAAGGCATCGACGATCCGCTTCAGCGTTCCTTCGGTCGCGTCGGCATTCACGCCGAGCACCTCGAAAGCCTGTGCCCGCGTCTTCGGCATGACAAGATCGTTGCCGGCACCCTTGGCGCTTGCCGAAGCGCTTTCGGCAATTCGGCCGATCCGCTCAAGATCGCGGACCACCGAGCGCAGGCTGGCGGCGACGCGCGCCGTTTTCGGTTGATCTCCCGAACCGCCCCGCAATCCCTCGATTCTCTGCCGCACGCTCCTCAGCTCCGCCGACAGCGTATCGCGCAGAGCAGAAGCCGGCCCGAGCGTCCGCACGGCCTGCTCGGCTTTTTCATAAAGCGCTTCCGCAGCACGCGCTCCATTGGCGATGCTGGCGTTGCGCCATTCCCATGGCTTTCCTGCCTTGTGCCGGCGCCACTTGAAGGTCACCCACCGCGATCGCAACTTGGCCCCGACACCATTCGCCGCCCCGGACATCCGCGCGAACAAATCCCCGGATGGCGCTTCGAGCGCTCCTGCCCCACTGCCGGAATCGGCACCGGAAAGCTCCTTCACGCGCATCGCCAAGGAATAGCGTCTGCCAAACCATGCGAGCGCCGCAAGAAGGCTGGTGCCGGCCAGGACGAAGGCCAGCATCGAAACATTGATCCCGCCCCCGAGCCCCAGTGACAATGGATGAGAGCCCACCGCAACCCTTCCCGGCGTACCCTCTCCGTGAGCGACGACCGCTTGCCAGCCATCTCCGGCCTGCGCAGCGACATCACCGGCCAGATCAAGGACCGCCGGAAGAAGCTGACCCTCAGCCGCCGTCTCCACGACGATGGCGTTGCCGATCTTCGGCACGATCAAACTCCCGGTGCTGGAAGACACTCCACCGCCGCCCGGCAAACCGACTTCAACGGCGGAAGCGGCCGCCGCCGCCGTCACATTGTCCGCGGCGGTTCCCGCAGTAAGGCGCGCACCCAGTTCCGTAATCGGAGCATAGCCTTTGGGCATGACAAAGACCGCCATGCGCCGGCCGGCCGGTCCCGCATCGGCATTCTTCAACAGCAGTTGAAGTTCCCCGTTTTCGAACTTCGAGGTGCCGACATCGTTGGATCGGATCTGCGCTGCGATCACCGGCCACGGCGCTATGACACCCTGGCACTGCATATTGAAACGGTGCACGACCATCGTCCGGCAATCGCGTCCCGCTTTGTCCTTGCAGGCACGGTATTCGCGATGCTGGCGCTCGCCGGCAATCTCGTGCCGCGTCGGTGCCGCGCTTTTGAGCGTGGGCTTGCCGCCCTTCACCGCGCACGAGAATGGCATCGTGATCGCTTCGCCCGCGGCCGCGCGAAACGGCAGCCAGGCAACAACCAAGGCAGCCAGCCCGACAATAACGATCCTGAGCGATTCGCCTGACAATCGACGCACCCTTCCCCCCGACAAGTGGTACGCAGCATGATCCCTTTTGCGGTCTTAGTCATAACATAGGCGCGACTAAGGCAACACTCTGCAACCAGCCAGGGTAGTGGGATTTATCCCGACATTTTGGCTTCGCATCAACGAGCGACAGCACTCCTGGCACCAGCTTTTCCGGTTATTCGCCGCGCAAGAGCCCAGTGAACCCGGTGATCAGCAACGACGTCAGCACGAGGCCGATGATCGTCTCCAGTATGACGCAGACGTAGATCAGACCGCCAAGCGTAATCTTGAATGTCGGCCCGCGATATCCTGCGCCATTGGTAGCCGCACCCGGCTTATCCTCAACCGGTGCAAAAGTGATCGGCTGGGGAACTTCCGTGATCGGCTGCCAGGAAACGTTGGGGCGCCAGTGGTCCGCGTAGCCGAACGACACGAACGGCACGAACACGTCGAATGAATAGGCTAGCGGATTGAAGTCCGGGTAGACCTCGTCGAACCTTCCTGCTGAATAGGCGTCCCGATTGGTCATCACAAACACCGATTCATCACGACACCCGGGCTGCTGGCATTGCCCGCCCGCCCACGCCCACAGTCCTGCGAACAGCGCGATGAAGACCACCATCCACGCGACCGTCCGCCACGGATTGAAGCCATAAAGGGCGAACAGGTCGAGAAATCCGCCCTGCCAGCGCTGCAGTGTCCGCGTCGCGTGGCTGTTACGTTCCCGGCGCATTCGCGCAATCGAGATCTGGCGGGCGGCTTCGTCATAGCCCTGCTGCACCAGCCGGTTTTCAAGCTGTACCCACGGCTGTGGCTTGAAGTGGCCGCTGATATCGCAGTCCTGCTGACCTTCGAGCCACCGAAGGCGTTGTTCGCCGACCCGGTCGTCAGCCCTGCTGTGCCGGTGCGCACCGCCTTCGCGAGCTCCCGATGGATTGTTCAGGTGCTCGTAGGTAAAGCCGTCGAGAATCATGTGGTCGATGTCGCGTCCATCTCCCGCCCGTCCCCGCGCGTCCGTACCCGGCGCCCACGTATCAGCGTAATCGTGGTAGGAAGCCGCCCGTGCCCGTGACAAGTCGACGATGCCGCGCGGGCGCTGGTCGGGCGCAGCCGGCATGCACAATCGCTTCACGTCCGCGTCGGCAAGGGAAATCGCCGCGTCGTCCCAGCCCGCGAGTCCGTCCACTTTGTCGCCGTCGGTCGGGGCCGGCCGGCCCTCGCGCGCCAGTGCGGCACTTTTGATGTGGCTACCGGAGAAATCGAGCACGCCCGGAATGCGCACCTGATCGAGAACCAGTGCACCGATCGCCTGTAGTCCGTCGGAGAGTTCCACGTCGCGCCCGAAGCGGCTGCCGTTGACCATCAGCGCGGCACCGGATCCAACCTTGATCGAAGCGCCGCGCAAACGAAACTGATTGCCGATATCGCAGGCCGGAAAGCGGATCAGCCCGAACACGATCGAACGCGACATATAGCAACCGCCGCGGATCTGCGCGCCATCGCCGCGAATGGCGAGTTCGGCTCCAAACAGCCGCGCTTCCGTCAGCCTGAGCTGGCCGCGGATCTCGGCACCTGGAAAGCTCAACGCCCCGACGAGCTTTGAGCGCGCCATATCCCAGTTGCCAGCGATCGCAATCCCGCCGGCTGAAATGGCCGTCGTGCCGCCTTCGACCTCGATCCCTTCCGCAATCAACCCTTTGCCTATTTTCGCTCCGTCGAGTTCGATCCCACCCCTGATGCGGGCATCGGTAAGGTTGCACCCCTGGCCGATGTTGACGCTTCCCGCCTCGATAGCGGTCACCTTGCCGGAAACCGCCAGCCCCCGCCCCTCGAAACGGCCGCCGAGCCGTGCGTGAGCCAGCCGCAAACCCGCTGAAATCCGCGCGTCACTCGCCAGAAAGTCGCCATCGATCCGCGCGCTTTCGACATCGAAACCGCATAAGACTCCTTCGACGATCATCTGGTCGGCATAGATCCCTGAACCGAGTTCGGAGCGCGCGAGTTGCACATCGCCATTGAGGCGCATCCGGCGCAGAATAAGCGGGCCGGACAAGCGCAGCCCGTTCGCTCTGATCGCCTGACGGCCATCGCCGAGCAGCGTTCCTTCGACGGCCAGCGCCCCGCCGACCTGCGCACCACGCGCCGCCAGCGATCCGGAAATCCGCCCACCGGCGATGAGAATACCGTTGTCGACCTGCGCCCTATCGGCGATCAGCGCGCCTTCGAGCTGGCACTCCTGCAGACTGAGGCGCTTCAAACGCGCATCGCGCATGATCAGCGCGCCGCGCTCATCGGCTTCGATCCGCACCCCCGAGAATAGGACAGGCACGCCGACCGTTGAGCCTTCCAGGTCGAGACCGCCAGTAATAACGGCGTTGCTGAGCCGCACGCCGGAGACCGCGACGGTCCAGTCCGGTCGGCTGGCGCTTAGAAGCACGCGCAGGATCGTTCCGCGGACCACGGCGCCGCCGAGTGAGACAATCTCGCCCCGCGCGGCACCCGCGATCAGGACTTCCTCGGCGGGGCTGAGGTCGTCTCCGACAGTCATGAATGGTTTCGACATGGTCCCCATCGCCCCCCGGGGCTCAAGATATTCGCAAATAATCGCGGTCCTCGATGCCGTTCGCAGACGGCTCTCCCCCGCAATGCACAATAGGACGGGCACCAGAAGCGGTCGAGGCCTTGTTGACCGCACCGTCAAAATGCTGCTCCTTTTGGCGGATTACTGAGGATCCGCGCCTTCCCGCCTGCCGTTTGGCACTGGGAAGCGATAAACGACAGACTAACGGAACCGTCCGGGAGGGATAGGCTGATGGTTGGCACTCGCTCGACAACATACCGGTTCGGGCACTAAACACTCGGGTGAAACGGCTCGGTGCTGCAACGGTTTGCCGGGCAGTTGGAAAACGCAAACAAGCGCACGGCACAAGTGTGCTCATGGGAGGTTTCGCGTCATGATTCCCGGCGACACGACCCCAGGACGGGGTGAGATGCAGACGACCGCGATTAAGGATGCCGTTGCCAGGCAAGCTGCCCTGGCGGATCATCACCATGTCGTTCCCGAGAGTGTGACGATCGAGGGATTTCCCGACGATGGGTTAGACGTCGTCCCCCCTGACGAGGAGCGCAGTCGGGAACATTTTGTCCCCGTCACCCGCTTCGCGCTGATGGAACGGCTCACCGCTCCATCTGCCTGGCCCAACGGTTCTGCCGTCGCCGCCCGCCGCTTTTTCGCCTACCTCGACTACTGGCGGCATCAGCGCTACGGCGCCCGGCTTCTTGAACTCGAACAGACCTACGAGCCTTTCAGCCCCGACAGCGATCTCCTGTTGACCCGCAGCTTCACCGACGAAGAGCTCGACGGCATGCAGCTGCGCATGGTCGAGGGCATGAAGAAGATCCTGAAGCAGGCCAACTACAGCGCCATCGATCCCAAGTCCGTGGAAGAGATCCTGACGCAGGATTCCCACTACGGTCTCGACCTGCACGTGGACTTTACGCTGTTTGAGGAAGTGCTGATCTATTATCGCGGCGCTTCCACGCGCAAGGATCAAAAGCGCATGCTGCGCAAATTCCTGCGCAAGGAAGAATTCGATGTGCCGATCTTCCAGCGACTCTTCCTGTTGTTCAAGTTGAAGCCGCTCCAGGAGCGCGTGCGCGAGATCATGGAAAGCGAGAAGGTCTCCCGCAAGGAAGCCGAGCGCATGGCCAACAAGCAGCGCGCGCATCTGCCCGCCGCGGTCGTGCCTGGCAACATTTACATGAAGCTCTTCAAGAACATCCCCCGCTCCGACATCGAGATGGTCTTTCCCAACACCGAAGTGAAATACCGGATGATGGACAAGATCATGCTGTCGGGCGGCGGGATTGCCGGGTTGGGTGGCCCGATCGTCGGTGCTGTCACGAAGTTCGGCGCGCTCGCCAACCCGTTTGTCGCCGTCCCCATCGTTATTGGCCTGGGGGGCGCCGTCTTCCGTGGCGCGATGAATTTCGTCAACAAACGCAACAAGTACATGGTCGTCATGGCGCAAAACCTGTACTTCCACTCGCTGGCTGACAATCGCGGCGTTATGATCAAATTGATCGACCGCGCCGCAGAGGAGGACGTCAAGGAGGAAATGCTGCTCTATTCCGTGCTCGCCAAGGAGCAGGCCAACCGCCGCGACCTCAAAGCCATCGACGTCGCAATCGAGCAATATCTGAAATCGACCTTCGGCATCGACATCGACTTCGACCTCGACGACGCGTTGAAGCGCCTGATCGCGGACGGCCTCGTCACCGAGGATCCGAACGGTGATCTTCACACCCTGCCGCCGCGCGAGGCGGCACAGCACATCGACGAAATGTGGGACAGCCTCCTGGACGAACTGCCCGACATCGATCCACACGAAGGCGTCGAGATGGACATCGACAGGTTGCGCGCGGAAAACGGCCTCCCGGCAAAAGAGGCGGCTGACGCTTGACGAACTCACATGAAACCGGCGCGGTCCATGACTTCGGCACCGGCACTGCATCCGCCGACGATCCCATCGACGGCAGCCTTTCTGCCATAGTCATCGAGATCGCCGACAGGAATGGTGCCCGCACGCTTGCCGGCGCGCTGGAGAACCTGATCGACCCGCCCCCCGACGCGCTCTCGATGTTCGAGGCCGCCGGCCCCGGCACGCCCTGGCGCATCACCGCCTACTATGGCGATCCGCCCGACACCGGCCAGTTGCATGCCTCGCTAGAAGCAATCGTCGGCGGCAGCTTCGACGTCCCCGTGCCGCGACAGGAAACCGTTCCAGACCTCAACTGGGTTGCCATGTCACAGGCCGCCCTGCCGCCGGTCCGCGCCGGTCGCTTTACGGTCCACGGGTCCCACGACCGCCATCGCGTTCCCCAGGGCCCCGGAGCCATCCTCATCGAAGCCGGCGAAGCCTTTGGAACGGCACACCACGCCACCACCTACGGCTGCCTGCTGGCGATCGACTCGCTCACCAACAAGCGCCGGTATTGCAACGTCCTCGATCTGGGTTGCGGCTCAGGGGTACTGGCGATCGCCGTCGCGCGCGCGTGTCCCAAAGCGCGCATTCTCGCCAGCGACATCGACGAAGCTTCAGTTCTGGTCGCCCGCGAAAACGTCAAGTCGAACCGCACGGGCGCACGCATCAGCACCATCGCGGCAGCCGGGCTCGATGATGCCGAACTGCGCGGCAGTGGGCGCTACGATCTCCTGATCGCAAACATACTGGCAGGCCCGCTGATCCGCTTGGCCAAGGATATTTCCCGCGCAGTCGAAAAAGGCGGCGACCTGATATTGTCGGGATTGCTGACCGAGCAGGCCCGCGAGATCACCGCGACCTACCGCGCCGCGGGCTTCACCCTGAAACAGAACACCAGGATCGCCGGTTGGTCGACCCTGGTGCTCAGGCGTGTTTGAGTTTTACCCGCTACCGGCGGGATCAAAGGTGCACGGGCAGTGACTCATTGGCGGCTGCCTTGATCTTTGTGATCTCGGTTGACGCAAAGCCCCGTTCGGCAAGTTCCTTTTCCGTCAGCCGGGCGAGATAAGGCCGCACGAACGCGTCTGCCTTTGCCTGCTGATGGGCTGCGATCCGCTCGATGGTACGGCTAGTGGCCCGGCCCACGACTTGGGCTTCGTCTCGTAGCCATGCTGTGGAATGCGTTAACGTGCTCATGATCATCTCCTGATTTCTGGTATTCTGTCGCTCATGCAGGGCTGGACTGGTTTTTGTTCCTGGCCCGTATCGTTCTTGGCCCTTAAGTTAGGCACGTTCAGCCCTATCCGGCAGGGATGCTTGCGCAGCCCAGCAATGCAGATGGCGCATGCGCGATGCGCAATTCTCCGTTAGTCATGCAGTCCCGCGTTGCGCCTTCCGGCGATCTGCCTCCGATCACCAGCCTCCACGTTTGCGAAAGCCGCCAATGTTCCAGATCTTCGACGCAGTCTCCGATTCCTCGCTTGCCGCCGAAAGGCTTGCCGCATTACGCGTCAGAATGGCCAGGAGCAACATCGACGCTTTGATCGTGCCGCGCACTGACGCCCACCAGGGCGAATACATCCCCGCAAGCGAGGAACGGCTGGCATGGCTGACCGGCTTTGCCGGCAGCGCCGGCACCGCCATCATCGCCACGGAGAAGGCAGCCTTGTTTGTCGATGGCCGCTACACCGTGCAGGCGCGCAGCGAAGTCGACGCCAAGCTCATCGACATAGTCCCCATGGCGGAGAAGAAGGCCGAAGACTGGCTGGCCGAAGAATTGCCCGATGGCGCCAAGGTCGGTTTCGATCCGAAACTTTTCACGCTCGCCCAGATCCAGCGGCTGAAGCGACGGCTAGCCGACAAGAAGATCAAGGTGGCAGCCGTTTCCCCGCGATCGAATCTGATCGATGCGTTGTGGCGCAAGCCCGAACGGCCCGACCCTCCCTCCGGTGCCATTGTCCCCCACCCCGTTTCGCTGGCAGGCGAATCTGCAGCCGATAAGATTTCAGCCGTCCAGGCGCGCCTGAAAACACGAGGCCTCGATGCCGTCGTGCTCACGAGCCGCGAGTCGATTGCCTGGTTGTTCAACCTCCGCGGCTCCGACGTCAAACATACGCCCGTCTTTTCCGCCTTCGCCATTGTCCACCAGCGCGCCAGACCGGAATTGTTCGTCGAAACTTCCAAGCTCGGGGCCGCAGCGCGAAAGTCGTTGACGCCGGTCGCCAAGATTGCCGGCTATGACACCTTTGAGGAGCGCCTGAAAGACCTGAAGGCTGCCTCCAAGAAGGTCGGCCTCGATCCGACGACGGCCAGTTACGCCATCGCCGCCCGGCTAGGCGGTGCCCGCCGGATTGTCCGTTTCAGCGACCCTTGCGTTGCACCCCGCGCCATTAAGAACGCGGCCGAAATCGCGGGCACCCGCGCCGCCCACGCACGCGACGGCGTCGCTGTCGCCCGCTTCCTCGCCTGGCTCGATGATAATGCCGGCAGCGGCGAGATCGACGAGATCACGGCAGCCCAAACTCTCGAAGGCTTCCGGCACCATACCGGCGAACTGAAGGAGATCAGCTTCGACACCATTGCCGGCTCCGGCCCGAATGGCGCCATCGTGCATTATCGCGTCAACGCCAAGACCAACCGCAAACTGAAACCCGGCGAACTCTTCCTCGTCGACTCAGGCGCCCAGTACGCCGACGGCACCACCGACATCACCCGCACGGTTGCCATCGGCAAGCCGACGAACGACATGCGCCGTCATTTCACACTGGTCTTGAAAGGCAACATCGCCATCGACACCGCTTGCTTCCCCAAGGGAACCCGCGGACGTGACCTCGATTCCCTGGCCCGCAACCCGTTATGGCAGGCCGGCCTCGATTACGACCACGGCACCGGCCACGGCGTCGGCAGCTACCTGTCGGTGCACGAGGGACCGGTAGCGATTTCACGCACCAACGCCGAATTCGTGAAACCCGGCATGATCCTCTCCAACGAACCCGGCTACTACCGCGCCGGCCGCTACGGTATCCGCATCGAGAACCTCGTACTCGTCAAGGAGCCCGAGATCCCCAAAGGCGGCGAGCGCCCCATGATGTCGTTTGAAACGTTGACGCTTGCCCCCATCGACCGCCGCTTGATCGACGTCGGCCTGCTGACCAGGGCAGAACGCGTCTGGGTCGACGCCTACCACGCCCGCGTACAGAAAATGCTTCAGCCCCTCCTCGACAAGCCCACGAAGGCCTGGCTGAAGGCAGCCTGCGCGCCGCTGTAATCACGCCCCCACTCAACACCCCCCAACGTCATTCCCGCGCAGGCGGGAACCCAAGCAAACCAAGAAATCCGATGCGTTGCCTGCTGGCTCCTGGGTTCCCCACCCTCGACCTATGAAGCCACAATTCGCTGCAACGTTTGCATTAAGAGCCTCGTGCTTGGGTCCCCACCTTCGTGGGGATGACGGTCATGTGAACGTGAGAGTTAGGCCCGGCCCTCACACACCGGAAATCAGCTGCTCCCACTCGTCCTCGGTGAGTACCGCGATGCCGAGTTCGCGCGCCTTCGTCAGCTTCGAACCGGCATCCGCTCCGGCAACGACATAGTCGGTCTTTTTTGACACCGAACCGGCGACCTTGGCGCCGAGCCGTTCGGCCTTGGCCTTGGCTTCGCTGCGGCTGAATTTTTCAAGCGAGCCGGTAAACACCACCGTCTTGCCTGCCACCGGCGATCGGCTTGCGACTGCTTCGAGGGGCGTCGGAGTCACCTCGTTGAGAAGGTCCTCGACCACCCCCACGTTGTGCGGCTCAGCGAAGAACTCGACGAGCGCTTCAGCCACCGTTTTCCCGATCCCGTCGATGTTGTTGAGATCAGCCCACGCTTCACTCTCCTCGCCCTCGCCAGCCGCGATCATTGCTGCCTTGAACGTTTCGATATCCCCATAGGAACGCGCCAGCACCTTCGCCGTCGTCTCGCCGACGTGACGGATACCGAGGCTGTAGATGAAACGGTCGAGCGGGATTTCGCGCCGCGCATCGATTGCCGCAAAAAGCTTCTTTGCCGATTGCTCGCCCCACCCCTCGCGGTCCTTCAACCTCTCGGGCGCCGCGGCATCGCGCTTTTCCAGCGTGAAGATGTCCGGCGGCGATTGAATAAGCCCGTCATCGTAGAACGCCTGAATGCCTTTATCGCCGAGCCCGTCGATGTCGAATGCGTTGCGCGATACGAAGTGCTTCAGCCGCTCCACGCGCTGCGCCGGACAGATGAGCCCTCCCGTGCAGCGCCGCACGACATCGGTCCTACCCGACTTCTCGTCTGCCTCCCGCACCGCATGACTTCCACATACAGGACAGACCACCGGAAACCTGAACGGCTCCGAATTCTCTGGCCGCCTTTCGAGAACCACCGATACGATCTGCGGGATGACGTCGCCTGCCCGCTGCACGATCACCGTATCGCCGACGCGCACGTCCTTGCGCGCGATCTCGTCCTCATTGTGAAGTGTTGCGTTGGAGACGACGACCCCGCCGACCGTTACCGGTTCCAGCTTGGCAACCGGTGTCAACGCTCCCGTCCGGCCAACCTGGATCTCGATGTCTTTGAGGATCGTCGTCGCCTGCTCGGCGGGAAACTTGTGCGCGATGGCCCAGCGCGGCGCCCGTGACACGAACCCGAGCCGTTCCTGCAGGTCGAGCCGGTCGACCTTGTAGACGATGCCGTCGATGTCGTAGCCGAGCGAAGCGCGCTTGACCTCCAGCGCCCGGTAATAGTCCATCAATTCATCCGCGCTCTGGCAGACCGTCGTCTCCGGATTGGTCGGCATACCCCACCGGTCGAACGCCGCCAGCACCCCGGACTGCGTGTCCGCCGGCAGTCCTTTTGCTTCACCCCAGCCATAGGCAAAGAAACGCAGGGGCCGCTTCGCGGTGATGTTGGAATCGAGCTGGCGCAAGGAACCCGCCGCGGCATTTCTTGGATTTGCGAACACCTTGTGACCCGCGGCTGCCTGCTCGGCGTTGAGCCGGGCAAAATCGGCATGGCTAATGAAGATCTCGCCGCGAATATCGATCGTGTCCGGCAGGTCGTCTCCCTTGAGCCGATGCGGGATCTCGTTCATGGTACTGACGTTGGCGGTGACGTTCTCGCCTTCCGTGCCATCGCCCCGCGTTGCCGCTTCCACCAGCCGTCCCTTGTCATAGCGCAGCGAGATCGACAGCCCGTCGATCTTCGGCTCCGCGGTAAACGCGATCTCAGCGTCCGGTCCAAGACCGAGGAAGCGTCGGATGCGCGCCACGAAATCAGTGATGTCTTCGGCGCTGAATGCATTGCCGAGAGACAGCATCGGCACTCGGTGGCGCACTTTGCCGAAGCCATCAACCGGCGCCGCACCGACTTTCAGCGACGGGCTGTCCGCACGGACCAGTTCCGGGAAGCGCGCCTCGATTGCATCATTGCGCAGGCGGAGGGCGTCGTAATCGGCGTCCGAAATTTCCGGCGCATCGGAACGGTAATAGAGGGCGTCGTGGCGCGCGATTTCAGCGGCAAGCCAGGCGAGTTCGCCGCGCGCCTCCTCTTCGCTCAATTCTTCCGCAGCCTTGCCGGCCGCCCACCTCGTATTATTGCCCATGACGTCCCTTGCGGATTTCTGTCGCGTCGCTCTGAGCAAGAGCTTTAGCCGATCCAGTCGGGCACTGGTGTGATGATTCAGAAGTTCGCTACCACCTGCGGCTAGGTTCAGAGCGAACTTCTGAATCTGAATCACACTAGCTACTCTACGATTCTAAGGTTGCAACTGCATCCTGTGTTTGATTGAGGCTATTCGCTCGTAGGTATCGGACGTCGTATGCACTACGCTGATGTTCTGCCTTTCTTCGCGCGTTGTGCGGTCTTTTGCGCATTAATACGCGGCAATCTCGCCCGTTTGCCTTTGAGGTGGCCGCCAAAACACAGTAAGAAACGACATGTCGTTGACAGCGCTCATCCAGCCTATTCGCTCAGGCGCGAACATCCTTGCCAAAGGTGTCGCGAATGTTGCCGGTTGGCTGAACCCCTTTCCGCTGTTCAAGCCGACCCCTGCGAGTAAGCAAGTCAACTTCACCATCGCCTTCATCGGGCTTGCCGCGAAGATGGCGAAAGCCGACGGGGTCGCCGTCGAAGTGGAAACGCAGGCCTTTGAAAGCTGCTTCTACGTCCCCCCGGAGGAACGTGCCAACGTCCAGCGCGTCTACCGGCTGGCCGCCCAGGATATCGCCGGATATGAGCTTTACGCCGAACGCATCGCACGCATGCTGGCCGATGACCCGCCGTTGTTGAAAGACGTTTTTGAGTGCCTCTTCAACATTGCAGCAGCCGATGGCGTCCTCCACCACGGCGAAGACGTCTTCCTACGCACGGTCGCGCAAAAGTTCGGCTATGACGAGAACGATTATCTCGGCATTCGCTCATTGTTCGTCCAAGATGCGAACAGTCCTTATTTGGTTCTCGGACTGGGACCCGATGCCAGCGACGAAGAACTAAAGGTTCGCCGTATGGAACTCGTACGCGAGAACCACCCCGACAAGCTGGCTGCACAGGGCGTGCCGCAGGAATTCCTCGTGCTCGCCGACCGCAAGCTTGCCGCCATCAACGCCGCCTACGATGCAATTCTGAAAGAACGCGAGCGCAGCCCGCGGGAGAAAGCCAGTGGTTGAAAGAACGTCGCAAGCCGCCGCGGAAGAGTTCATTCCGGTTGGCGGCCTCGACCCCGACAGCCCGCTCGTTGGTCGCATTCACCCCTCCCTCAACGTAGAGGCGCGAAAGCACGGGATAAAGCCGTCCATCCTGCTGCTTCACTACACCGGCATGCCCTCCTGCGAGCGCGCTATCGACTGGCTGTCGCGCCCCGAAAGCAAAGTCTCGAGTCACTACGTCATCGACGTTGACGGCGCCATCACCCAACTCGTCGCCGAAGACATGCGCGCCTGGCACGCCGGCATCTCGATATGGCGCGGGCAAACCGACGTCAATTCCGCTTCCATCGGCATTGAGATCCACAACCCCGGTCACGGCGACGACTATTGCGATTTTCCCGACAAGCAGATGCAGGCGGTCGCGAACCTGTCCGCCGAGATCCTCGCCCGCTGGGGCATCGCCCCCGAAGGCGTGCTTGGCCATTCGGACGTCGCACCGGGCCGCAAGATCGACCCTGGCGAGCGCTTCGACTGGAAGGGCCTTGCCGACGGCGGTGTCGGCCGTTGGGTGGAACCCGAACCGCCGGGCCCGCTGATCGCCAGCCACTCCCGCCAACCCCTGCCAGCCGATATCGCACAGGTGCAACGGCTGCTGGCCGCCTACGGCTACGGCATTAGGACGGACGGACTTCTCGACGGCACAACCCGTGACGTGATCCGCGCTTTCCAGCTCCACTTCCGCCCGCAGCGCATTGACGGCGTCATCGATCCTTCGACGATCGCGACCCTCGAACGCCTCATCGAAGCCAGCAATCCTCCACCCGCTGCCTGATCGGCCTTGACGCCGCTCATTTCGCCCCCCTTATAGACAGCTACACCAGTCGGCTGGACGGCCGCTGCCGGTGGGCGGGCTTTATGGTCAGACCCCATCGGTGGAGGAAAGTCCGGGCTCCATGGAAACACGGTGGCGGCTAACGGCCGCCGGGGGCGACCCCAGGGAAAGTGCCACAGAAAGCAGACCGCCAGGCCCGTCTTCTGACCGGCAAGGTAAGGGTGAAAGGGTGCGGTAAGAGCGCACCGCGCGCTTGGTGACAAGCGTGGCAAGGTAAACCCCACCGGGAGCAAGACCGAATAGGGGTGGCCGGATGCGTTGATCGATAGGCTCCACTCGGACTTCAGAAGTGTGGACCAACCGGCTCCACACGACTTTAGGAAGTATGGACCACGAACAACGGCATCATGCCTGTTTCCAGGCGAGCCACCCGGGTTGGTTGCTAGAGGCGTTCAGCAATGGGCGTCCCAGATGAATGGCCGTCGCGGAGGATTTGGCCGGCACCCGGCGAGCCGGTGTTGGGCTATCTTCCAGACAGAACCCGGCTTACAGGCCGGCTGGTGTAATTCGTTTCATCGCAAAATCAGCCGCCATGACTCTCACCTCCGGGACGTAAGTGGCAAATCCGTTGACTTGGAATCTCCACGGACCGCATGCAACGAGAAGCTCTCCAAAGCGTGGTCCACGCAAAAATTGCGGAACCTCCTCGGCCTCTGATCGTTGCCGTAGCCATTAGGGGCGCTGTGCCCCGGCTAAATGGTCAGAATGAAGGAGATTTTACGATGAAACTGGTGATGATGACGCTCACCGCGGCGATGGCCACGAGCATGGCGTTGGCAACGGTCGCACATGCTCAGCAGATGTACACCGACCCCGACAAGTGCGTCGCCGAAGTCGGCAAGCTCGATGTCGACGGCGACGGCTACGTCGATAACAATGAGTATTCGGCCTACGGCAGGATTGAGACCAATGTCGACACGGACGGTGACGGCAGGATCTCCGGGGACGAAAAGGTCGTGGCCTGCAAGGGCGGCGCCATGCAAGCGCTGAAACCGAACAAAAGCTAAAGTCATTGGTGAAGAAAAAAAGGCCGTGCAAACTACATCCGCGCGGCCTTCAGTTTTGGGAGGATACTGATGGGAGGACGATCAGAACGACGTGGTAATCTGCGAGAGCACAGTCAGTGAAGTCCATGCGGCACCGCCGATGATGGCCAGTCCGAGCGCGAAGATCTGCGCGGAGAAGATCGTGTCGGAAGAAATGTTGTTCATGTCTCGTCTCCAGGGCTCGTGTTCCAGTGTTGAAACGAAATTAGATGATCCTGGGTTCCCGCGCCGTCTCCTGGGGAACAGGGCAGCAAAAAAAGCAGCAACACCAGCCGCCGCTTGAAAATCCCCCGCAGGACCCCAGATCAACCGCGCAAAGGCGGGCTCACCGAGGGACGCCGCAGTCTCGCTTAAACAACAAGGTTCGGGGGACACGAATTGACGGAGCGGTTGCGCGGGCTGGTCGAAGCCCCCTGGTTTTCAAACTTCATCATTGCGGTGATCATCATCAACGCAGTGACTCTCGGGCTTGAGACCTCTCCCACCGCCATGGCCGTGGCAGGCTCGCTGCTCTACGGCCTCGATAGGATCGCGCTCGCAATTTTCTGTGTCGAGATCGCTGCGAAGCTGTTCGTTTACCGCCTATCGTTCTTCCGCAGTGCCTGGAACGTCTTCGACTTCGCCATTGTCGTTATCGCCCTGGTTCCCTCGGGCGAAGGGCTATCCGTTCTGCGTTCGCTGCGAATCCTGCGCGCATTGCGCCTGGTATCTATGGTGCCCGAGATGCGCACGGTCGTGCAGGCGCTGCTAAACGCGATTCCCGCCATGGCCTCCGTCATCGCGCTCATGACGCTGATCTTCTACGTTGCAGCGGTCATGACGACGAAACTGTTCGGGCCTGCCTTCCCCGATTGGTTCGGCACGCTCGGAGCCTCGCTTTACACCCTCTTCCAGATCGTCACCTTGGAATCCTGGTCGATGGGCATCGTTCGCCCGGTGATGGAGGTCCACCCCTATGCCTGGATCTTCTTCGTGCCCTTCATCCTGGTGGTGACGTTCGCCGTCCTCAATCTCTTCATCGCGATCATCGTCAACGCCATGCAGACCGCAAGTGGCGCCGACGAAGCCGAGCACCACAAGGAGAACGAGGCCCACTTCGCCGACCTGATGGAGGAATTGAAGTCGCTGCGCCGCGAGATCAAGGAGTTTCGCTCCGAGCGGGCGGCAGCGACATCAGCAAGGCCAGCTTCAGCGGCGCAGAAATGACGAGATGAGTTCGAGAACGGCTTCCGGGCGCTCGTCCTGGGGGACATGCCCGCAACCCGACAGAACCTTCATGCGCGCCCTCGGCAATGCCTTGACGAGTTTTAAGCCCGTTTCGATCGGTACCGTGTGATCGGCATCGCACCAGATAACGAGGGTCCGTTGCCGGATGCTAGGGTAACGCGACGTCAACCGCTCGACGTCACGTGGCTCGATCCTGCGCGCCGTCGTAATCAACGCATGCCGCGCCGCCGCCTCATAGAAGGGTTCGGCATAGCCGCGCAGTTCTTCGAAGCTGAGCCTGTCGGCCTGCACCTTGTCGAGCGACAGCCACGTGGAGAGTTCCGGCGGCACCAGCATCAGCGCCGCATAGGGCAGGATCGGGGTTTTCATGAAGCGCACGAACTCTGTACCGGGCTGTTCATAGGCCGGCGCGTTCATGAGAATGAGATCGCGCACCGCTGCCGCATCCGTTTCGTTGAGCCGAAGCGTCGCGAGAAGGCCGATGGCCCCGCCGAAAGAATGCCCGATGATGGTCGCATTCTTGAGGCCCCGCTTTCTGATAAAGGCGAGCACGACATTGGCGTGATCATAAGGTGTATAGGCCTGCGTAAACGGTTTCTCCGACTTGCCGAAGCCCTTCATGTCGATCGCGATGACGCGGTTATGGCGCGACAGCTCGCCAATGAGATTGCGCCACGTGAACATCGACGCGCCAAGCCCGTGCAGCAAGAGGATCGGCCGGCCCTGGCCGAATTCTTCCGCGTAGATGTGGACCGTCCCCTGGCCCGGCGCTTCGATCGCCATGTAGTAGGACTGATCGGGCGGCGGCGCGAGCGCTGCACCAGCAGGGCTCGACGTGCAACCGAGCGCGAACAGCGTGACCGCCATCGCGCAGGCGCATGCCCGCGCAAACCGCCACCCAGGCAACGAGTTAACCGACCGAAACACCGGCCAATGCATGCAAGAACCCCACGACGCATCACGACATTACGCCCCGGTGTAACGCCGCAATGGTTACCACCTGGTCAACGAGTGCGTCAGTTTGGGTAGCGTCGGCGCCGGCTATGCCGCCCGCGTCAAGGCGGCGGCAAGTGCCGCCGAGGCAAGCCGGGC
>LOEV01000221.1 GCA_001516065.1 Alphaproteobacteria bacterium BRH_c36
GCACCCGACTGGGACAACAGCGCCAGATTGCCCTTGCGCGGCGTCATGTGCGAAAAACTGGCGTCAAGCCCGATCGCCGGCACCTGCAGGCCGAGACAGTTCGGCCCCAGGATGCGCAGGCAGGACGGCTTGGCCGCGTCCAGCATCTTCTGCCGCAGCCCGTTGTCCTTGCCGATCCCCGCCGTGATCACGACGGCGGCCCGCGCGCCCGCCTCCGCCAATTCGCCGATCAGTCCCGGCACGGTCTGGGGCGGAGTCACAATCACGCCGAGATCGACCGGCCCGGGCGCTTCCCCAACGGTGGGAAAACACGGTCGCCCGTCGATTTCGGAATACTTCGGATTGACAAGATGAATGTCGCCCTTGAAGCCTGCCCCGGTCAGCCGCTTCAGAACCGTGACGCCCATGGAATGAGGCCTTGCACTGGCGCCCACGAGGGCAACCGACCTTGGAGCAATTAGCTTGTCGAGATTTCGCACGCTCATTCGAACAGTCCCTTGCACTTGAGCATCATCCGGCCCCAGGCTGTCGTCGCACGGCCGGATGCAGATGCTCTAGCGTCATGATTCTAGAGCACCTCTACTGATGGCGGAATACCCTGCGGCGATACCGTCGGATCAATATTGCTCTAACCAGTGGTCAAACTATTCGCGCATTCGCAACGGACGTTGATCCGCGTCAATCAAGACCCCATGTCGAAGCCCGTAGTCTGCTTGAGCCGGTCATCGGCGCTCACACCTTATCGAGGAACCATCATGAAGCGCGTAAACACCTGGATCTTGATAGCCAACGGCGGCAAAGCCCGCGTGCTCACCAGCGAAGGCCGCGGTTCGAAACTCACCGAATACGTCAAGATGCGCTTGAACGCGGATGACCTGCCCGAAGCCCATGTGAACTCCGAACGCCCCGGCCGCGTCCACGAATCCGCGAGCCCGGCGCGCCACGCTATCGAACCGCGCATGACACATAAGCGCCAGATCGAGCATGACTTCGCGCGCCATGTGGCACGGCAGCTCGAAGAAGTGCTTTCGAATTTTGACCGCCTCGTGATCGTCGCCGCTCCAAAAACGCTCGGTGATCTTCGCGAACTGATTTCGGCGGGGGTTGAAAAAAAGCTGGAAGCAACCGTTTCCAAGGATCTGACAAATACTCCAGATCAGGAGATCCCAGGTTTGCTGGGTGACGACATAAAACTCTAAGCGCCGCAATTGACCAGCATCAATGCACGCGTCCTCAATTGGTAGCACAAGACGGCCATTGTTGCATGAGAGATGCGGTATGACGCTCGTTCCCGCATCCTCCAGCGTCAAGCAAGGAGGTTGAGTTGGCCTTACCCTCGATCCTACCGCCATTCTGGCGTGACCCGCAAGGAACCGAAAACGGCTTCCAGCGCCTGCAGAAGGAAGTGGACCGCGTCTTCGACAGTTTTGCGCGCGGCTTTCCTGTCCCTTCGGCGGGTACGGAAGAAGTCTTCGCATTCGGCCGCTTTGCACCGAAAGTGGACATCACGGAAACAGACGCTCAGATGGAGGTTGCAGTCGAATTGCCCGGCGTCGCCGAAAGCGACATCGACGTTTCCATCACCGATA
The DNA here is from genome assembly GCA_001516065.1 of Alphaproteobacteria bacterium BRH_c36. Classification (GTDB taxonomy): domain Bacteria; phylum Pseudomonadota; class Alphaproteobacteria; order Rhizobiales; family Hyphomicrobiaceae; genus Filomicrobium. The sequence continues at coordinate 1,590 of LOEV01000221.1, forward strand.
ACGTACTGACCATCAAGGGTGAAAAGAAATCCGAAACGGAAGACAAGAAAAAGGATTATCATCTCATCGAGCGCTCTTACGGGATGTTCCAGAGAATGATACCTTTGCCTTTCGATCCTGGCAAAGCAGAGCCCGTAGCCCATATGAAAGACGGCGTCCTGCGCATCACCATTGCAAAGCCGCCGGAAGCCGCCGCAAAAACTCGCCGGATCGAAATTAAATCAGCAGGCTGATGCCTTCTGCGCCGGTCATTCCGACGCGCCGCAGCAAGCATCCGGTTATCGAGGTGAATTATGCTCGCCAAAACCAGTGCCAATGTCGGACTGTTGGACCGCTCAATCCGGACGCTTGTCGGTTTAGGGTTGATCGGATTTGCCGTCTCAGGCGACAGGACCGGTTACGAATGGCTGGGCTGGGTGGGTGTCGTCCCGCTCATAACCGGCCTCGTTGGAATCTGCCCGTTCTATTCGCTATTCGGAATAAACACGCGCGGCATGTAGGCGACGCGGATGTCCGCCTCGTGACCTTTTGAAGACGTCGGCGAACGACGGCGCCGGTAATTGTGCATAATCAATCGCATGGGAGTACACGAGTCATGGCAGCCGCCCGTAAAACCTTTCAGGATTCTCCTTCCAGGATCGCATTCGCCGGCATGGATGAAGGTGCCGTGCAAAGCTTCGCCGACGCCTACCAGGCCTGGCTGAAGTGCCTGATGGCGATGAATACCGAAACCGCAAAATTCGTGACCCAGCGCCTGCAGCGCGATGCCCAGCTCCCCCTCTGCATTGTCCAGTGCCACAACCCCCATGACGTCATGCAGGCACAGATCGAGTTCTTTCAAACGATGGCCAGGGATTATTCGAACCAGGCCAACACGATGGGTCGCATCGTCACGGAAAGTTTCCATTCGATCGATCGCCCCCCGGCGCTGGCATGGCCTGAACCCGCAGCAGAGAACAAACTCCAAGAGCGCGAGGCCGCCTGAACCGTCCTGAACCTGAGCCGCCCTGAGCCTGAGCCGCTTCTAGAAGCGGAGGGGTTGACTGCGCAGAACGCCACACGTTGATCTTTGTCAACGTACCCGCGCGCGAAGGTGTCCACCGTCACAGCAACAACGGTGGACACAGTATGCGCTTCGAACCTCAGCACAGGATCATAGCCTCTCCCATTGCGGAGGCGACGCCCGATTTCGTGGTGGTACCCACGTGCTGCGGCCTCATTGTCCTGGACAAGTTAGATTTTCAAGGCGCCTCGGCACGAAGCGGAAGTGGTATGGACACTGAGCCCGACGATCCAATCGAGCGGTCTTCTGCTGGGTCCGGCAAAGTTTCGGCAGATCCCATGCACGCCATGCCGCCAGAGGCCACCCTCTCGCAGCTTGGCGTCGACGCCGCCGCCGGACTGACCACGGCCGAAGCGGAGAGGCGCAAAGAGGTCTTCGGCCCCAATGAGATCCTGCAAGCCAGGCCGACCAGCGTTCTCACACTGATTCTCCGGCAATTCGTCAGCCCGGTGATCTGGTTGCTGATCGCAGCCGCGATCGTCGCTGTAGCCTTCGGCGAGCATTCTGACGCCATCGCCATCACGATCGTCATTATTCTCAATGCCGCGATCGGCTTCGCCACCGAGTACAAGGCGCGCCGGTCCATGGATGCAATCCGCACACTCGGGCGCACGCGCAGCCGTGTTTTACGCGACGGCGCCTTCCACACCATGGCGAGCAGCGAGCTGGTCCCCGGCGATATCGTCTCGCTGACGGCCGGTAACCTCGTTCCAGCTGACCTGCGCATCATCGAGATGACCTCGCTTCAGGCCGCTGAAGCCGCACTCACCGGTGAATCTATGCCGGTAGAAAAGCAACTTGCCCCCGTACCTGCCGATTCAGTACTCGCGGTGCGAGCCTCGATGCTCTACAAGGGCACCGCCATAACGCGCGGGGATTGCACCGGCGTCGTTACCGCAACGGGAATGCAGACTGAAATCGGCCGCATCACGCGCCTGATGTTGACCGCGCCCGACGCACCCTCGCCGTTGGAAAAACAGTTGCAGTCGCTCGGCGGACAGCTTTTGTGGCTCACCATCTCGCTCTGCGCGCTCATCTCCATGATCGGCATGCTCGCCGGCCGCGACGTCGTCTTGATGATCCACGCCGGCATCGCGCTTGCCGTGGCCGCCATTCCCGAAGGCCTGCCTATCGTAGCGACGGTCGCGCTGGCCGGCGGCATGTGGCGCATGGCCCAGCGCAATGCGCTAGTGGAACGCATGGCCGCAGTTGAAACGCTTGGATCCACCACGGTGATCTTCACCGACAAAACGGGAACGCTGACCGAGAACCGGCTCGTTGCCGCAAAGGTCACCTTGGCCGATGGACGCCACGACCTACCCCATGCCCCGACCCACAAGGGCAAGATGCCCGAGGGCCTCCGTCAACTCCTCGAAGCCGGCGCGCTGTGCAACCATGCCCACATGGCTTCGGCGGCAAAGCCCGGAGAGGACGCCGGCGACCCGCTGGAGGTCGCGCTCCTCCGCTCCGCCCGCGACCACGTCATTGATGCAATTGCCCTAGATGCTGCTTGGCCGCAGACAGACGAACAGCCCTTCGACAGCAAAGCCAAGCTCATGGTTACCGCCCATCGACATGCGGACGGAACCTTGCGGCTGGCCTGCAAGGGCGCACCGGAGCGCATTATCGCGGTGGCCGGCTACGCCCACGGCAGCGACGGCAGCACCGTCCCGCTGACCGAAGAGTCGCGTCAAGTCTGGCGCGAACACGCCCACGAAATGGCAACCTCCGGACTTCGCGTCCTGGCGGTCGCCGGCAGCATTGGCGCCAAAGCCGATGTCGATGAACTCGGCGACTTGGTGCTACTCGGCCTCGTCGGTTTTCGCGATCCGCCGCGCCGCGACGTCCCCCAAGCCGTAAAGGCCTGCCAGGACGCCGGCATACGCGTGGTCATGGTCACCGGCGACCATGTCGCCACGGCCTCGGCAATCTCAGAACAGGTCGGCATTCCTGCCACCGCAACGGCATCCGGGATCGACGGCAGCCACCTCGACGACCTGTTCGCCGCAGGCGACGATGGCGTTGACGAAATCCACCAATCGAATGTCTTCGCCCGCGTCACGCCCGAGCAAAAGCTCCGTCTGGTGAAACGCATGCAGGCCGCCGGCGAAATCGTCGCCATGACCGGCGACGGCGTCAATGATGCCCCCGCTCTCCGCCAGGCCGACATTGGCGTCGCCATGGGTCGGCGCGGCACCGACGTGGCGCGCGAAGCTGCCGACATGGTGCTGCTCGACGATTCCTTTCCCACGATCGTCGCGGCCATCGCCCAAGGTCGGGTGATCTTCGACAACATCCGCCGGTTCGTCGTATACCTGCTCTCCTGCAACCTCAGCGAAGTCCTCGTCGTCGCGCTTGCCATCGTGCTCGGCCTGCCGCTGGCGCTCCTACCGCTGCAGATCCTGTTCCTCAATCTCGTGACCGACGTCTTCCCCGCCTTCGCGCTGGCTGCCGGCAAGGGCGATCCGGACATATTGAAGCGCGCGCCGCGCCCGCCCAGTGAGCTGTTGATCGGCAAACGGCAGTGGACAATCATTATCCGCCATGGCCTTACGATGACGGCTGTCGCACTGGCGTCCCTTGTTGTCGCAGTTCGCTGGTTCGGCTTGTCCGCCCATGAAGCGACAACCATATCTTTTCTGACGATCGCACTCGCCCAGCTATTCCACGTCTTCAACATGCGCAATACGAATGCTTCTCTGTTCGACAACGACGTCACCCGCAATCCGTGGATCTGGGCGTCTCTGATCCTTTGCATTGCGCTCCTGTTGATGGCCGTCTACGTGCCGCCGATTGCTGCGGCGCTGCAGTTGAAGGCCCCGACGCTGGCCGCCTGGCAGGTCATCATTGCGCTCGCGCTGCTACCGATCGTTATAGGGCGGATTGCCGAGATCTGGCCCTGGGATCCGTTCGCAAAACCCTTCGCTGTTCAACTGAGATGACAGCGCCGGCACCGATGAAGCTACATCCGGGAACCTTTGAGGATGCATCATGGACACGCCCGACAACCGCTATTCTGAAACCGGCGCTGTCGCCAACGAGCGAGCCGGCCAAGCCCGGTTCGCGCCGATCGAAGTAACGATGCCGGCAGAGCCCCACCTGCCGCATACGGATTTTGATGCCAGCCTCATGCGCGACTCGTATTCGGCAACGGCTGGGGCCGAAGTCCTCGACCGCGCATTCCACGCGCAACTTGCCCGCTTCACTTCGGGAATATCGCCAGCCGCGCTGACGACCGCATTTTTCGATTGGGCGATCCATCTCAGTCTGACTCCCGGCAAGCAGTTCGAACTCACCCAGAAGGCCTTCCGCAAATTCATCCGCTTCAATCGGTATCTGGCGCACGAAGCGCTGCTCGCCAGCGATGGCCGCACGTGCATCGAACCGCTCCGGCAGGATCGCCGCTTTTCGGCTCCCGGCTGGCAGAAGTGGCCCTTCAACGCAATCTACCAATCGTTTCTGCTCCAGCAGCAATGGTGGCACAACGCAACCTGCGGCGTGCGCGGTGTTGACCCGCGCCATGCCCGCGTCGTCGAATTCACTACGCGCCAGCTTCTCGACACCGTATCGCCGTCGAACTTCCTGTTCACTAATCCCGAAATTATCGAGGCCACAAGCCAGCAGATGGGGTTAAACCTCGTGCGTGGCGCCATGAATTTCATGGAAGACATTTCCGAGTCTGCCGGCGGCAAGCGCCCAAAGCACGAAATCACCCACGTTGTCGGCCGCGACCTCGCAACAACTCCCGGTCAGGTCGTCTACCGCAACGACCTCATCGAGCTTATCCACTACACGCCCAAGAAGCCGAAGGTTCACGTTGAACCCATCCTGATCGTGCCGGCGTGGATCATGAAATATTACATCCTTGATCTTTCGCCGCACAATTCCATGGTGGCTTATCTTCTCGAACAGGGCTTCGACGTCTTCATCATTTCCTGGCGCAACCCCGGGCCTGAACACCGTGATCTCGGCTTCGACGATTACCGCCGCCTGGGCCCGATGAAGGCACTCGACATCGTCGGCGAAATCACGGGATCGAGGAAGATTCACGCCGCCGGTTACTGCCTCGGCGGCACGCTGCTCGCCATCACCGCGGCCGCGATGGCCCGCGATGGCGACGACAGGCTGCAATCGATCACGCTGCTCGCAGCCCAGACCGACTTCTCGTCTCCCGGAGAACTTGGACTGTTCATCGACGAAAGCCAGCTTACCTTCCTCGAAGACATGATGTGGGAGCAGGGCTTCCTCGACTCGAGCCAGATGGCCGGCGCGTTCGAATTGCTGCGCTCAAACGACCTCATCTGGTCACGGATGGTGCGCGAGTACCTCCTCGGCCAGCACGATCAACGCAACGACCTGATGTCCTGGAATGCCGATGCAACCCGCATGCCCTATCGCATGCATACGGAATATTTGCGCAAATTGTTCTTGGACAACGATCTGGCCGAAGGCCGCTTCCGGGTTGGAGATTCGGCCGTGTCTATCAGCGACATTCGTGCGCCTCTGTTTGTCGTCGCAACGAGCCGCGACCACGTCTCTCCCTGGCAATCGGTCTATCGGATCCACCATTTGGCCGATACCTCTGTCACTTTTCTCCTGGCCAAGGGTGGTCATAACGGCGGCATCATCTCCGAACCCGGCCACCAGCATCGCTCGTTCCAAAGCGCAGACCGCGGCGCCGACGACAACTTCATTGAAGCCGATAGCTGGGCAAGCTCGGTGCCTCACCAGGAAGGGTCCTGGTGGCCAGCCTGGGCCGCGTGGCTGGCAGCCCGCTCAACCGGCGAGCGTTTAGCCGGTGCTTCGATCACCGACGGAAATGAACGTCAGCTTCCCGCGCCGATTTGCGACGCCCCCGGAACGTACGTGCATGAGCGATGATACTATGAAATCCAGTTGCTGACCGGGATCAGTAATTCTGAGATGTTCTGTCATAAACTTGGGAAAAATTACTATCGTTTCGTCCTAGCCTTCGCTTGCCGTTCTACTCGCGTACCTCTAAGATTGACATTCCGCAGCGAGCAGTGGACAGGCAGTCTTCTATGGCACACGACCCAGTACACATTGGGAAGAACACATGCGCGAACTGTGCAATTCGCCACCGCGCCGTGTGCGGGGCACTTAACGATGAGGAACTCGCCGAACTCGGGCGTATTGGCAGGGTCCGCCAGTTCAAGGCCGGCGATCTCATTCTGGTCGATGAAGAGGCGACAACGTTTTTCGCAAATATCATATCGGGCGTTATCAAGCTCGAGAAGTCGTCGGCCGACGGGCGTCAGCAAATCGTCGGACTGGTCTTCGCACCAGATTTCCTGGGTCGCGCTTTTTCCAAATCGAACCCCTATTTCGCGCAGGCGGCAACCGACGTCGAGGCCTGCACGTTTCCCAACACTGGTTTCGAGCAACTCCTGAAGAAACACCCAGACCTTGAACACCGCCTGTTCGAGAATACTCTGAATGAACTCGATTCCGCACGTGAATGGATGTTCGTTCTGGGCCGGAAGAGCGCCAAGGAAAAGGTCGCAAGCTTCTTGTACCTGATCGCGAAGCGCCAGCCTTTGATCGGCTGTTCTCATGCCGACCTCAATCCGCACGGCCCCCACGCCGCCAATTTCGAGTTGCCGCTGACGCGCGCCGATATCGCCGATTTCCTCGGCCTGACGATCGAGACGGTAAGCCGTCAATTATCGAATTTGAAGCGGCAGGGAACGATCCAGTTGCTAAGCGGCCGCGAGGTCCTGGTCCCGGACCTGCGCCACCTGCAGTCGATGGCCGGGGCCAGCGACGAAGCCGTCGCCTGAACTGCACGGCTCGAACCAATTTTGAAAAATGCAACCGGCTGGAAGACGCGTCCATGTCGTCTGACGGCGAGTGGAACCAGCGCTCACGCCTGCCACAGTGCCGACTCCCCCCAGTGCCTGATCTACTACACAGTTTTGGGCCGAATGCCGATGAACGCGTCCGTCGACCGGCTAGCGGCATGCCTGTGCGATCTTGCAACGACCGCTTCTCTCAACTCATCAAGATCGTTCTCTGTCAATTTTCTGCGGGCCAACGGCAGAACCATCGCGTTCTCCCAGTACACATGCCGGCGCAAGGTCACGAAGAACCCGCGCAGCATGTAGCCCAGCATCTCCGCGTTTCGGGCCTGTCCCACCTCCGCAAGCCGTTCCAGTTCCTCTGAGATCTCGATGGCGGACGCATCGTCGTGCTCGTGCTCATACTCGAGCTGTTCGAGTACCGGCCGAAATATTTCGTCGTCTGCTATCCGCCTTCTGAGCAGTGGAAAGAGATGGCGTTCTTCAAGCTCGATGTGATCGGGAAGGCCGCGTCGTAGAACCGTAACGGCGGCATTCGCCAACCCGGTGTCAGTCTCGTTGGGCAACCCGTCGGCAAGCCGTTCCAGGGCGTCGCATAGCTCCAACTTCAGGACGTGATCGACTTCTAGCACTGCGATTGGGTCAATCGGCGCCGAAGGCGAGCCAGCGTCGGATCGTCCTCGGACCAGTCGCAAATGCAAGGATTGTGGTGACATAGGCCTTCCAGGCTCCGGTCGTTTTTCCAGGTACTCAACCCCGCTCCGTTCCAACTTCGCGAACCGAGCGCTCACCGGCACTCGGCACGGGCAGTTTCCAACGTAGGTGCGGCCAAATGAGCCCTCATTGATCCTGATCAATGTCGGTCCAGCCCACTGACGACATCAAGAGCGTGCGGGGAATGGGGGCTGTAATGACCCGTTTGAGCTTGCCCAATTCCGGCCCAAATCCGGCCCATTTCCGGCAGATCCCGCTTTGAACGGAGAAAAAAATATGACTGCGATTGAAGAACGCGAGGAGACGTCCGCCTTCTCCGATGCGCTCGCCGTCCTAGGCGCGGCTTTGGGGACGATACTTGGGTTGTATCTCGTCGCGTTCTCCCCAGACCCCGTCATGAAATTTCACGGCGCCCTGTTGGGAGGCACGTCGGTTCTTGGTGCGCTATACGTGCTCACCCAGTTGACGGGAAATCAAACCGCAGCGCGCGAGTTCTACCACGACGGGCCCATCAAGTTTGCCGCCATCGCCTCCGTCTTCTGGGGCATTGCCGGATTCATCGTCGGCGACATCATCGCCTGGCAAATGGCCTTCCCCTGGCTCAACTTCGATCTGCCCTGGACCAGCTTTGGACGCCTGCGCCCGCTCCACACCTCCGCGGTGATCTTTGCGTTCGGTGGCAATGCGCTTATTGCGACATCCTTCTATGTCGTTCAGCGCACCAGCAAGGCGCGTCTGTTCGGCCGCTGGTCCCCCTGGTTCGTGGTGATTGGCTACAACCTCTTCATCGTCATTGCCGGCACCGGCTACATCCTCGGCGTCACGCAGAGCAAAGAGTATGCGGAGCCCGAATGGTATGCCGACCTGTGGTTGACGGTCGTATGGGTCGCTTACCTCGTCGTCTTCGCCGGCACCCTGATGAAGCGCAAGGAACCCCACATCTATGTGGCGAACTGGTTCTACCTCGCCTTCATTCTCACCATCGCGATGCTTCACATCGTCAACAATCTCGCCGTGCCGGTTTCGTTCGCCGGCACCAAGAGCTACATCCTCTTCTCCGGCGTCCAGGATGCCATGACTCAGTGGTGGTACGGTCATAACGCCGTCGGCTTCTTCCTCACCGCCGGCTTCCTCGGGATGATGTACTATTTCATTCCCAAGCGGGCCGAACGCCCGGTCTATTCCTACCGCCTTTCGATCGTCCACTTCTGGTCGCTGATCTTCCTCTACATCTGGGCTGGTCCCCACCACCTGCACTACACAGCGCTTCCCGATTGGGCCCAGACCCTTGGTGCCACCTTCTCGATCATGCTGTGGATGCCCTCATGGGGTGGCATGATCAACGGCCTCATGACGCTTTCAGGCGCTTGGGACAAGCTGCGCACCGACCCTGTCATCCGCATGATGGTCGTTTCCGTCGCCTTCTACGGCATGTCGACCTTCGAAGGCCCGCTGATGTCCTTGAAGGCGGTCAACTCGCTGTCACACTACACCGACTGGACCATCGGCCACGTTCACTCCGGCGCCCTCGGCTGGGTTGGGATGATCTCGTTCGGCGCCCTCTACTGCCTGTTCCCATGGCTTTGGAAACGCCGCGGTCTTTATTCCATGCGGCTCGTCGAATGGCACTTCTGGCTCTCGACCATCGGCATCCTTCTCTACATCACCGCCATGTGGGTGTCGGGAATTCTGCAGGGCCTGATGTGGCGCGCCTACGATGAACTCGGCTTCCTCAAGTACTCGTTCGTCGAGACGGTGGATGCCATGCACATCCCCTACATCATCCGTGCCAGCGGCGGCCTGCTGTTCATCATCGGCGCCCTGATCATGGCCTACAACCTCTGGCGGACGGTACGCAGCGAAGTATCTGTCGACGCCGAAAGCCAGCCTCTCGTTGCGGCGGCTCCGGCCCTGCGTTCCACCCTCGCAGCAGCCGAATAAGGAGTGACATAGATGCTCAGCAAACATGGTATCTTTGAACGCCACTCTTGGCTTCTGTCGATCGGCATCCTGGTCGTCGTGGCGATCGGCGGCCTCGTTGAAATCGTCCCGCTCTTCTATATCAAGTCGACGATCGAGAAGGTGGAGGGCATGCGGCCCTACACCCCCCTCGAGCTGACCGGTCGCGACATCTACATCCGCGAGGGGTGCTATGTGTGCCACTCCCAGATGATCCGTTCGTTGCGCGACGAGGTAGAGCGTTACGGCCACTACTCGCTGGCCGCCGAGAGTATGTACGACCACCCCTTTCAGTGGGGCTCGAAGCGGACCGGGCCCGACCTCGCCCGCGTCGGCGGCAAGTACTCCAACAGCTGGCACCTCGCCCACATGACGAACCCACGTTCGGTCGTGCCCGAATCGATCATGCCGGGTTACCCATGGCTCGCCGAACGAAAGCTCGACCCGGAGGAAATGGCTGAGAAGCTGAAGACGCTGGCCATTGTCGGCGTACCCTACAGCGAGGAGATGATCGCCAACGCGGCGGCCGATCTCGAGGCGCAGTCCAATCCCGAGGCCGATGGAGCCGAAGCGGTTGTGCAACGCTATCCCAAGGCCGTCGTCGGCGACTTCGATGGCAAGCCGGGGGAGGTGACTGAACTCGACGCCATGATCGCCTACTTGCAGATGCTCGGCACGCTCGTCGACTTCACCAAGTATGACGCCGCCGGTCCGAACCTGCGCTAGGAGGCAAAACCGTGACCTACGAAACCATTGCGGGGTTCACTCAGAGCTTCTCACTTCTCGTCTTCTTCATCCTGTTCCTCTGCGTTGTCGTCTACGCCGTCTGGCCCGGCAACAGTCGGACTTTCGAACACGCCAGCCAAATGCCGCTCGATAGCGACGAACACAACGAAAATGCCACCCGCGATACCGGAGGCCGCAACTGATGGCTGAGAAGAAACGAATTGACGAAGTAACAGGCTTCGAAACCACCGGGCACGTCTGGGACGACGACCTGGAGGAACTCAACAAGCCATTGCCGAAGTGGTGGCTCTACGTTTTGTACGCGAGCATCATTTGGGCAATCGGCTACTGGATACTTTACCCAGCCTGGCCCCTGGCCACCGACTACACAAGAGGCTACCTGGGTTACTCTCAGCGCGCTGTCGTGATGGAGCAGGTGGCAGCCGGCAAGGCCGCCCAGGCCCAATTCCGCGATTCCATCGGCAAGGCCGAACTCACCGAAATCCAGAGCAAGCCGGATCTTCTGAACTTCGCACTCGCCGGTGGCAAGGCCGCATTCGGTGACAACTGCGCACCCTGCCACGGCCGCGGTGCCGAGGGGTCCATCGGCTACCCTAACCTGAATGACGACGACTGGATCTGGGGCGGCGATCTGGCCGCCATCCAGCACACCATCCGCCACGGCATCCGCAGCGCCGACGCGGATACCCGGGTCAGCGACATGCCGAAGTTCGGTACCGACAAACTGCTCGAACCGGCTCAGATCAACGACGTCGCCGAGCACGTTCTCTCGTTGAGCGGCAATGCGACCGATCAGGAGGCTGCAACGCGAGGTGCGGCGGTCTTTGCCGAAAACTGCGCCGCATGCCACGGCGAAGACGGCAAGGGAAACATGGAACTGGGCGCTCCAAATCTGACCGACGGCATCTGGCTGTATGGTGGCGACAAGCGGGACGTTGTCACCTCAATTGAAACGGGCCGCGGCGGCGTCATGCCGCCCTGGCACAACCGTCTCGATGACGTGACGATCAAGCAGCTCGCTGTTTATGTTCACGCCTTGGGCGGCGGCAAGTAGCAGGAGGCGGCTGGCGGATTGTCGCAGCGGTCGATTGACCGGACGCAATGAACCCGCCAGCCCCCATACTTAGATATTGTGCTCATAAAGCTTCGGCCAACGGCGGAGTCGACTACGAAGCTGGCGTCAGCCCGCAGAGTCGCCACGACCGCACCGCTTTCGAGGATAGCACAGGCATGGCGACGAGCCCAGACACCTACATTATTCCTAAGACGGCAGGTGGCCGCGCCGCCGGCAGCCCAGCCCAAGCGCCCAACAAGCCCGCCAATGCGGCCAGCGAAGCCGCGCCCGGCATTGCGCGCCACGATGTCCGGGCGGTCAACGCCAAGGACGAGCGCAGTCTCTACGCCGAACGCGTCGCCATCCACCCAAAGCGCGTTCATGGCACCTTCCGCAATCTGAAATGGCTTGTGATGGGGTTGACCCTCGGCGTCTACTACATCACGCCATGGCTGCGCTGGAATCGAGGGCCCTTCCTTCCCAATCAGGCCGTCCTCATTGACTTCGAACACCAGCGCCTGTTCTTCGGCCCGATGGAGATCTGGGCGCAGGAATTCTACTACGTCACCGGACTTCTGATCCTCGCCTCGTTGGCGCTGTTTCTGGTAACTGCCCTGGCCGGCCGCGTCTGGTGCGGCTACGCATGCCCGCAGACCGTTTGGACGGATCTGTTTGTCATGGTCGAGCGCTTCATTCAGGGTGACCGCAATGCGCGCCTGCGCCTGCAGAAATCGCGCTGGACCACAGACAAGATCTGGAAGATAAGCGCAACGCACGCGACCTGGCTTTTGATCTCGCTCGTCACCGGCGGCGCCTTCATCTTCTATTTTCGCGATGCGCCGACGCTGGCCCAGGAACTGTTCAACGGCACCGCGCCTTACGTCGCCTACCTCTTCCTCGGCATCTTCACCTTTACGACCTACATCCTCGGAGGTCTCGCCCGCGAGCAGGTCTGCATCTACATGTGCCCCTGGCCGCGCATCCAGGGCGCTATGTACGACGACCACTCGCTCCTCGTCAGCTATCGGACCTACCGCGGCGAACCGCGCGGGGCCCACAAGAAGGGCGAAACGTGGGAGGGCCGCGGCGACTGCATCGACTGCAAGCAGTGCGTCGTCGTCTGTCCCGTGGGCATCGACATCCGCGATGGAGCGCAGCTCGAATGCATCCAGTGCGCTCTTTGCATAGACGCCTGCAACGAAATCATGGACAAGATCGGGCGTCCGCGAAACCTGATCGCCTACGACACCTTCCATAACCTGAAGGCGGCCGAGACCGGCGGCAGCGTGCCGGTGAAATTTTTCCGGCCGCGCACCATCCTCTACATGGTGCTTCTGCCTGCTGTGCTGGCGCTGATGACGTATGGCTGGGTCAACCGCAGCGAATTGCAGGTCAACGTCCTGCGCGACCGCAACCCACTGTTCGTCCGTCTCTCCGACGGCGGCATCCGCAACGGCTACACGGTGAAGATCCTCAACAAGCGCCACGACACGCGGACGTTCAAGCTGTCTATCGAAGGCCTGCCCGATGGCGCGGCAAAGCCCACGATAGATATCGTCGGACTTGACACCGCCGAGCCCGGGATCGCCGTCGATCCCGATAACCTGCGTGCGCTGCGCGTCTACCTTTCGCTGCCGGCTGAAGCCGTGAAGTCCCTGGGGGGCGAGGCCACCGACCTGACCTTTGTCGTCACCGACACCGCCGATGGATCGAAGACCCGGCGCAACACCAATTTCCGGAGACCGCAACCATGACGACATCATCAGATGAGATCGCCAATCGCGGCGGCAGCGAAGGCTGGACGCTGAATGGCTGGCACGTTCTGGCAGGACTGATCGCGTTCTTCGGCGTCATGATCGCAGTCAACAGCGTGTTCTTGTACTTCGCCATGACGACTTTCACAGGCATCGAAACCGCCGACGCCTACCGCAAGGGTGTTGCATATAACGCCAGTCTCGAAGAGTCCCGCCAGCTCGACAAGCTCGGCTGGAAGGGCGCGCTGAAGGCGAACGGCGAACGTATCGAATTTGTCCTGAAGACCGCCGAGGGAGAGCCCGTTCGCGGCGTCCGCGTCGAAGGCAAGGTCGGCCGTCCTGCAACCGACGCCTTCGACCAGACGATCGCCTTCGAGGACACCGGGTCCGGCGTCTACTGGTCGCAGCCGCTGGCGCTTGCTCCCGGCAACTGGATCGTAGCCCTGGAAGCCCATGACCCCGTCAACGGCGGTTCCTCACCCCGCTATCGCCTGAAGGAGCGTCTATGGCTCTCGCAATAGATTTCGACACCGGCGCCATTCCCGCTGAACCCCGCCACGAGGCGGCGACCGAACGCGTTACCCTCGCCGTCGAGAACCTCAATTGCGGCGGCTGCATGCGCAAGATCGAGCGCACGTTGGACGGCGCGCCCGGCATCGCCCACGTCCGCGCCAATCTTTCTGCAAAGCGCGTCAGCATTGCTTTCGACCCACAGCGAACAGGCACCGAAGCGATCATTGCTTCACTGGCCGCTGCCGGTTTCCACGCCGCCGATCTCGCCACCGGCACGGCTGGCGACGTTGACAGCACCGACCGCGATCTCCTGCGCAGGCTTGCCGTTGCAGGTTTCGCTGCAGCCAACATCATGCTGCTGTCGGTCTCCGTGTGGGCCGGACTAGCCAGCGACATGGACGCGGAAATCCAATCGCTTTTCCACTGGCTCTCGGCTCTCATCGCCCTGCCGACAATTGGCTATTCCGGCCAGCCCTTCTTCCGCTCAGCGCAGACGGCGTTGAAGGCATGGCGGCTGAACATGGATGTGCCGATCTCTCTGGCACTTCTTTTGGCCACCGGCATGAGCCTCGCCCAAACCATCCGCGGCACCGAGCAGGTCTATTTCGACGCGAGCGTTTCGCTTGTCTTCTTTCTCCTGATCGGCCGCTACCTCGACCAGAGCCTCAGGAGCCGCGCCAAGGGCGCAGCCCAGAATCTCCTCGGCCTCAAGTCGGGTTGGGCAACGGTTCTGCACGATGACGGAACGAGCGAGCGCCTGCACGCCCGCGCCCTCATGCCGGGCATGCGCATCCTCGTTCCCGCCGGCGAGCGCATCGCCGTCGACGGCCGCGTCGTCTCTGGCACCAGCGATATCGACGAGCAGCTGATCACCGGCGAAACAGTCCCCAGAACGGCCCGCCCTGGCGACACCGTCTACGCAGGCACGCTCGCGCTGACAGCGCCCGTCGAAATCGAGGCAACCGCCGCCGACGATGCGACTCTCATCGCCGAGATTGCCCGGTTGATGGAAACCGCCGAGCAGAACAAGGGCCGCTACGTCAGCCTGGCCGACAAGGCCGCCAGCCTGTACTCGCCCCTCGTTCACGCGCTTGGCCTAGCCACCTTCCTCGGCTGGCTTGCCCTCGGAGCGGGCTGGGAGACAGCTCTCACGACGGCCATTTCCGTCCTCATCATCACATGTCCTTGCGCGTTGGCCCTCGCCGTACCCGCAGTCCAGGTCGCCGCGACGAGCCGGCTTTTCAAGCACGGTGTAATCATGACTGCGGCGGACGGCCTCGAACGACTGGCCGAAGTCGACACCATCGTTTTCGACAAGACCGGGACGCTGACCCGCGGCGAACCCGAACTGACGAATGGCGCCGAAATCGAAGACGACACGCTTGCTGCCGCAGCGAGCCTTGCCGTCGCTAGCCGCCACCCCTATGCGCAGGCCGTCGTGCGGGAAGCGCGAGCACGCGGCCTCGACTTCCCATCCTTCAGCAACGTCGCGGAAACTCCAGGCGCAGGACTGTCTCGCGTCGAAGACACCGGCGCCGAAGCCCGCTTGGGCTCGGCGGAATGGTGCCGCGTTGCCGCGTCGACACCCAGTTCCCAGTCAGCCTCGGAAGCTTCTCTCTACTTCATATCGGGCACCGGAAAACCGCCGGCAGCGTTCCACTTCACTGATGCCCTTCGCCCCGATGCCGCTGAAACGGTCGCACGCATGCGCCAGGCGGGCTTCGACATCTCGTTGCTCTCCGGCGACCGCGAATCCGCTGTCAGAACGGCTGCCGAGGCTGCCGGGATCACGCATTGGCTTGCTGGCCGCAAACCGCACGAAAAAATCGCCGAGTTGGAGAAGATGAAAGCCGAGGGACGCCGCGTACTGATGATCGGTGACGGCCTCAACGACGCCCCTGCACTCGCCGCGGCCCATGCATCGCTGTCACCTGCCTCAGCCGCCGAAGTCAGTCAGATCGCCTCCGACGGCATCATCCAGGGCAGCCGGCTTGGCCCCGTGATCGAAACCATCGCGGTCGCCCGCCGCAACCGCCGCATGGCGCTTGAAAACTTCGCCATAGCCGCTGCCTACAACGCGATTTGTATTCCTCTGGCCGTGGCCGGATTTGTCACGCCCCTGATCGCGGCGATTGCGATGTCGGCCTCATCGATCGTCGTCACGACCAATGCCTTGCGCCTGACAACTGCAAGGCTCAAACTGTAACGCCCGTACTAGTGGCCCGTCGCGCCAAAATCGCATCATAGCCGCAACCTCGTCCGATTTTAGAGCGACATCAGAGCCACTAGCAACATCAATGGCTTAGTGAGGCGTTTATCACGCCGTAGATGACTCAAACCTCGCCGCACCATCGGTCAACTAAGGCGCGACGCCTCACTAGCTGCGCCGCGTTCGCATATAAGGATTGGACCGAACCCATGACCGCACTTGCCTGGCTCATACCGGCCGCGCTGTTTCTCGGTCTGCTCGGCCTTGCAGGATTTCTCTGGGCGCTGAGAACGGGACAGTTCGAAGACCTCGACGGTGCCGCCTACCGCATCCTCGATGACGACGATGAACCCGCCGCCGCAGATCGGCTGACAGGCGAAAATGAGCGTTCGAAGTTCTGAATCCACCCACCGATGGTCTGGCTTTCGATGAAGAAAGGCGTCTGGCGGGCAGGTCGGGCGGGCCGGCAGCCGACGTTGCGGTTACGCGTCGGGAACCACGTGAACAAGTTCCCGGTAGGCATGCCATGTTGCATGCCCAGCCAATGGGAACGCCACGATCAACCCAATAAACGCCAGCGCTAGTCCGCAAGCCATGATCACCGCAATAAGACCGGCCCAGAGCAGCATCGGCGCCGGGTTCTTCACCACCGTCTGGATGCTCACGAAAATCGCAGTCAGGAAATCCGCTCGATGCGTCATCAAGAGCGGTATCGAGACGACCGAAACCGCAAAGGCCAGCAGCGCCAGCGCGGCACCCACTGCCGTTCCGGCCACCAGAAGTCCAAGTCCGTGCGGCGTGAATAGAAGTTCGGGCACGAACTGCTCGGCCGGCGGCAACGCGGCATCGCCGAAGAAAACGGCAAACACCAAGAACGCAAAGCGCAGCCACGCCGAGAAGATGAACAGCAAGACGAATCCCATGTAGCCAAGCTGCAGCGGCGATGCCACGCGCATACCGAGGATCGTTCCAAGGCTGACCGGTTCACCCTCCGCGCGCCTGCGCGAGATCTCGTAGAGACCGACCGCGAACAACGGCCCGACGATTAAAAATCCGCCCGCCAGCGCAATCACGACCGACTCCCAGCCAACGAAAGTCAGACCATTGGCAAGTACGATCGATACTGCTGCGAAAACCGCGCCATACCCAAGGCTCAACCCCGGAGTCGCAACGAGGTCTCGCCAACCCGCGGCAAACCAGTTCCACGGCGCATCGAAAACGACCGAATTCACGACGTATCGCGAAGAAAATCCAGTCTCCACTCGACCTGAAGCGACCATTGATCTCCAATCCGATGAATAAGCTGAGGCCTTCCAGAACGGGGCCGACAGCCCTCTACCATGCATCATGACGGGGACCATTGCGGCAGGTCAATTGCGTTTTTCTTCAACCTCACACCTATGTGAAATGGGCACGCCTTTTGATGGTCTAGAGTGTCGAACGATCGCGAATAGGCCGTGGCTCGCCATTTGCGGCACAGTGGATCGTATGTCCACCGACCATGGTTCCCGACGTAGAACCACGATCGCTGAACGCGATCAACTCAGTCCGTACCGTGCCAATCGAATTGATCGGCACTGGGCGGGTCCTGGCTGTTCCGACTGTTTATCAGGAGGAATGACAATGGCCACGATTAGAAATCCCGTCGAATGGAGCATGGACCGATTGCGCCGTGCTTCCCGTCACACGGCCTCGATCGGCCGCTCAATACAAGGTTCGCAGACAGCAGCCAGTACACGCCCCGAAGTCCGCAAGCTCACGACGGACGACGTTTGGACGGCGTTGAAAAGAGGCTTCGAAGACTTTCAGGCCTTCCGGACGGACGTGTTGTTCCTCTGCCTGATCTATCCACTGATAGGCATAGTTCTGGCCTGGTCCACGTTCCACTACCGTGCGCTTCCGTTGCTCGCACCCATGGCATTCGGCTTCGCGCTGCTCGGCCCCATCGCCGCGGTCGGCCTTTACGAAATGAGCCGCCGCCGCGAACAAGGCAAAAGCGTCAGCTGGGTCGAGGCGTTCGCTCTGGTACGTTCGCCGTCGTTCGGCGCGATTGTCGTCGTTGCACTGATACTTCTGGGCGTGTTCCTGGCATGGCTGACGGCCGCACAGATGATCTATCAGGCTACGCTTGGCCCCGAGCCGCCGGCCTCGGTCGCGCAATTCATTGAGGACGTGTTCACCACGCGCGCCGGCTGGACGATGATGCTGGCCGGCGATCTTGTCGGTTTCCTGTTCGCCGTCCTGGTCCTTTCGGTCTCCGTCATCACGTTTCCCATGCTGCTTGATCGAAATGTCGGCGCCGGCACTGCCATGGCGACATCGCTTCGCGTCGTGATGAAAAATCCCGTGACGATGGCGACTTGGGGTCTGGTTGTCGCGGGCGGACTTTTTGTCGGCATGCTGCCGCTGTTTCTCGGCCTGATCATCGTCATGCCGGTGCTGGGACACGCCACCTGGCACCTCTACCGGCTTGCCGTCGCTCCCGAATAGTCTGTAAACAACCCGCACTGCCGCCAATCCGCCATAAGAACTGCGGAAACATTATGCCAAGAAAACCGGTGCAAAGGAAATCCTCGCACTGTGGAACACGCTTGCGCAGCGATCCGCACCTCTCCTTCCCACCGCGCCACTTGGACAACTTGGCAGCCACCATAGAGGCCTGTAGAACCTCGCTGCGTTATTGTCGCAACTCCAGGCGCATCGATAGCAACAAACAAGCGAGGATCTGTGCAAAAGAGCAGGCATCTGAAGGACCTGGAAGCTGAGAGCATCCACATCCTCCGCGAGGTCGCAGGCCAGTTCGAGCGGCCGGTGCTCATGTATTCGATCGGCAAGGACTCGTCTGTCCTTCTGCATCTCGCACTGAAGGCGTTCTATCCCGCCAAGCCGCCCTTTCCGCTGCTGCATATCGACTCGACCTGGAAGTTCCGCGAGATGATCGCCTTCCGCGACGCAATCGCCGACCGCCACGGCCTGAAATTGATCGTCCACATCAATGAGGACGGTGTCGCCGAGGGCATCGGCCCGTTTACCCACGGCAGTGCGACGCATACCGACGTGATGAAGACGCAAGGCCTGCGCCAGGCTCTTGAGAAGTACAGGTTCGACGCGGCCATCGGCGGCGCGCGCCGCGACGAGGAAAAGTCACGCGCCAAGGAGCGGATTTTCTCCCACCGCACGCTCGACCACCGCTGGGATCCCAAGAAGCAGCGCCCGGAACTCTGGCGGACCTACAACGGACGGCTGTCGCCGGGAGAATCGATGCGGGTGTTTCCGATGTCGAATTGGACCGAGCTCGATGTGTGGGAATACATTCTCGTCGAGAACATCCCGATCGTACCATTGTATCTCTCGGCCGAACGCCCGGTGGTTGAACGCGATGGCGTGCTCATTATGGTCGACGACGAGCGCATGCCGATGGCGCACGGCGAATCGCCTAAGATGAAGCGCGTCAGATTCCGTACTCTTGGCTGCTACCCGCTGACCGGCGCCATAGAATCGCCCGCCGACTCTATCGCCGACATCGTCAACGAGATCAAAGCCGCACGCACCTCCGAACGTCAGGGCCGAATGATCGACCGCGATCAGTTGGGTTCCATGGAGAAGAAGAAAGAAGAGGGATACTTCTGATGAATGAAGTTGCAGCGCGCGCCAAACCGTCGCCGGTGGGCACCGATTCGCCGGCTGGCGGCGGTTCCGGCTTGCCGATCCTGCGCTTTCTCACTTGCGGCAGTGTCGACGACGGGAAGTCGACGCTGATCGGCCGCCTCCTCTACGATTGCCAGCTGATTCACGAGGACACCCTCGAAAGCCTTTCGGTCGAAAGCAGCAATTTCGGCACCACTGGCGGCGATCTCGATCTATCGCTCCTTGTCGACGGCCTGCAGGCCGAGCGGGAACAGGGCATAACGATCGACGTCGCCTACCGCTATTTCTCGACTCCGCGGCGTAAGTTCATTGTCGCCGACACCCCCGGCCACGAGCAGTATACACGCAATATGGCAACCGGAGCGTCGCGCTGCGACGTCGCGATCATTCTCGTCGACGCGCGCAAGGGCGTTGTCACTCAGACCCGGCGTCACACCTGCATCGCCCACCTGCTGGGCATTGATCACGTCATCGTCGCCATCAACAAGATGGACCTCGTAGCTTTCGACCCCAGCCGGTATGCCGAAATCGAAATGGATTTTCGAGCATTCGCCGGCGAACTGGGCCTTACAAGAATCACGGCAATCCCTTTGTCCGCCCTCTCCGGCGACAATGTCTCGACGCGCAGCGCCAACACACCCTGGTACGACGGCCCGACGCTTCTGGAGAAGCTCGAGACGATCGATGTTGCAAGCGCAGCGGCTTCCGGTCCCTTGCGCATGCCCGTGCAATGGGTCTGCCGCCCTGATCTCGACTTCCGCGGTTACGCCGGCACCCTGGTCTCCGGCACCGTTCGCCCCGGCGACAAAGTCGTCGCCTTGCCGAGCGCGCGCTCAAGCACGGTATCGCGCATCGTCACCGCCGATGGCGATCTTGACGAAGCCACCGCCGGCGATGCGGTGATGCTGACACTGGCCGACGAAATCGACATCTCGCGCGGCGACGTGATCTGCTTGACGAACGATCGCGCCGAAGTCGCCGACCAGTTCGCAGCCGACATCGTCTGGATGAGCGAGCGCCCGCTGCTCAAGGGCCGCCCCTACATCCTGCGCTGCGGCCAGCAGTCGACCGTCTGCCAGATCAGCGAGTTGAAGCACAAGCTCAACGTCGAGAACCTCGATCATATCGCCACCCGGCAGCTCGAACTCAACGACATCGGCCTGTGTAACCTGACCGTATCGAAGCCGATCGTCTTCGACAACTATCAGGACAACCGCGAGACCGGCGGCTTCATCCTCGTCGACCGAGTGACCAATGAGACGGTCGGCGCCGGCATGATCCGCTTCTCGCTGCGCCGCGCCCATAACGTGCATTGGCAGGCCGTCGACATCCACAAAGAGGCCCGCTCGACCCTCAAGCACCAGAAGGCCTGCTGCTTGTGGTTCACGGGGCTTTCGGGATCGGGTAAATCGACGATCGCAAACCTTCTGGAAAAGCGGCTTTATACGCAAGGCCGCCACACCTACCTGCTCGACGGCGACAACGTCCGTCACGGCCTCAACCGCGATCTCGGCTTCACCGACGCCGACCGAGTCGAGAATATCCGGCGCGTCACCGAAGTCGCCCGCCTGATGGTCGATGCCGGCCTTATCACCATCGTCTCATTCATCTCGCCGTTCCGCGCTGAACGCCGCTTTGCACGGGAGCGGTTCGACGCCGCCGAGTTCCTCGAACTTTTCGTGGACACGCCGCTCGAAATCTGCGAATCGCGCGATGCTAAGGGTCTCTACGCCAAGGCCCGTGCCGGTGACATCAAGAACTTCACTGGGATATCCTCTCCCTACGAGGCTCCCGACGCAGCCGAGATGGTTCTCCCCGGTGGCGCCAAAGCGCCGGAGGATCTCGTTGACGACATCGTCGCCTTCCTGACTGCAAGCCGCATTATCGACGAAGTCTGAGTGGGATCCCCTTCATGGCGACCAGCGATGCTGACACAGCCCAGCCGATAGAAGACCCCGACGTGAAACGAGCCTCGCGGGGAACGGGGCTCCTCGATCACCTTGTCGCCATGCGGCTCGGCTCGGCACGCCGCGCCGGCAGCGCGATCGCCGGGGTGTTCGCCCTGGTGCGCAAGAATTACTTAGGATCCTTTATTGCAACCATCGTCCTCTCTATAACCGCACTCGGATTGAACATCCTGGCGCTGGCCGGGACGATAAAGGTTGCTTCCCTCATCATCTTCGATTGGACGCGGGCGCTGCCCATCGGTAAGGCGCTCGGCATCCCGCTTGATGGCGCCACCAAGACGGACATAGCCTGGATCGGCGCGGCGGTCATTCTGGCGATCTACCTTCTCGCCGGCATCGCCAGTTTCTTTTCAAAGCGAGCCCAGTCGGCATTAAAGGGGCGAACCGAACACATCCTCTATGAACGGTATCTGCGCCACCCATCCTTTGACAGCCTTTTGGGCCTCGAGAACTTCCGGCCAGCCGCCATCCGCGCGATAGCCACATACGCACGAAGCGTCCTCTCGCTTGCGCTGATCTTCGGCCTCTCGACACTTTGCGCCCTAATCGTCTTGATCCTGGCCGTGACGCTGCCAATGCTCATCGCCATCGTCCTGATAGCGATTCTGCCGATCCTGCTACTCTACATGTTGACCGGACGCCGGGCGAGTTTCGCCAATAAGCTGATAAAATCGATGGAGCGAAACCGCCACGAGCTTCTCAAATCGCTGACCAACCACCGCAAGTCGCCCGGCCCCGACGATCCTGAAACCTTGCGCATTGAATTCCTCGACGCCACGAAGGACGTGGCTCGCAAGCGCATGAAGCTCAGGGGAATCCAGTCGCTTCCGGAGGCAACTTTAGCGGTCGTTGCCGGATCGGTGCTCGCAGCGGCAATCGTCATCCTGGCCGGGATGCCCGTCAACCACGACGGTCTAATCTATCTGTTGATCGGATTTATCCTGATCCGCTTCCTGTTCGTCTACCTGCGCGGCACGTTTGCCAACGTCCAGGCGATCGTTCAGAACCTCGACGACATCCGCTTCATCAACAAAACCATCCTGAGCGATGTCGTCGCTGCGGACGCCATGCCGCCCGCGGCAAGTGGCGACGAAGAACCCAGCGAATTCGACGAGATTCTGTAGGTCGGCCATCGAGGTCTTCGCGGGGAGGTGTACGCTGTGTCTTGCCAAGGCGAGTGTCACAGATACGGGTTCGGACATGCGACCTAACAAAGGCTTCTCATGCACGGCCGCGGGTCCATGAAAAGCGAACGCACCAGTGTTCCCTTATGGTTCTGGCGTTTGGTTTCGAGTCCAGCCGCAAGCGGGTACCAAACGTCAGTTGCGCTCTAAAGGATCACGTCGTCCTGATCGATCGACGTGTGATCGACGTTGATGAGCCGCAGGCTGTTGGGGCCGTAGGAAATGACCGTATCCCCGCCCGAATTGACAATCGAAAGCTGACTGAAAACCCGCAGCCCGTTGACACTGCTGAAGTCCAGAATGTCCTCACCGGGCGTGAAGTTCTTGATCTGGTCATGGCCCCACCGTCCGGCAAAGACCGCCCTGTCGATGCCTGCGCCGAAGATCAAAAAGTCATCTCCGCTGCCACCGTTCAAGATGTCGTTGCCACTTCCAGCGAACATCCTGTCGCTGCCGCCGCCGCCGATCATCCGGTCATTGCCGGCCTGCCCCTTGAGCACATCGTTGTGTGCGCCGCCGATGAGCACGTCATCTCCGCCAGCTCCCGCAGTGACATCCTGGTCACGTCCACCTATCAGCCGGTCGTTGCCCCCGTGACCTAATAGAAGGTCCTTTCCAGCACCGCCGCGCAGCACGTCGTTGCCGGAATTTCCACTCAGCCGGTCATTGCCGCCAAACCCGACAGCGACGTCGTCGCCCTCGTTGCCGACGATCACGTTGCGCACGTTGTTTCCATAGATGAAATCTCTCGCCGAACCGCCGCTGGAGTTCTCGATGGTGACGCCATGGGCGATCGTGTAGCCGCCATAGATTCCATCCGCGCTGGAAAGACGCCCGCCAGCATACATGTCCCCGCTGCGCAGCGACGCCGCCCTCAGATCGATGGTTGACATATCGTCCCCGTCATAGCGGATCCAATCCGAACCGCCCGCATCCCAGATGGCTTGATAGAAAGTGCCGACGTCGTTCGTCTCCGGCAGCCGGTAGACGTCATTGCCCCTGTGATAGTTGTTGTTGGAGCCATAGATCTGCTGGATCGCGTAGATGTCGAAGGCCATCGGCGTTCCCGCCCAGCCGTAGCCCGGCGTCGCATAGGGATCGAGATTGTCGGAGACCCGCCCGTCGTTATAACTCATGACCGTGTAGAGGCCCTGGTTGTGCCCGAACCGGCCCACGTCGAAGGCCCCATCGACACCGGGGAATACACCCGAACCGCCCTCGCGGCCGTGGGGATGCGCCAGTCCTAGTCCGTGTCCGAGTTCGTGCAGGATCGTGGAGAACCCGTAGCCGCCCTGCTCCAGACCGCCCGTGCTATTCGAAAAGTCCCAGCCGGCCCCCTCGTAGTTGAAGCGGCCTTCCTGGCGCCCGCCCCAGGGGAACTCGAAGTCCGCAAGAATCGTGCTGCCAATGATGCTGCTGTCGACATTGACCAGATAGAAATCCGCCGCCGCTGCATTTGCCGTCTGCACGAAGCTAAGATTGGCCACACTCGACCACTGCGAGAGCGCGACCGTGAACTGCGCCTTTTCATAGGCATTCCACAGGAACTGCGCATCGCTGAAGTGATAGGCAACGGTATTGCTGGACAGGTGGAAACCGCTGTCCAGCGCATCAAAATAGACGTTAGCCATTGCCCGCTCCCTTGGTTTGCCGAATCCGCCCTGCTGCAGACAAGGACCGTGAATCCAAACCGCCTAGAGCAACATCCGATCTGACGGATCCGCCGAAGACGATTCCTGGATCGGATACGGTTGTTCTAGAATCGTTGTGCGAGAGCATCATCACCTGGAATCCGATCGCGAATAACCATCGCGTATGGTCGGATAATGCTCTGGCTACTCGCCACGCGCCTGCTCCCGTCAAATGTACTCGCTAGCACAATCGAATCATACCGCAGGTAGTTTACGCCTGAAACATTGGCAGCTCACAAACACTTGCTTCTGCTGCGTCGCAACCACAGTAGCCGGTCAAAAAGATTACCAAATCGTTTTAGACGAGGATCGCCTCCACGGCTCCTGCCTGGAAATTTTCAGGTATCTGGATGTCATATCGCAGATTTCGCTGAAATCTTGCCGCGAGCGAGTTTCTGGCGACTGCTTGGAAATCCACTTTTCCAAAGCCGAACTCTGATTCGATCAGCGCGAACTCGCTGTTCATGGTGCAATCGAACGACCCTGGATCGTCGGTATTGATGCTGAAGTTCATGTTGAGATCGCGCGCCAGCCCGATCGGATGGCTGGCGATATCGCGAGCTGCGCCCATCTTCAGGTTGCTGGTCGGGCAGAACTCAATGTGTACGTTCTCGGTGCAAAGCCGCTCAACGAGTCGCTCATCACGAAAAGCGGCAACGCCGTGCCCGATTCTGTCGGCCCGTCCAACGTCCAGCGCTTCAAAGATTTCCTCCGGCCCCCCCAGTTCGCCCGCATGGATCTCGATTCCGAGACCGTGATCCTTGAGCACACCGAACATCCTCTCGAACCTGGATGCCGGGCAATCCCGCTCAAGACCGGCAATGGAGATACCGCAGATCCCGCCGGTCTTGGCCAACGCAATGCAGCGCGCGATATCCTTGTCGATAAACTCATCGGGAAGGCTGCGTGGCACGAGGAATAGGAACTCGACTTGGAGGACGCCGCGCTCGCGCGACCGCACCCGCTCCTGGAACTCCGCGAACTCTTCGACGAGCGCGCCAGTATCACGCGCAAACATCATCGGTGAGATCATCATCTCCGCGTAGACGACGCCCTGCTGGACGAGTCGTTCCATGTGCGCTTCGAGTACCGGCAGATAGTCCCGCCAGCCCGCGCTCTTGTAGGGTTCGACACGAACGAGCCAGTCCGCGAAGCCTTGCGGGCCTTCACCGAACCCCACCGGCTGCACGTTCTCCGGGCGCACCAGAATTCTTTCACCCGCCAGATCGATCTCGCGCAACAGCGGCGCGTTGAGCGTTCCGATCAGATGGCAGTGGAGTTCAACTTTAGGTACCGTTTCATGGACCATTTGTCGCCCTTCGGGTTCATCGGCGGAACGATGTCGACGTAACCGTCCTGCGAGACGATGAAGATCATCGACGGGTACTGGCTGGAGGTGACGTAGTT
This sequence comes from Alphaproteobacteria bacterium BRH_c36, assembly GCA_001516065.1. Lineage (GTDB taxonomy): Bacteria > Pseudomonadota > Alphaproteobacteria > Rhizobiales > Hyphomicrobiaceae > Filomicrobium. Next base: position 27,319 of record LOEV01000221.1, read on the forward strand.
GGCCGCTGAATTGTAGCGTCCGCCACGCTGCCATGTGCCGCTCGGCGTCGAACCGCCGTCCATGATGGCCCCGACCGCATGGACGTTGCCCTCGACGTCGGCGATCAGCGTTCCATCGATGGCGGTCAGCTGCGTCGTCACTTCCGGCGTCAATGCCACCGGACGGATCGGAATGCATTGCGACGACAGCCGCTGGGCTTCGTGACGCGCGCCGGGCGTGAACAGGATGTTGGTCCCGACCGGCTGCTCGGCGGCGATGGTGGCGATGTTCCAAAGTGTTTCGAGGCCGTTGGCATCGACCATTGGCAGGCACTTCTTCACATGCGTCTGGAAGACGTCTTTGGTCAGAATCCTGTCCACTTCGACGGGCGTGCCGTACGACACCATCGCCAGCAACTGCTCGCCGCGCTGCATGGTCCAGATACCGCGGCCCTTGAACAGGATCTGATGGCATTCCTGGATCTGATCGAAATCGACGAAGCCGTAGAAGTAGTCGCCATCAAACAGCAGCGCGAACTGCTGTGACGCCATCTCGATCAACTTGCGCGCACCCGTGTTGTGCGACAGGTGGATGGGCCGGCGGAACTCGATGCTCGGACGGATGTTGGCACTTCCGCGCTTGGCAAGAACGATATAGCCCGCGCCCGCACGCCCTTCATACTGCGCCGCTGCCAGATCGCAGCACAGTTCATATAGGCCGTAATTCATCCGGCCGGTCGCTTCCTGGGAAAGCTTTTGTAGATAGAGTTGGGCCGCCGCTCGAGACAAAAGGTCGGGCGCCAGACCGAAAAACGTGTCCGAATGGCGTGGCGACAGGCAGTACTGCAACGAGACGTAGAGCAGAGCGTCGAACAGCGCTTTGATCTCGAACGGCCGAGGTTTGGAGCGTCTGCCATCCGCGAGCGCGCCGGGTTGTACGCTGCTGACAGCTCCGCGCCGCGTGATCAGGAACCCAACCGTACGGTGGTCAAGTTCGGTCCGCGTCGACTTGAAGACGAATTCCCCTTCTCCGCATTCAATACCGAGGCCGTCGAAGTAACCGAGCATTGCCTCTTCCAGCGCTGGATCGCGCTCGTCTTCGCACGACACAAGCTGGATACCCTTGACGTTCGCCGCGCGCTTCCTGCGGCCCGCCTCGTTGAAAACGGGATGAGGATCGGCACTCGAAGCGATCTGCACGCCGGCCTGATCGTGGATGACCACGACAAAAGTAATGTCGCAGTCCGCGTTGAACTTCACCAACAGGCTGCGCACCTGTTCGAAGGACTCCAGCGACACGGAAATCCGCTTGCCCGCACAAGATGCCTGCGGCTTGGTTTGAGGATCTTTCAACACGACTGGCTACGCCTCACTGGTAAACTTCCTTCCGAATGGCTCTTGCGTGCCGCACCTCAGGCAGGCGCCATGATGTCCTGGAAATCCCCGCCGCCAGCGACGTACATGTCGTCGAACTTCGGCAGAAACGCGAATTCGGCTTTTGCGAACCACGCCGCTCCGTTGACATCGACCTGGCTGAGATTGACGCCTCCGAGGAACCTCGCCCCTTCGAACCCACACGACGTCTGGAACATCGAGCGCTCGAATGAGGCTGGACCGGAGAATTCGCAGTTCGTGAACGCGGCGGCATCGCCGAAGCGGGAATCCGCGAAAGCGGCTTCGCTGATCTTGGCATCCGAGAACCATGCGCCGCGCGCAAAGTCGGTATGCTCGAACATGGCCTGCCCGAGCATCTGCGCCTGCCGGAACTGGCCGGCCTGCATGAAGACGGAATTCGCGAAATCAGCAAGGCTGTAGAACGTCGCCCGCTCAAAATTCGCTTCACCCATGAACGAGACCTGACGAAATGCCGCCGTCCCGTAGAACGTCGAACCCTGGAGCCAGCAGTCAGCCTCGAATTCGCTGCCGCAGAAGTCGGCGCGGCCCGGAAAGACCAGCGCAGCGAAATCGACGTCTTCGGTGAAGCGCGTGCCGGAAAAGTTGGCGATTGCAAGAGCGTCGCACACCGCGCCAAGCGCCGGATCGCTACCCGCAAGACCGCGCACTTCAAGCATATCCTGTGACCATGTGTTCCAAGCCGTCCGTCCGCTGGCAAAACGGCCCATCGTCGCAAGGCGCTGTTCGAAGTGCGCCTTCTCCGAAATAGGACCGATATCGCCGAGCAGGGCGCGCGCCAGCTGCACGATATCATCGCCGTAATCGGTATTCTCGACCCACGGGTTCAAGAGCTTCAGTTCCGTGACAACGGTTGAGTTGCGCTGGGGATTGAACTTGATCATTGGCCTGATGCGTCCAAATCTTTGAGCCTGGCTCGGGAGATAAAGACGCCTCCCCGGCAGAGATGCCGGAGCCTGCTCCATTTCGTTTCAAATTGCGCCAAAACGAAATGCGCCATTCAACTCTCGAACCCTGCCGTCGCGCACTTACCCTTATTCGGGAAAAGCCGCTCCGGTCATTGAGCTCAAACGGTAATTGGGCCGCGTAAAGATACTGCTAAGTTTAACGGCAAAAGGCTTTCGATCGAGCCCCTGGACGAGTGCCTTGGCCCCGGGCGATGACGTCGCGCACCCGGCGGGAAAGGCACAACTAACCCGCCGCTTCCGCTTTCCGCCGGACCAACACCTTCGACAGGAAGGCAAGCATCTCGTCGGCGGGTTGCAAACCTACTTCTGCAAACATTGTCTCCAGATCGTCGACCACGAAGCTCCGGTAATAGGGTTCATGAAACCGCACCGGGAACGCCTCGAGCAGACCGTCCCAATTCGGCTTGTCGCGCATCTGCAGGCTGTCGATGAAAACGAATAGTCCGCCCGGCTTCAACACTCGCGCAATTTCACGCGTCACGACCCGGCGCACTTCGGGGGGCAGTTCGTGATAGAGAAAGATGCAGGTGACGATATCCTGGCTAGCATCTTCGAAGGGCAGCGCTTCGGCATTGGCAAACACGAAACGCGCCGGCCTCAGCCGCCCCATGTGTCGTCGCGCTTCCTCAAGGTAGGCCTGGCTCAAGTCGCAGCCCGTGAGTCGCAATGCCGGAAACGCACGGCGCACGTCGCTGAGGAAGCGGCCCGTGCCGCAGGCCACATCGATGAGGCTTACCCGCCGCTGATCGCGCCCGCGCATGAACTCTGCGATCGGAGGCAACCCAGCCCGCCGCATCGCCGCGGCCGCGCCATAAAACAGCGTCTCGACCTGCACATCATAGAGCCGTGCGGAGTCCTCTGTGAGATAGCCGCCCGTCTGGAAGTGAAAGTCCTGCGTGAAGTAATCGGGCAGCCCCTGATTATGACCCGTCACGTCGCCGGCCGCGTTTCGGACGCTGGAGGCGTCCCGCTCCTGCCGGCGGCTGACCAGTTCGGGGAGGTCCTGGAACATCGCCCTGAGCCTGCGCAGATGCTCAATCGGGCTCCATGCTTCTTCATCTCCTGGCGGATAAAGTCCCGCGGCGACGGCCTCGGCGTCTGCCCGCAGCAGCGCCCGCGCATCGCTGAGCAATTCGTCGCGAGTCGGCACCGGCCGCGTTGGCATGAATTCGGCGGGCGTCGACATACTGCGCGATTGCCGCTGCAGCATCAAATTGATGCCGCTGTACCAGGCCATCCGCGCAACGTTGCCGGCAAACTGCAGCGCCATCCCCAGCCTGTCGGCGCCGACCCGACCGCCGCCAACCTTGTCCGCAGTCGTTCTGCCAACCATGTCTGTAACTCCTCCTGGGGTACGCGAACCGCCCCCGCCAAACGGCGCCGGCTGTGACCAATTCCGCGCTGAACTATCGCAAAAGCGTCATTTGTGCGATTGCTGCACGGCACTGCACAATCACGGAGACTGCCAAAGCATGCCACGCTATGAAAAGATCGTCATCCTGACAGGAGCCGGTTTGTCGGCTGAATCGGGCCTTGCGACATTTCGCGACAGCGGCGGCATATGGGCACAATACGACTACCGCGACGTTGCGACCCCGGACGGCTTCCAGCGAAATCCCAACCTCGTCTACGAATTCTATAACATGCGCCGCCGCGAAGCCGCCAAGGCTGTCCCCAATGCCGCCCATGAGGCGCTCGCGCGCTTGCAGCACGACTATTCCGGCGAAGTGCTGCTGGTCACCCAGAACATCGACAATCTCCTAGAACAGGCAGGCGCGCAAAACCTCATCCACATGCACGGCGAAATGACGAAAATGCTGTGCACTCACTGCGATGCCCGCCTACCCTGGACCGAGGACCTGTCCGCCGATCTCGCCTGCCCCGAATGCGAACTGATCGGCGGCATGCGCCCCGCCGTTGTCTGGTTCGGTGAGGTGCCCTACGAGATGCCCCACATCGCCGCCGCCCTCGGCGCCTGCGACCTGTTCATCGCCATCGGCACCAGCGGCAACGTCTATCCGGCCGCAAGCTTTGTTGCAGCCGCCCTCGAGGCCGGCGCCCACACCGTCGAACTCAACCTCGAGCCGTCCGATACCGCAGGCTATTTCGCCGAGCGCCTGCACGGACCGGCCACCGAGATCGTCCCCGCCTACGTCGACCGGCTGTTAAGCGAATAGCCGGTGGGCTGCCGGCGAACTCCGCTTCGCGTTTAACGTCGCAGTACCGCCACCACCTCGACGTGAGCCGTAAACAGGAATTGGTCGATCGGGCTCACGCTGTCCAGCCGGTAACCGCCGTCGATGAGGATACGCAGATCGCGCGCCAAAGTTGCCGGATTGCAGGAGACGGCGACCACGACAGGCACCTTCGACTTCGCCAGCATTTCGGCCTGCGCCTTGGCCCCGGCGCGCGGCGGATCGAAGACGACGAGGTCGAACGGCTCCAGTTCCTTGCGCGACAAAGGCTCCTGGAAAAGGTCGCGCCGCCGCGTCTCGATTCCGCGCAATCCCTGCGTCCTGCGCTTAGCGTCTTCCAGCGCCTCGATCGCGGTCGGGTCGTTGTCCATGGCCACGACCTTGGCCTTCGCGGCGAGCGCGAAAGTGAAAGCACCGACACCACAGAACAAATCGGCGGCCTGCTTCGCACGCTTGCCGAATGCGCCAACGATTATGGCTGCCATCGCCGCCTCAGCCTCCCGCGAGGCCTGAAGAAATACCGTCGGCGGCGGCACGACTTCGGCTGGACCGCATCGGATGAACGGCTGCGTCGCCTGGTAGAGTGGATCGCGATCGAAGCACAGGCGCACCAGCCCAAGGTCGGCAGCCTGCTGGGCCAGTGCCGCCCGCAGCTTCGGCGAGGTTTTGAGCGTGCTCCCTGAGATATCGACGTCGAGCCCGTTCTCGGCCCGAAGCACATGCACGCGCAGGTCCTTTCTATCTTCGATCAGCGGACCAATGAGATTACGCAGACCGGGAAGTGCGCCAACGATCTCAGGCGCCAGCACGGGGCACATCTCCAGATTGATCAGGTCATGGCTTCCGGCCGCATGAAAACCGAGCTGCACCGCCCGCCCCTGCCGGCGCGCCG
>LOEV01000222.1 GCA_001516065.1 Alphaproteobacteria bacterium BRH_c36
AGTGTAGCGCACCTGACGTTTGGTACCCGCTTGCGGCTGGATTGGAAAACCAATCGTCAGGTGCAAAAGCTACACTAGAAACATGGAGTTGCTGGTGTTCCTCATAGTTCTGACATTTGCTCGGAACCTAGCCTGACAGGGTAGCAAATGTCAGAACCGGAACACGAGTGTGCTGCCTCGCAATTGCCGACCAACAGTTCGGCTGGGTTCGCAGCGGCAATTGCGAGACAAGCACCACACTAAGCTCATGTTTTTGCCAGTGTCCCTTTGTCTCCGATTTGCCGATGAACGGGTCCGTAAAGGTGTCGGCCATTCGGAGACGGCACAACAGTGTTCCGCTTTATCCCGGGCGCACACACACCTCGTTCGCGGTGATAGGTGTTTTGCTGATCATGCTTGGTGCTCACGAACCGCGAAAGAAAAAAACGCCGGCTGCTTTTGCAGCTGGCGTTCTTTTCTGGCGGTGAAGAGGCTGTGCCGGCCATTCATCTTTCGCGCGTTGGATGTCAGATCGCGAAGTCGTCGATCTTGGCACCCTTTTTCAGCTTTTCGACCAGCCAATTGGGCTTGCGGCCACGGCCGGTCCAGGTCTCGGCACGATTGTCGGGGTTGGCATATTTCGCTGCCGAAACCGAACCTTTGCCCTTGCCGCGGCCTTTGGAACCGACCAGCTCATTCATGCTGAAGCCACGCTCCTGGGCCAGCGCTTCCATTTGCGAGAGCACTTCCTGCTTTTCACGCAGTTGGGCATTTGCAATGGCATGCTCAAGGTCCTCCCGGAGTGTCTGGAGGTCTTTGAGGCTCATCTTGTTCAGATTGACTGTTGCCATCCTGGCTTTCTTTCCTTTCTTGATCATCGGATATCTCGCGGCCTGTGTTCATGGTTGGGCGTACAGAGGGCTGTAGTGGACTTGTTTTAGTACTTTTCCTATGAAGTAAATGCTAACGCCATAAAAATACCAATACGTCAATGGAATTTTTTGTACAAAACCCTTCATTCAATTTGGTTTACGGCAATCAGTTCAATCGGTTTGAATTGAGCAATTTCGCCAATATCGACTTCCAGTTCGCCTGGACATGCCGCCGATTACTTGAATTTTCGGTCCGCGCACTGCCTCCGCCGCCTGAATTGGCGTGCAGTTCCTCAGCACCCAGGCATAGCGGAACTGACTGGATCCTGGCGCTGAAAACCTCAGCGTTTAGGGCGCCGTTCATCCTGTGTTCAAGTCAGGAGTGCCATATCAGCTGCTCCCTGGAGAAAACTTCCCCGGCGTGATCCGATTGGGTGCGGTGTCCAGGGCACCGCACCCTTTCACTTTCGGGTATTGTCTGCCTCCGCCTTACCCCGTGTATTTTCGCGGTCCCTCATTCCGGAGGCGGACAGGCTGCCGATTGCCTCATTCCGTCGCACCCTGCCCAGCTGATCGGCGCAGTTCCCGATTCGTATCCGTACGCGGAAAATGGAACGTCATCGGTCGGGATGCGTTGCACCCCGGTGGCCGACCGGCTAGTGTTCCGGTTCCGACATTTGTTACCCTGTCCGGCAAGGTTCCGAGAAAATGTCAGAACCATAAGGAACACTAGCAACTCTATGTTTCTAGTGTAGCTTTTGCACCTGACGATTGGTTTTCCAATCCAGCCGCAAGCGGGTACCAAACGTCAGGTGCGCTACGCTAGGTTGCGGCCTTATTCGAGCGCGTGGACACAATACAGTTACGAACCGGAGGCAAGTATCAAATGTCGTTTTCTCTGCCCGCTCTTCCCTATGCCTATGACGCTCTGCAACCCTACATGTCGGCGGAGACGCTGGAATTCCATCACGACAAGCACCACCAGGCCTACGTCGACAAGGGAAACGAGATTGCGGGGGACTCTTCGAAATACGCAGGCATGTCGATTGAAGATATCTGCAAAAAGGCCTTCGCCGACGGCGACCAGGCGGTCGTCAATCAGATCGGCCAACATTTCAACCACATCCATTTCTGGCAATGGATGAAGGCAGGCGGCGGCGGAAAAAAGGTGCCGGGAAAACTCGAGTCCTTGATTTCTGCCTATGGCGGTTTTGATAAGGTACGCGGCGACTTCATTGAAGCCGGCAAGGGTCAATTCGGATCGGGCTGGTGCTGGCTTGCAATCCGCGACGGCAAGCTTGAGGTTTCAAAAACTCCGAACGGTGAAAACCCGCTGATGCATGGGGCAACGCCGATTCTTGGCTGCGATGTGTGGGAACACAGCTACTATATCGACTACCGCAATGCGCGGCCGAAGTACCTCGAAGCCTTCTTCGACAATCTTGTCAATTGGGAGCATGTCGAGTCGCTGGTGGCCTGAATATACGCCAGTTTCAACGGATGAGTTTGGCGCGGAGCTGCGGCTCCGCGCCTTTTCTTGGCCGACAGTGTTGAAGCAAGTTGCTGTAGGGATTGAAACCGCCGGGCGGACTAGTGGCCCGTCGCGCCTAAATCGAATCATAGCCGCAACGTCGTTCGATTTAGTCGCGACATGAGGGCCACTAGCAACATCATGACTTAGTGAGGCGTTTATCACGCCTTAGTTGACTCAAACCTCGACGCATTATCGGTCAACAAAGGCGCGACGCTTCACTAGGGCCTGACTACAAGCCAGCGGCGCGTTATACTTACCAGGGGCAAAACGGCTCGCGAACCGATTTTTGCCGGATTTTAAGGTGGGTATGTTCCATGGTGGCTTTAAGCAAATCGGCTTGATCGCCGGAAGATCGTGACAGATGCGATTTGGCGCATTCGCATTGGTGGCGAGGTTTTGAGTTTAGAGGGATCTTTGCAACTGCACCGTGAGCTAACGCGTTTCCTTCCTGCAGGAGCCGTCCTGGCGCTTTCCGTGGCACTTGGTGCGTGTGCCGCAGTCACCCCACGCGTGGGAATAGCGGATGGAGCAACGGCTAATCTGGCCGAATTCGCCGGGCAGCCCGGAATCCGCTTCTGGGGCGACGAAGTTCCAGCCGATATCAAAGACGAAGTTCGCCGCAAGCTTCCCAACATGCCACGGCTGGCTCAAGGTGCATCCGTGCGAAAGGGCCGGCCAAAAGTCGAAATACTCGCGCTTTCAGGCGGCGGTGGCGACGGGGCATTCGGTGCCGGCCTGTTGAAGGGTTGGAGCTCGCGTGCAGACCGGCCGGAATTCGAAGTTGTAACCGGCGTCAGCGCCGGAGCCATCATCGCTCCGTTCGCCTTTCTGGGTTCCGATTACGACGATGAACTAGAAGAAATCTGGACCCACTACCGGACGTCTCAGATCGTCACTGCTCAAATTCTGCCAGGACTACTCGGGGGGTCGGCGCTTGCGGACTCGCAGCCGATGGCCGATCTCATCGCCCAATATGTCGACAAGAAGCTTTTGCGGCGGGTAGCCCAAGAGTATATGCGCGGACGCATTCTGCTGATCGGTACGACCAACCTCGACGCACAGCGGCCGGTGGTCTGGAATATGGGAGAAATCGCGCGTAGCCGGCATCCGCATGCGTTGGAGTTGTTCCGAAAAGTCATACTGGCCTCGGCAGCAATTCCAGGTGCCTTCCCGCCCGTCGAAATTCCGGTGCAAGTCGGGACCGAGCAATTCACCGAGATGCACGTCGACGGCGGCACGACGCGTGAAATCTTTGTCTCGCCTGTGCAGGCTCCCTTCCGGGCTTTCGATGCGCTCTATCCTAAGCCACCGACACGCCAGTTGTTCCTGGTCACCAACATGAAGGTCACTCCCGAGCAGGATGTCGTCAAAGCGCAGACCATCCCGATCGCCGCCCGCGCGATTTCCACCCTGATCAAGAGTCAAAGCCAGGGGCAGGTCTACCGCATCTATCGCATGGCCAAGGATGATGGCGTCGATTTCAATTATATCGCCGTACCGCCTGGCTTTGACGGCAAGGCCAACGAGTTCTTCGACCCTGAATATCAGCGAGCACTATTCAACGAGGGCGTCCGGCTCGGCGCAAGCGGCACGGCCTGGATGAAGACGCCGCCGCAAGGCTGGCGCGACTGAACCGCTTGCTGCGGTTTCAGACGGGTGACATTCGCTCAAGTTGCATGAAGTCGAGGTCGATCCACTTCAGCACGATGACGCTCCAGACGAATGCGAAGACGAGGCTCGCGACAACCGTGTTGACGAGCACGATCCGCAAAAGGCGCGGCTTGGCCGGCGCGCTTTCCGGGGTCCCCGGCACGACATGGCCATCCTCGTCCTGGGTGCGAACATTGAACGGCAGGACGGCGAACAACGTCATCCACCAGACAATGAAGTAGATGGCTATGGCGAAGGTCAGGCTCATTCGGGTTCACCTTTCGTCGGTCGTACCGGTTAGCCCGGCGGGCGCGCCGGCTTCAGGCCTGCTCTAGTTCGGTCAGCGTGCCGCAGAAATCCTTCGGGTGAAGGAAGAGAACCGGTTTGCCGTGAGCTCCCATTTTCGGCTCACCGTCACCGAGGACGCGCGCACCGGCCGCCTTCATCTGCTCACGGGCGGCGATGATGTCGTCGACTTCGTAACACACGTGGTGGATGCCACCGTTCGGATTTTTTTCCAGAAACTTGGCGATTGGGGATTCCTTGCCCAGAGGTTCGAGTAGTTCGATCTTGGTGTTCGGCAGCACGACGAATACAACCGTTACGCCATGGTCGGGTTCGGCCTGCGGGGCGGAGACTTCCGCACCGAGCGCATCGCGGTAGGTTGCAGTTGCGGCGGCTAGGTCGGGGACGGCAATGGCGACATGGTTGAGACGACCGATCATCGTGGTAGAACTCCGTTCCGTTCTTTCAGTTTGAGTTTGGATGAGCGCGGTAGTGGTAACCGCGAAGTTAGCGACCCGCTGATTACTCGACAACATGCAGCAGGATCTTGACGATTGGCTTCTTGCCCCATTCCTCGTTGATCGCGGCACGAACGGCACGATAGACAGCGTCGCGAACCAGATCGAGGTTCTTGCGACGCGCCTTCGGAATGCTTTCGATGGTGCTCTCGACCGCGTCGAGGACGACGTCTTCCATGGAATCGCCGTCGGCGGTCTTTGCGGGAATTCCATCGAGGATGGCGAGAACGTCGGAGATCAATTCGCCGCGTGGCGTCATAGTGAAGGAGGCGACCGCAATGCCGACCGCAGAGAGTTTGCGGCGCTCGCGGACCGGCCCCTCATCGCCCGGAACGATCAATCTGCCGTCGCGATAAATTCGGCCGACCGGAGCATCGTCGACGATCGTCGGCTTGCCGGGTGCAAGCCGGACGATGGCCCCATCTTCGGGCACGAGCACATTCTTGATCCCGCATTCGTTGGCAAATTTGGCGTGGGCGCGAAGGTGGCGCGCTTCTCCGTGCATCGGAATAAGAGCCTTCGGCTGGATCCAATCGTACATCTGGCGCAATTCTCCGCGCCTCGGGTGACCCGTGACGTGGACGAGGTCTTCGCTGTCGGTCAGGATTTCGCAGCCTAGGCGGGCAAGCGCATTCTGGACGCGGCCGATGGCCTTCTCGTTCCCCGGAATGTTGCGCGAGGAATAGATCACGAGGTCGCCCTTGGAGAACTTGATGTCGGGGTGTTCGCCGTCGGCGGCCCGTGACAGAGCTGCACGCGGTTCGCCCTGGCTGCCGGTAAGCAGTACGACTATCTCGCTACGCTCGAGGTAGCCGTATTCCTCCTGGTCGAGGTATTTGAAGTCAGGCGGCAGGTATCCGGTATCGATGCCGACATCGATGACGCGGTGGAGCGAGCGGCCAGCGACGACAAGGTGCCGGCCGGCGGCATGGGCTGCCTTGGCGACCGCCAGCACGCGGCCGAGGTTGGAGGCGAATGTCGTCACGGCGACGCGGTGGGGCGCCTTCTTGATGATCTCGGTAAGCGAGTTGGCGACATCGGTTTCTGATGGTGAGACGCCGTCGCGTAAAATGTTTGTCGAGTCGCATACGATGACATCGATGCCTTCGCGGCCGAGTGCCTTCAGTTTTTCCTGGTCGATGGGTTTGCCGATCATCGGTTCCGGATCGAGCTTCCAATCGCTCGAGTGGAAGATGTTGCCGTTCGGCGTTCGGATGGCGAGACCGGAGGTTTCAGGTATCGAGTGCGTCATGCTGATGAACTCGACGTCGAACGGGCCGGCGTTGAAGCGGCCGCCGAGCGGGATCTCGTGCAGTTCGGGTCTTAACCTGCCGCCGAACTCGGAGAGCTTCGCCTTCAGCATTCCCATCGTGAACGGGGTTGCATAGACCGGCACCTGAAGCTGGGGCCACAGTTCGATGATGGCGCCGATATGGTCCTCGTGTGCGTGGGTGACGATGAGGCCGGCGAGCGCACCTTTATCGGCCGCGATAAAGCGCAGGTCGGGCAGAACAACATCGACCCCTGGTTCGGTCGGCCCCGGGAAGGTTATGCCGAGATCGACCATAAGCCATTGGCGGCTGTGTGCCGGGCCGATGCCATAGAGGTAGACATTCATGCCGATCTCGCCCAATCCGCCGAGGGCGAGAAAAACAAGTTCGTCCGATTTATCGTTGGGCGACTGCGCCATTCAAATCCTTTCGTGGCCGGCCCGGAGGTCGCGGGCCTCCACCGGGCGGTCCGGTCGTTGTTCTTGGAATGATCCTGGGGGATCGGCGGCCCCCGAGCCTACACTACGCCGCCGCAGGCTGAAACGTCGCCGTGAGTGATTCTCGTGAGACTTCCCGTCTCATCCTCGAGAAGCAGGGCGCCATCTTGGTCGAGGCCTGCGAACAAACCGCTTCCTGCCCCATTTCCCGTAGTCACGGTGAGCCGCGTCCCCATCGGCACCGCATTCGCCAGCCACCGCTGCCTGATGTGTGTAAAACCATCGGGCGCGGCTAATGCCGCCATGGCTTTGCGAATGGCCCCGTCGATCCCCGAGATAAGCTCCAGCGGGGTCGTTTGTATGTGCTGATCGGAAAGTGACGTAACTTCACGCCCGGGGATGAGGGGGGCTGAGGCCACGTTTACGCCAAATCCCAGAATGCAGGCGAACGCACCAGCCGGCCCCGGTGTCGTCTCGACCAGGATGCCCGCGCATTTCCGGTTGGAGAAGAGGACGTCGTTGGGCCACTTGAGGCGCGGCATCGCCTGGGATCCGTCCGCTGCCCTCAGGCCGCAGATCGCCTCAGCAAGTGCCACGCCAGCGAGAAGTGAAAGCCTCGGCAGTTGGTTGGCCTCACACCAGACCGTGACCAGCAGACTTGCGTGGAGGTTGCCTGACAGGCTCGTCCAGTCGCGTCCTTCACGGCCGCGTCCAGCCCTCTGGCGACGCGCGTTGACCCACAGCGGCCCGGCCTCGCC
>LOEV01000223.1 GCA_001516065.1 Alphaproteobacteria bacterium BRH_c36
ATCGCCATCGGCTACACGATGGTCTACGGCATCATCGGCATGATCAACTTTGCCCATGGCGACGTGTTCATGTTGTCGGTCTTCATCGCGCTAATCATCTTCTTGCTCATCACCTCCCTGTTCGGCGGCCTCGCCATTGCATTCGCATTGATCCTCGTCCTGATCTGCGCGATGGCCCTGACGGCGCTGTGGAGTTGGGCCATCGAGCGAATAGCCTACCGGCCGCTTCGAGGCTCCTTTCGCCTCGCTCCGCTGATCTCGGCCATCGGCATGTCCATCTTCCTCATCAACTTCGTCCAACTCGTCCAAGGCCCGCGCAACAAGGCGCTGCCTCCAATTCTTGACGGCGGCTTCCTGATCCCCATCGGCGACGGCAATATCACGCTTGCCTACAAGCAGATCCTGATAGTCGTGACGACTGCCGTGCTTCTCGCAGCCTTCTGGTTTGTCGTGCAGAAAACGCCGCTCGGCCGCGCCCAGCGCGCCTGCGAACAGGACCGCAAGATGGCCGCCCTCCTCGGCATCGACGTCGACCGAACTATTTCGTTGACCTTCGTTATGGGCGCAGCGCTCGCCGCCGTCGCCGGCGTCCTCTTCATGGTGCAATACGGCGTCGTCAACTTTTCCGACGGCTTCGTGCCCGGGATCAAGGCCTTCACCGCCGCCGTGCTCGGAGGTATCGGCTCGCTGCCCGGAGCCGTCATCGGCGGCCTCCTCATCGGCCTTATCGAAACGTTCTGGTCGGCGTATTTCTCAATCGACTACAAGGACGTCGCCGCCTTCTCGATCCTCGCCATCACGCTGATCTTCATGCCCTCCGGCATCTTCGGCAAACCCGACGTGGAGAAGGTGTGAGGCATGGCCACGCCTGAGGCGCAACCGCGTAGCGAGAATGGGCGCGAAGCAACCGACTGGCTTGCAGCCATTAAGGATGCCGGCTTCCTCGCACTATTCACCCTCGGCCTCGCATTCCCAATCCTCGTCTTTCGCACGCGCCAGGATCTTTCCAAGGGGCTCGTCCTCGACCCCCGCTGGGAACTGGTCGCAACCCTCGTCGCCATCGCCTTCTTCGCCCGTCTCGGCTGGCTCGTCTTTGGCGGCCGCATTTCTAACGCAGCCTCATCGACCGCCACGAGGATCGGCGAAACGCTGGCCCCGCTCGGCGAATACAAGAACGTCTTCCGCTATGGCGGACTTGCCTTCCTGATCGCCTATCCGTTCCTCGCAGTGCTGTTCACGGGACCCGGTGGCGCGCTGAAATGGATCGATAATTTCGGCATCCAGATCTTGATCTACGTGATGCTCGGATGGGGCCTCAACATTGTCGTCGGCCTAGCTGGACTTCTCGATCTGGGCTACGTCGCCTTCTACGCCGTCGGCGCTTATTCGACGGCGCTCCTGTCCACCCACTTCGGCTTGTCGTTCTGGATTTGCCTGCCGCTTGCCGGCATTTTTGCGGCTTTCTGGGGGATACTGCTCGGCTTCCCGGTTTTACGCCTGCGCGGCGATTATCTCGCCATCGTCACGCTCGCCTTCGGCGAAATTATCCGTCTCGTCCTGATTAACTGGGTGGAACTGACCAACGGAGCCTCCGGCATCTCCGGTATTCCGCGACCGACGTTCTTCGGTTTGCCGTTCAACGCCTCTGATTCCGGCTTCGCCGCGTTTTTCGGTCTCGAGTTTACTCCCCTCCACCGCCTCTTCTTCCTGTTCTATCTCATCCTCGCCCTCGCCCTTCTCACCAACTGGGTGACGATCCGCCTGCGCCGCCTGCCGATCGGGCGCGCCTGGGAAGCACTGCGCGAAGACGAAATCGCCTGCCGCTCGCTCGGCATCGACACGGTCAAGACGAAGCTGACGGCATTCTCCATCGGTGCCATGTTCGGCGGTTTTGCCGGTGCATTCTTTGCCGTGCGCCTCGGTTTCATTTCGCCGAAGTCGTTCGAGTTCATGGAATCGGCGGTGATCCTGTCGATCGTCGTCCTCGGCGGCATGGGCAGTCAGGTCGGCGTCGCCATCGCAGCGGTGGTGATGATCGGCGGCACCGAACTCCTGCGCGAACTGGGCTGGCTCAAGGCTGTGTTCGGCGCCGGCTTCGACCCAACGCAATACCGCATGTTGTTATTCGGGATGGCGATGGTGGCGATGATGGTCTGGCGTCCACGCGGCCTGATCTCGAAGCGCGATCCATCGATCATCCTTCACGAAAAGCGCGCAATAGGCGGCGATCTCGTAAAGGAGGGGCACGGCTGATGGCGAACGCGGCGGCGCACTCCGGCATGGCGGCAGCGACCGGCCTGGAACCGATCCTGCGCGTCGAACACCTGACCATGCGCTTCGGCGGACTCCTCGCCGTCAACGATCTTTCTTTCGACGTCGCCCGCGGCCAGATCACAGCCCTCATCGGCCCCAACGGCGCCGGCAAGACGACCGTATTCAACTGCATCACCGGGTTCTACAAACCGACCGTCGGCCGCATAGCCTTGTTCTCGGGCGGCCTCCAGACAGATGCGGCCATCGAGTTCGTCACAAACTCGCCGAAACGTTATCGTCGCACCGGTGAGGGCGCGGTCTTCCTCCTCGAGCGCATGGCTGATTCCGAGATCGCAGCCAAAGCCAATGTCGCCCGAACCTTCCAGAACATCCGCCTTTTCACCGGCATGACAGTCCTCGAAAACCTCATCGTCGCCCAGCATAACTGGCTCAACCGCGCATCGGGGTATTCGATCCTGGGCCTCATCGGGGCGGCCAGTTTCCGCAACGCGGAAAAGATGGCCGTCGAACTGGCGGTCGCCTGGCTCGACCGGATTGGCCTGACCCACCGCGCCGATGATCCCGCAGGTGCCCTCCCCTACGGCGACCAGCGCCGGCTGGAAATCGCACGCGCCATGTGCACCGGCCCCGTCCTGCTTTGTCTCGATGAGCCCGCCGCCGGCCTCAACCCACGCGAAAGCGCCGACCTGAACGAACTGCTGCTCTCCATCAAGGAGGGCAACGGCACCTCGATCCTGCTCATCGAGCACGACATGTCCGTCGTTATGGAAATCTCCGACCACATTGTCGTCCTCGAGTACGGCATCAAGATCTCCGACGGCACCCCCGACCACATCCGCAACGACCCCAAAGTGATTGCCGCCTATCTCGGCGTCGAGGACGAGGAAGTCGATGAGGCCGAAGCGGAGCTCGATAAATGAACGAACCGATGTTGTCCGTGCGCGGTGTCTGGACCTACTACGGCTCGATCGTTGCACTCCGCGGCATCGACCTCGACGTCAACCAGGGCGAGATCGTCACGCTCATCGGCGCCAACGGCGCCGGCAAATCGACCTTAATGATGACGATCTTCGGCGAGCCGCAGGCGCGCAAGGGCAACATTACCTATCAGGGCCGCGATATCACTCACCTGCCGACCCACAAAATTGCCCGGCTCGGCATTGCCCAGTCACCGGAAGGCCGCCGCATCTTCGCCCGCATGACGGTTCGTGAGAACCTGCAAATGGGCGCGCAGCTCATCGGCGATGAGCATTTCGAAGAAGATTTGAACCGCGTCACCGCCCTCTTCCCCCGCCTGCGCGAACGCCTCGCCCAGCGCGGCGGTACGCTGTCGGGAGGCGAGCAGCAGATGCTTGCCATTGCGCGTGCCATGATGAGCCGGCCCAAGCTCCTACTCCTCGACGAGCCCTCGCTGGGTCTCGCACCGCTGATCGTAAAGCAGATCTTCCAAGTCATCCGCGAGATCAACGAGCGCGGCGTCACGGTATTCCTCGTCGAGCAGAACGCCTTCCA
Organism: Alphaproteobacteria bacterium BRH_c36; assembly: GCA_001516065.1. Classification (GTDB taxonomy): domain Bacteria; phylum Pseudomonadota; class Alphaproteobacteria; order Rhizobiales; family Hyphomicrobiaceae; genus Filomicrobium. The sequence continues at coordinate 3,787 of LOEV01000223.1, forward strand.
TGCCCTCAAGCTCGCCCATCGCGGCTACGTGATGGTCAACGGCCAGATCACCTTGAGCGGCACCGGCAGCGAGCTGCTCCACCGACCCGAAATTCGCGCAGCCTATCTTGAGGGCGGCCGCCACTGAGAACGTAACGACCATGGAAACGATCTATCAGACAGGCCCCAATGGTCTGGCCGTCTTTGCCCTCGTCACGCTTGTGCTGGGCGGGGCTGCAAGCTGGGCCACCGGCCGGGCGATCGCCATCACCTGGAAGCCACTTTGGCAGTTGATCGGCTACACCACGCTGCTGACCTTCGCCGTGCGCTTCATTCATTACGCCCTTTTTCACCAGCCTTTTCTAACTCCGGGCAACGTCATCATCGATTACCTCGTGCTGCTGGCCATCGCCTTTGTCGGCTACCGGATGATGCGCTCCTGGCAGATGCAGGTCCAATATCCCTGGGTCTACAGGCAGACGAGCCCGGTAAGCTGGCAGCGCAAACATTGACCCTGACCCGGCTTGCAAGCTAGAGCAGCAGCTGGAGAACACCACACACGTAGACATCGCCACCCCACCTTGAATGAGGAGAGATGACATGCGGAAGTTTCTGATCGCTGGCCTCAGCGCCATGGCGGCCTTCGCCGTGACGGCCTGCGGCGACTCCGGCACCGAGGGCGCCAAGAAGGCGGACGACACCATCAAGATGGGCGTTGCCGGTCCCTTGACCGGTGGCAGCGCGGCATTCGGCGCGCAGCTGAAGAACGGAGCGATGCAAGCCGTCGAGGACATCAACGCGGCCGGCGGCATCAATGGCAAGAAGATCGAGCTTGTGTACGAAGACGATGGCGGCGACCCCAAGCAGGGCGTCTCGATTGCCAACAAGATGGCCGGCGAGGGCGTAAAATTCGTCGTCGGCCACTTCAACTCGGGCGTCTCTATTCCATCGTCGGAAGTCTACAACGAGAACGGCATCCTGATGGTGACGCCCGCCTCCACCAATCCGACGGTGACCGACCGGAAGCTGTGGAACGTGTTCCGCGTCTGCGGGCGTGACGACCAGCAGGGCACGGTCGCCGGTCAGTACCTCGCCAAGAACCTCGCCGACAAGAAGGTTGCCATCGTCCACGACAAGACGCCTTACGGTAAGGGCCTTGCCGACGAGACGAAAAAGGCGCTGAACGAAGCCGGCATCACCGAAGTTGTCTACGAAGGCGTCAATGTCGGCGACAAGGACTTTGCAGCCCTCATTGCCAAGATGAAGGACGCCGGCGCCGAACTCGTCTACTTCGGCGGCATCCATACCGAAGCCGGTCTCATCGCCCGCCAGATGCGCGACCAGGGCCTCACCGCCACGCTGATGTCGGGCGACGGCATCGCCACCGATGAATTCGCTTCTATCGCGGGAGCCGACGGCGCGGTTGGCACGCTTATGACGTTCGCTCCCGATCCCAGGAAGCGCCCGGAGGCCGCCGACGCCTTGAAGAAGTTCGAGGACAAGGGCGTCTCGACGGAAGCCTACACGCTCTATTCCTATGCCGTCGTACAGATCTTCAAGCAGGCCGCCGAAGCCGCCAAGTCGACCGATCCCAAGAAGGTCGCCGAACAGATGCGCTCTGGAATGGAATTCGACACCGTCATCGGCAAAATCGCCTTCGACGAAAAGGGCGACGTCAACCGCCTCGACTACACCATGTACACCTGGCAGAAGACCGACGGCGACCGCGTCACGTATGTCGAGAACAAGTGATCGACAGTCTGGCCGCAATCCGACATCGAAAAGGGCGCCCCGCAACGGGCGCCTTTTTTTCGTACAGCAGTTAGATATGTGCGGTGGGCGTGCAAGCCAGCCTCGTCCGCTTTCGGATCATGCCAACGGCTCCCACCTCATCTAAGCTTCCGTGCGAAATATCGTTCCGCCTTGAAGGCTTGGATCTGGACAAGGCGCCAATCGAAAGCAACAGTCCCACCGAGGACGAACCATGCACAGATCCGCGGCCAGAACCGGGATGACGTATCGGGAGTGGCAATGTATCGACCGAAATACTTCGTCGTCGCCCTGGCAGCCATGCTCTCCACAACATCCGCCATTGCCGACGACGACAAGCCACCCAAGCTCGACCGCCCCGCAGAAATCGTCCTTATCGGCGACGGCGAAATGATGGACGCTGTCCACCGCGCCGTCGAAGATGAAGTGGCGATCATTAATGCAGATGGCGGGGTGATGGGTCAGCCGCTGAGCGTGACGCGGGTCAGTGAAGGATGCGATGCCAACACTCGCAAAGACGCTATCTGGAAAGCCGTGGGCCTTGCCGCGCGCAGCCCGCTGCTGGTTTTCCAATCCTTCTGCAAGCATAGCGGACTGCAATCAGCTGCCGCCTACGCCGGACGCCACGTCCTCTTCATGGGCGTCGGCAAGTGGCCGGCAGAGCTGACTGAAGAACGCGCCGGTCCGACGGTATTTCGACTGGCCCCGAACCACCTCGACGTGCTCGAAACGGCTTTCCTCGCAGCAACCACTGCAACGTCAAGGCTGGAAGTACTTGAAGCCGGTGACGACACGACCAAAGAAACCGCGAAGGAGCTACGGCAAGGATTTTCAGCGACGTCGAAAGAAGTTCAGCTTTGGGGAGAATTGCTCGACAGCGGCGTTCCAGCGATCGGAGTGTTAGCCAAAACGCAAGCGATAGATGGAAATGGCGGGGTAGGCTGGAAATACGATCGTCAAACCATGTCCGGGGTAACGCTCCTGGTATTCCCGGGCTACGACGACGCAACCGGTCAAATCGCTATTGAAGATTTTGCAGGGCAAGGATGGCGTGGGCTTGCCATCGTCCGGGACCCCGCAATTTCAGAAGACAACGGGGCGGAATGGCTGAGAACGCTCAGTCGGCTACCGATTGGCGTTGAATACCATGCACTCCAACCCCAGCCTTTCTACCTCGGCCCGCCGCCGGAAGGCGCCAAGGCCTACACCGCCTTCCATCCCGATTGGGTCGCCGGTTTCTGGCAGGTGATGAAGGCGGTCAAGTTCGCCGAGTCACTCGACGGTCGCAAGATCGCAATGACCCTCGGCGGCAAGCCCTTCTTCGCGCGCGCGCCCTGGCTGATGCTGCAATCGCAGCGCCGCTACACGCCGCCCGAGCTGCGCCAGCGCTTCAACGACAACGGCGATCTCAGAATGGCCGGCTACAAAATTCGGAAAATCTGGCCGCCAAAATAGAATCGCCCCTCGCCAACGGCCGCGCCAGCAGCGCGAATAGCCACTGAGACACAGAAAAGCGCCCGGCTCCGAGCGGAACGGGCGCTATTTCATGAAGCGATCTGGCCGAAGTCATACCGCGAATTTGTTGTGAACAGCATATCGCCGGCGCAAACCACACCAGGCAACTGTCGCAACCAACGTGCCCGGCTAGCGTCCCTGCGACGCCGACAGGCACTCCGTCAGCATCACGCGCTCCAACCGTTCCAGATCCTCAGGGATTTCTTCACCAGCTTCGCGGTGACGGCGGATGCAGTCGCGTACTGCGGCATAGCATTCACGCGGGTCATCGACTTCATCGATAAGGCCGTTCAATTCGGCGACTTCTTGCACCACACTCGCATTCATTATTGCGATCCTCTTTAGTTTCCTTGACTGACCAGTCTGCGTCCTGTCAGGCGGCACTTACGGTCAGCAACCAACCCAGTCTGCCCGCGATTGGTTAGTAAGCATTTACGCATGATAGCGCAGTGTTCAACCCGCCAATGTTCCAATAGTAACCGGCAGTGGCGATGAACCAACACATGCCAACTATGACTTCGGCATTGCACAACGACGCAAAAGATACGCTTGATCGCGTCCGATTATGGCTGCCGCCGGACCTTGGCAAGTCACCTTTTGGATTTTCCCTGACACTCTTGCAAGATCGCGTGAAGTCCCCTTGACTACCGGATCGACCAGCGATCGGGATGCTCCTTCAACCGCACCTGTCTATCCTCTTCCAACTCCTACATTTTGAACCCCGTCATGCCCCCTGCACTGCAACGAAATCTCCTCACAGACATCGGCGGTATCTCCGTCGGCAATGCCGACGATGCGACAATTTGCTCAGGGGTAACTGTCGTTCTCCCCCCGCCGGGCAGCACCGCCGCCGTCGACATTCGCGGCGGTGGAACGGGGACTCAGGAAACCGACGCATTGTCCCTGGATGGCAGCATCGAGGAAGCCCACGCGATTGTCCTCTCCGGCGGCTCGGCGTTTGGACTCGCTGCTGCCGCCGGCGTCCGCGACTGGCTGGCTTCGAAGGGAATTGGCTACCCGGTTCGAGAGGCCCGCGTGCCGATCGTGGCCGAGGCCATCCTCTTCGACCTCCTCAACGGCGGCCAGAAGGATGGCCTGTCGGAAGCCTATGTCCGGCTAGCCAGGCAGGCATGCTTGACAGCCTCGCAGGAAGGTTTCGCCCTCGGCAGCACCGGGGCCGGCTATGGAGCCGCCACAGCCAACCTGCGCGGCGGCCTTGGTAGCGCTTCTACTGACCTCGCCAACGGCCTCAAAGTCGCTGCGCTCGTCGCGGCAAATCCGGTCGGGACGGTAACCATGGGGACCACGCCGCACTTCTGGGCCCATCTCTTAGAGCGGGACGGCGAATTCGGCGGCCTCGGTCCGCCCCCAGCCTGGGGCGGCCCCCCAAGCCCGCCGCCGCTCAAGATCAGGACTGGCGAAAGCACCACAATCGCAGTCGTCGCCACCAACGCTATTCTCGACAAGCGCGCCGCCCGCCGCCTCGCGATTGTGGCCCAGACCGGACTTGCCCGCGCCATACACCCCGTGCATACACCGCTCGACGGCGATGTCGTCTTCGCCCTCGCCACCAACCAGGTTGCGCTCAACGAACCTTTGG
>LOEV01000224.1 GCA_001516065.1 Alphaproteobacteria bacterium BRH_c36
GGCGACGACCCGGGCCTGCGGGTCGGCGAACAGCACGGGGCCGCAGTCCGCAGTCAGAATCCCGATGGCGAGGCCCGGCGTGCGGGTGACAAGAGCATCTGCGCGCGGCGGATCTGCGGTCTCGAACGCGCCTTCCACTACCAGGGCTTCGGCGCTGTGGATCTGATAGGGAGTGAGGACCGCGGGATCGGTCGCTCCAAGTTTCAAGGCGACCCGCGCGCGGTTCTGCAGGACATTTTCGCGGTCGTCCGTTGAGCCCAGGCCGCAATTGAGGCCAGCGTAAATGCCCGTCGACACTCCACCCTGGCGGGTAAAGAAGCCGTGCCTAATACCGGGAAGGTCCGCCAGATTGTCGACTTCGATGGGGCTTGGCATGGGGAATCCTTGGACCGCTGAGGTCTAGTGTGGTGCCTCGCAATTGCCGACCAACAATTCGGCTGGGTTCGTAATCGGCAATTGCGAGGAGAAGCACCACACTAAGCTTTTGATCTTGCTAGTGTCCCTTTGCATCCGAATTGCCGATGAACGGGTGCCGTAAACGTGTCGGGAATTCGGAGACGGGGCACTAGTGTCCCGTCGCGCCTAATTCGCATCATAGCCGCAACCTCGTTCGATTTAGGCGCGACGCCTCACGAGTGTAACGCAGTGGCGCGGGGTGTTCAAAACAGCGGCTGTGCGAACGAGTTGCTCGCCGGTCTTATACGCACGTCGCACTCCCCACCGCCGTCAGGGCCCGGGGCGCTTGAATTCTGGCGATCATTCGAACCCAGGCAGAACCGGAAGATTCGACGAGCGCACGCCGATTGCCTTGAAGCGGGTGCCCATGCCCTGCGGCGACATGAGCCGCATGATACCGGCTTCGATCTCGGCCGCTTTGGCGGGGTTGGCGCTCATCAGGCGCGAGGCGCGCTCGACGATACCGAGGCGTCCAAGGAATTCACACTGGGTGATGGGGCCGTCGACAACGAGGTGCCGGCGGCAACCCTCGGCCGGAACGGCTTCGAATTGTAGCTTCACGTCGTTGAAATCGACCTGACAGGTCAGATCGGCTTCCCCCGGCGATGTCAAAGGATCCTCGTAGCGGTGACCCCGTACCGCCTGCAGGGTATCTCCGGTAACGACCTTATCCATGGAGCGGTCGGGATCGTATTGGCCATAATCGATGAAGAGAGCCGCCCAAGGATCACACAGCCGATCGGCAAGACGATGCAGGACCGTCCAATCCTGAGCTTCGAAGATGGCGCCTTCTGCCAGGCCTGGATTGGCAGCAAACAAGCTCGCGTCGTCGTCCAATTCATCGGCTCGCGGCATCGTCACGAAGATCAGCCGGTCATCGGCGAGGCCAACTCCGCGCATGAGCAAATCGGCGTCGGTCACCTGGAACTGCTGGACCGGACGGGTATCCAGGAATTCGTTGGCAACGACAATCGCAGGGGCGTCTGCGGGAATATCGCTTATCCGCTCCAGCATGAGGATGGGGTTGGCGGCAAGTGCAGCAAAATTGAGTTCAATCTGGTGGGCGGCGATGTCCACCAGGACAATATTCGCAGCTAGGAGAAACCCTGGCACGCGATGCGCGGCTCGAATCGCGTCCCGCATCAACGTTCCCCGGCCTGGCCCCAGTTCGATGAAATTGAATCGGGACGGGGAACCCATCTGCTGCCAGACGACTGCCGTCCACAACCCGATCAGCTCCCCGAAGGTCTGGCTGATTTCGGGCGCCGTTATGAAGTCGCCGCCACGACCGATGGCGGGCTTGTGCCGGTAATAGCCGTGGCTGGTATCCTGGAGACAGATCCTCATGTAGTCACCAATGGGAATCGGGCCGGCGTCCCTGATCTGCTGCTTCAGCCGCAATGCCAGCGGCGTGTCGCGGCGCGCCTCTGGATCGTAGGACGTCACGCCGGTGTCCTCTCCTCTGGGACCCGCGCGCGTGCGCGGTAAATGACCCACGCCCCCAGCACCAGCATCGGTACCGAATACAGCATGCCTTTGGTGATCGGATAGCCGTCGAACACGAGGCGGTAATCGACTATCTTGAAGAACTCGCAGAAGATGCGGAAAATACCATAGCCGGTCAAAAAGACGCCCGTCGTCAGCCCTGGGGTCTTCAGGCCCTTCAGGGTCCAAATGAGGTAACGCAGCACAAGGAACAGCGCGATCCCTTCAAGGGCTGCTTCATAAAGCATTGCCGGGTGGCGCGGGCCTTCGCCCCAGCCTGGAAAAACCATGCCCCACGGAACTGTCGTCGGTGCCCCGACAACCTCGCCGTTGATGAAATTGGCGATGCGGCCAAAGAACAGCCCGATGGGAACGGCAGCCGAGACCAGATCCATCACCGGCCACACCGACACGCCAAACCGGCGCGCGAAGACGAGCATCGCGACTGCCGTTCCGATGAGACCGCCGTGAAACGCCATGCCGCCTTTCCAGATGGCGAAAATCTCCCACGGGTTGGCGACATAATAGCCCGGTTGATAGAAAAGGACATGCCCAAGCCTGCCGCCGATGATGACGCCAGCGGTCACCCAGAGCAGGAGTTCGTCGACATCGTCAACGCTCATAGGTGCGGTATTTCGCTGCCATAATTCGGCGCGCTGGAGGAGTTGGCGGACATACAGCCAACCGAGGATCAGCCCGGCGGCATAGGCGAGCCCGTACCAGCGAATCGCGACGGGGCCGATCTGCAGTGCAATCGGATCGATCGCGGGGAAGGGTATTTCGAGAGGGCTCATGCTTGCCTTATGCGATTTCCGGATAGAGGCTTTTCAAGCCTTCCCGCGAGGCGTCGCAGATGCCGCGCTCGGTAATGAGACCGGTGACGAGTCGTGCCGGCGTCACATCGAACGCGGGATTGCCGGCGCCCGATCCGGGAGCGGCGATCTCGACGGTGACGATGGAACCATCGGGAAGGCGGCCGGGCATCTTCAGGACTTCATCGCCCGAGCGCTCCTCGATCGGAATGGAGAAGCCATCTTCGATAGTCCAGTCGATGGTTGAGTGCGGCAACGCTACGTAGAAGGGGACGCCGGTATCCTTGGCGGCCAGTGCCTTGAGATACGTGCCGATCTTGTTGCAGACGTCGCCGGTCGCGGTGACGCGGTCGGTCCCAACGATGACGAGGTCGACCTCGCCGTGCTGCATGAGATGCCCGCCGGCGTTATCGACGACAATGGTGTGCGGGATCCCGTGAGCTCCCAATTCGAAGGCGGTTAGCGAAGCCCCCTGGTTGCGCGGCCGCGTCTCGTCGACCCAGACGTGGACGGCGATGCCTTTGTCGTGGGCCTGATAAATCGGTGACGTCGCGGTTCCCCAGTCGACGCAGGCTATCCACCCGGCGTTGCAGTGCGTCAGCACGTTGACGGATTCGCCAGGGCCCTTTGCTGCGGCGATGTCCTCGATCAGCTTCAGGCCATGCACGCCGATCATCCGGCAGGTCTCGACGTCCTCGTCGCACAATTCGGCAGCGCGGGCATAAGCTGCAGCCACGCGCTCTTCGCGCCGAAGGTTCCGCACGCTCTTGCGCATTTCTCCAAGCGCCCAGCGCAGGTTCACCGCTGTAGGTCGCTGCGCGTTGAGGTGGTCGATGGCCGCGTCCATGGCCTCGTCGGAGGTGTCCTCGCGCAGCGCTAGGCAGAGGCCGTAGGCAGCCGTTGCGCCAATCAGCGGGGCGCCACGAACCTGCATCGTCTTGATCGCGATGGCGGCCTCCTGCATTGTCGTCAGCCTGGCTGTGACGAATTCGTGCGGCAAGCGCGTCTGATCGATGATCTCGACCGACCAGCCATCGCCGTTCAGCCAGATGGTCCGGTAGGATTTGCCGTTGATCTTCATGGCTGCCCTTATTTGCTTTCCCTGCAGGCGCAGATCAGGAGTCGTGATCGGTGGTGTGGGCGCTCGACGCAACGGCCAGCGCTTCGTCCAGGCCGCAGGCCTGGCAAGTGAATTCATACCAGGACATGTGCGGACGCGACGACTTGTCGACGATTCGAAGACCCGGCGCCGAGCAAATCGGGCAGGCCTGATCGACGCGCGTGTCTGCCTGCCATTTGCGAACCGTGGCCATGGCGCGTGCAGCAAGCTCGGGCGTAGAGATCAGCTTGGCGGGATCAGTCATCAATGGCCCTCGAAAGCCATGATCGCATGACACGGGACGTTCAGCGCCTCGATCTTCTTGCGCCCGCCGATTTCGGGCAGATCGATCACGAAGACGGCGCCGATGACGTCGCCTCCGGTCCGCGTGATCAGTTTGATCGCGGCTTCTGCCGTGCCGCCGGTCGCGATCAGGTCGTCGACGACTAGGATGCGCTCACCCGGCTTGACGGCGTCTTCGTGGATCTCGATGGTATCGGTACCGTATTCCAGGTCGTATTCCTGACCGATCGTATTCCAGGGCAGCTTACCCTTCTTGCGGATCGGAATGAAGCCGCACCCGAGCCGGTCGGCGATGGCGCCTCCCAGGATGAAGCCGCGCGCCTCGATGCCTGCAACCGCGTCGATGGGTTCAATGCGGTAAGGTTCCGCCATCTGCGCGATCGTGGCCTTGAATCCCTGGGCGTCGGCGAACAGCGTCGTCACGTCCCGGAAAATGATGCCGGGCTTGGGATAATCGGGAATGCTGCGGACGAGATGCTTGAGATCGGACAAGTTGGCCTCCGGGAACAGGTGGGGTGTGCCGGACGGCAATCCTTCAAGCGGACCGCGTTCTCGACAAAATCGCTGCGTTTCATAGCAAGTTCAGGTTCGGGAAGATAGAAGGGGCTGGATGACGATGGTTCGGGGGTCCCCAGTGGGCGCCCCGTCGCGGCGTTACCGAATGGCTTCGGGCGCGCGTGAAGGAGGATAGACTATGCCCGACCCAGACTTCCCGTTGATGGCCGACGACGAAATGGACGATCTGCCGCGGACGTTGCGCCGTGAAAAGGCCGCCCGTGAACGCGAGGCAATGGGGCGGACTGACAGCCTCGGCGATGGCCGTGCCGCTCCCGCGCCGGAGCTTGGAGCTCCGATTCAACCTCGTTATGGGCACGGCGCCTACGAAGAGGAGCCGTTGCCAGCGGAAGTTCGGCGCCTCAATATCCCGTTCCTGCATTTGATGGTTTTTTTCCTCAAGGCGGTGCTGGCTGCCGTGCCGGCGCTGATCCTGCTGGGAGCCATCATCTGGGGGGCCGGCGAGATTCTGCAAAACTACTTGCCGTGGCTGGTGCAGATGAAAATCGTCATACTCTTCCCTGAGTAGTCGGGCTCGACTGCGGAGCCGGCGGCTTGCAAGTGCCGCAGCGTCCGCGCAGGGGGCCGGGTCAATTGCCCGACAGTTCCTCGCCGCGCTTCTTTGCGGCGGCGATGGCGCGCACGAACAGGCGGCGCATGACATCATCCTCCATCAGGACGTCCAGCGCCGCAGCAGTAGTGCCGCCGGGCGAGGTCACGTTCCGGCGCAATTCGCCGGCCGGCTTGTCCGAATGGTCGAGAAGTGCGCCGCTGCCCGCCACGGTTGCACGCGCCAATTCCGCCGACAGATCGGGGTCGAGGCCTGCTGCAACCCCGGCTTCGGCCATGCATTCGACGAGATGGAAGGCATAGGCGGGACCGGAACCTGAGACCGCGGTCACCGCATCCATCAGCGCTTCGTCGTCGATCCACGCCACCTTGCCGACCGCCGACATCAGCCTTGTCGCAAGCTCCTTTTGCCCGGCACTCACGTCGGCGCTGGCACAGCACACCGTCATGCCGTGGCCGATGGCGGCAGGCGTATTGGGCATCGCGCGCACGATTGCCGATCCGGCGGGCAGATATTTGGCAAAGCTCGCAATCGTGCGGCCGGCGGCGATCGATAATGACAAGGTGTGTGGCCCCGCGTGTCGGGCGGCAGAAGGAAAGACATCGTCCATGACCTGCGGCTTGACGGCGGCAAGGATCACCGAAGGCGGCGTCTCAAGTTTATCAAAACTGGCTGCCTGGCCGATCGCGTGAGCGGCGATGATGCTCGCCGTCTCGGCTGGCGGGGCCGGATCCTGGACCAGGACATCGGCAGGCTGCAACCCGCGCGACAGCAGGCCCGAGAGCAGGGCACCGCCCATTTTGCCGGCACCCAGGATCAGGATAGGACCTGATAGTTCAAGCTTCATAACGAGTTCTCCGCGCCTCTAGCCTGAAGCCGGCGCGGGGAACGCATCAACCGCGCCTCACGCCTGTCCTTCGGTCTCGAACATTGTCGAGACCAAGGCTTCGCGGCTTGGCTTACCTGCCCAGACAACGAATTGGAACGCCTGATAGTAACGCTCGCAGGATTCGAGCGCGGCCTGGAGCAGGGCTTCGCACTGTTCCACACTTGCAACCGAGCCGCCGAGAAGCAGCGAATGGCGGTACATGACGAGCCCCTCGTCGGTCCAGAGATCGAAGTGACCGAGCCAGAGTTGCTCGTTGATCTGCGCAACGAGCCGGTACATTTCGTTCAGGCGCTGATCGGGCACGCGAAAGTCGAATGCGGACGCGACATGCAGTGCCTGCAGATCGTCGCGCCAGTTCAGTGACACGTGATAATCGGTCCAGGTGCCGGCGACGACCAGGGTCAGTTCGTCATCGCCGTTTCGCTCGCATTGCCAGTCATGACGCCCAGCCAGCTGCTCGACAAGGTCGATCGGATTGGAGAGGCGGTCATAACCCTTACCAGCCATTGCCATTCATGGTCCTCGTAATTATCCGCAATGCCTGAGCAGGCTGGCGGGCGCACCGCGCATCGGTCACGTTGCCTGAAACTTCGACGTACAGACGGCACGTCGCTCAATTCCAGGCCTTCACTCAAAACGACGGACAGCCGTCGCCCGGCTGCTGAAGGCACACAAACCATCCAGGCGTGTGAGTCGCAACCGCGCACGCGCAAGTGTCCACCGGCATCGTGGCCAGGAGCGGGCAAGCCGGGCAATCTGGGGTTTATCTGTTGAAAACCGCGGGATAATCGTCACGCGCGGCGTTAACGCACTCGACAAGTGAACAGGGTCCATCCGGCCCGATTCACGCAGCCTTAAACAGCGCCGCCGAGCTTCTGGAACTGCGCTTCGAGGGCCGCAATACGGGCTTCAAGCCGTTCGTTCTCTGCACGGGCCTTTTCGGCCATTGCGCGGACGGCTTCAAAGTCCTCCCGCGAGACGACATCCATCTCGCGCAGAAATTTCTCGCCCTGCGCGCGCATCAGCGTCTCGACTTCGCGCTGGGCCCCTTGGGCGGCACCGGCGGCGTCGGTCATCATCTTGGCGAGTTCGTCGAAAAGGCGGTTCGAGGTCTGGGTCATGTGAGCTGTCCTGGGTGGAGCCTGTAGCCTTATCTGCGCCGGTCAAGCGTCCACTTCAACCCTGTCGGCCGCTTCAATCCGGAATAAGGCTGCCCAGATAGGTAAGAAACGCGTCGATCTCGTCTTCCTTGAGCGAGATGACGGGCATATCGGGATGACCTGTCACGATCCCCTCGGCGAGCGATTCAGCGAGATCCTCGAGTCTATAACGTTTAGCAACATCGCGGAAAGGTGGAGCATCGTTGTGGGGAGAAATATCGCTTCGCCCGAGCGCATGACAACGCCCGCAGTTCTCTTCGGCAACCGCTTCGCCAATGGCGACGATCGCGGACATCGACATGGAGTTGAGATCCGCCTCCTGGGCTGCGGCGGGCTGCAGCCACAAACCGAGCACGAAACACGAGAAGGCGAGGGTCTTGAAATTCGGCATTGCGCTGACTCACTCGGACTAAGCAGTTAAGATTCATAAAGTTTCATCGCAGGGTCGGCACCGGCTAGCCTTGTTCAACGTCAAAATTTGCGCGCCTTGCCTCATCGAGCCGATGTTCCGGCTCCGCCAGTGGTTCCCTATCTGTCTACCGGAATTCTAGCCAAGTTGTGTTTGCGTTCTGGCTTCTCGGGCGCTCGACCGTCTCCACCCGGAAACCGCGCGTCTGCCACAGGACGTTAACGCAGACGGAATCCCTTCAAGGCGGCGTTGATGATCTGGCCGACCACCTTGCGCATGATCGATTTGGTTGCGTAACTCGCGGCCTGTTCGGCAACTGACTTACCGCCGCGTGGGCCGCGGCCGAAAATGCTCTTGCCAAGTTCTTCACCCCAGCCGCCGCCGGCTTCGGCTTCGGCTTTCAGCTCCTCTTCCTTACTGGCCAACACGGCTGCGCGTTTGCCCAGCAATTCGTGTGCGCTTTCGCGGTCGACGACCTGATCGTACTTCCCGGCGACGGGACTGCGCTGCATCAAGGTGGCGCGCTCTTCCGGTGTCAGCGGGCCAATCTGGCCTTCGGGAGGCCGGATCAAGGTGCGTTGGACCATCGATGGCTCGCCCTTGTTCTCCAAGGTCGAGACGAGTGCCTCGCCGATGCCGAGTTCAAGGATGGCGCGCTCGGTGTCGATGTCGGGGTTGGGGCGGAACGTCTCGGCGGCCGCCCTCACGGACTTCCTCTCCTTCGGCGTAAAGGCGCGCAACTGGTGCTGCACGCGGTTGCCTAGCTGGGAGGACACCGTATCGGGGACGTCGAGCGGGTTCTGAGTAATGAAATAGACGCCGACTCCTTTGGAGCGGATCAAGCGGGCAATCTGCTCGATGCGCTGCAGGAGCGCCTTTGGGGCTTCGTCGAACAGCAGGTGCGCTTCATCGAAGAAGAATACGAGTTTGGGCTTGGGCTGGTCGCCGACCTCGGGAAGGTGCTGCCACAGCGTCGTCAACAGCCACAGGAGGAACGTCGAATAGAGCCGAGGGCTTTGCATTAGTTTGTCGGCGGTCAACAGGTTGACGATGCCGCGTCCATCCATGCTGACGCGCATGAGATCTTCGATGTTCAGTGCCGGCTCGCCGAAAAACTTGTCTGCACCCTGCTCCTCCAGCACCAGCAGACGGCGCTGGATGGCGCCAACCGAAGCCGGGGCTATGTTGCCGTACTGGTTGGACAATTCCTTGGATCGCTCGCCAATGCTGTTGAGCGCCGAACGCAGGTCCTTGAGGTCGAGAAGCAGGTATTCCCTATGTCCGGCCGCCACCTCGTCGGCGGCGACGCGGAAAACGATGTTGAGGACACCTTCCTGGACTTCGTTCAATTCCATCAGCCGCGACAAGAGCAGCGGCCCCATATCGGCCACGGTTGCGCGCACGGGATGGCCCTGCTCGCCGAAAACGTCCCAGAAGATCGTCGGGTAGGCGCTGTTTTGGTAATTCTTCAGGCCGATTTTCTCGTTGCGCTTGACGATGAAGTCCTTCAGCGTGCCTGCCTTTGCGATGCCGGACAAATCGCCCTTGATGTCGGCGGCGAAAACGGGAACACCGGCCTTCGAGAAGCCTTCCGCCAGAACCTGCAGCGACACCGTCTTGCCCGTTCCAGTGGCGCCCGTGATCAGCCCGTGGCGGTTGGCCAGCTTGAGGTCGAGGTACTCGGGCTTGACGCTGGTACCAAGATAGATTTTGCCGTCTTGCAACAAAGACCCGCTCATCGCTATCACCTCTTCGATGTTCGCTCGCACTGCGGTTTGCGACACATGCTTTAGCGAATCCCCGATTGTCGTGTTCGTTTGCGTAATGGCATAAATATAGATGAAAAGAAAACAGCAGTTGCTTCTGCGACCAACAGCTTTTCTCACCAAACTGTTGTTCGCCAGCGACCGATTTGCTTGATCTGAGCGTCCGCCACCGTGGCGGGGCTTAGCCGAAGGCGGCAATTTGCGGATGCGTTTGGAACGGGTAGGGTGGCGCCGTTGCAGCGCAGCACGGCAAACCGCCGCCTGCCCTGGCATTCACTGAGACAAATACAAAGGTCGCCGACGAATGAGCGCTGAAACCCTGAAACTCGCCTCCGATTTTCCAACCCCAGACGAAACTCAATGGCGTGAACTTGTCGCCAAGGCTCTGAAGGGTGGCGATTTCGAGAAGCGGCTCGTATCGAAAAGCGCCGATGGACTGGCGATTGCTCCGCTCTATTCGCGCCGCCGCGATGCCGCACCCGTCAGCGGCGAGACCGCCGGGCGGCGGTGGCGGATCTCGGCGCGCGTCGATCACCCTGATTCAAGTGAAGCTTGCGATCAGGCCCTGGACGACCTGAAGAACGGCGTCGATGCGTTGACCCTGGTGTTTCCAGGCAGCCTGTCGGCACGCGGTTACGGGATGACCTGCGAAACCGTCGAGGATCTCGATGCAGCACTCAATGGCGTGGCGCTCGAGATGATAGCGCTGAGGCTCGATCCAGCGCCTCTAGGACGCATAAACGCCGCGCTCGTAGCAGCACTCGTCGAGAAGCGCGGGTTGAACCCCACCGCCTGCGTCATCGACTTCGGCATGGACCCGATCGGCAATTTGGCCCATCGCGGCGTCCTCGCCGCCGATTGGCCGACCGTCGGAAAACGGCTTGCCGATGCCGCCCAGACTCTCGGGGCGAAGGGCTTCAAGGGGCCATTCCTGACATGCGATACGCGCCCCTATCATGAGGCGGGCGCATCGCAAGCCCAGGAACTCGCCGTCTCCCTGGCAACTGGTGTCGCCTACCTCAGGGCGCTGACCGACAACGGCCTGAGCGGGGCGGAGGCCAGCAAAGCCATCTCGTTCACACTTGCCATCGATCCAGATCAGTTCCTCGGAATGGCGAAAATTCGCGCCTTGCGGCGGCTATGGGCGCGGATCGAAGAGGCAAGCGGGATATCGCCGCAGCCAATCCGGATCAATGCCGAAACGGCCTGGCGCATGCTGACCAGGCGCGATCCCTGGGTGAACATGCTGCGCGCCACGATGGCGACGTTTATTGCCGGTGTCGGCGGGGCGGACTCGATGACCGTTTTGCCACATACGCTGGCCCTTGGACTACCCGACGCATTCGCACGCCGGGTGGCGCGCAACACGCAGAGCGTCCTCCTGGAGGAATCGAACCTGTGGCGCGTTGCCGACCCGGCTGCCGGTGCGGGCGGCTACGAAGCCCTCACCGACGAATTGGCGGCTGCGGCCTGGGCGCTGTTCCAGGAGATCGAGTTGAAGGGCGGCATGGTCGCGAGCCTTGGTTCCGGACACATCCAATCCAGGATCGCAAAGGTTCGCGAATCCCGCGACAAGGACATCGCCCGGCGCAGAAGCGCGATCACCGGCACCAGCGAATTTCCGCTTCTGGGCGAGAGCGGGGTGGACGTTCTCGATGTCGCAGCCGATTTCTCGCGTGGTATTGCTGCCGGGCGCGACGGCAGCCGCGATCCAGCCTTTTCCGATCTGGTTGGTGCACTGTTGCAGGGCGCCTTGCGCGGAGCGGTAACACCGGGGCCCGCGGCAACGACAGTGGCTGAGGCACTCCCTTCCGTCCGGTTGGCCGCGCCTTTTGAAGTTCTCCGCGACAAGGCCGAAGCTCATAAAGCGAGAACAGGCGACTACCCGAAGGTGTTCCTCGCCAGTCTCGGCCCCATCGCAGCCCACACAGCGCGCTCGACGTGGATCAAGAACCTGCTGGCGGCCGGTGGCATCGAGGCTTTGACCACGGAAGGATACGCCTCGGCGGAACAGGCCGCGGCGGCGTACAAGGCGTCGGGAGCCAAGATTGCCTGCATCTGTTCGTCCGACGACATCTACGCAGAGCTGGGGGCTGGGACCGCCATGGCATTGAAGGAAGCGAGCGCCGGCAGCGTTTTGCTCGCCGGACTGCCTGGGGAACTCGAATCTGCACTCAAGGCCGCCGGAGTCGATACGTTCGTGTTTGCCGGGCAGGACATGCTCGAGCTGCTCTCGGAGTTACAAGAGCAGCTCGTGTGGTAATCGCGAAGTTCGCAACCACTTGACGCTCGCTTCTGAGCGAACTTCACGATCTGAACCACACGAGCAACTCTATGATTCTAGTATCCCTTCTTAATTGCGAAGTTCGCTCGCGCGGTCTCTGTCGGGTGGTGGCAAACTTCGGAAACGGGCCACTCGTGAGGCGTCGCGCGTTAATTGACCGGCGGCGCGGCGAGGCCGGTGTCAATTAAGGCGTGATAAACGCCTCACTAAGTCATTGATGTTGCTAGTGGCCTTCATGTCG
>LOEV01000225.1 GCA_001516065.1 Alphaproteobacteria bacterium BRH_c36
GTGTTCCTTATGGTTCTGACATTTGCTCCGAACCTAGCAGCATGGGGAAGCAAATGTCAGAACCGGAACACTAGCCGCCTTGGCGCGCCGACACGATCTCTATCTTGTCTCCGGGCTCGATGGGCGTTTTTTCCCGGGCGCCCGCGGGGACGAAATCGCCATTGACGGCGGTTGCAACGCGCACTCCGGCAAAATCGAGTTCACCGATGAGGGTGGCGAGTGTCGCAGCCGCCGTTGCGTAGGGCTCGCCATTGACCGTCACCTCGATGGTGATCGCAGGGGTATTCGTCGTTGCGGCTGTCGTCGTCGCGTTCAATTGGTCCTCCGTAGCGGCCGAAGCTGGGATAGCACAGGGAGTATGGGGCTTCGCGGCGGGATTCACAACGTATCGACTGTGAGACAGCGGGTTGCGTCTTCTGACACCCGCGCTGCGGCTTCGATGATCGTGCGTCAACGTGCCGGTGATCGCAGCCCAACACGGGTTTAGGAAGTGTCGGCAATCAAGAACACGTCCCGCCGAACGGCAGCCAGACGGCATCCCAGAGAGCGGACTTCGCACTGTCCAGCTTTGACCCGGCCGTCATATTGATTGCCCTTTGGATGCCCAACCGCAAGCGCACTCATTGGTTGCGCTTCAGCTTGCCCACCCGCAACCGCGCCGGGATGATCGGTGTGGGCGGGCGCAGCATCTGACCGAGCCGCCTCAGTCCGAATCATCTTGAACTTTGTTCATGTTGCTGCTATAGGTAGTTTATGAACATTGTTCATGGATACCTTCGTGGTGAGAATGATCGCTGATCATACCCGCCGTGTCCGGGCCGCATTTGATTTCGAGTACCCTGCCGCGATCGACTTGGCTGATGAGGAGAACCAAGAGATGTGCCCAAGATCTGCTTGCCCCGGTAGTGACAAGAGTTGCATCGTCACCGGCAAAAACGCGCCCAAACACAAAGCAATCGGTAATTCCTGTTGCATTTCAAGACGTTTTTTAACCAAGCCGCGTCATTAATCAAACCCAAACCCGCCAAATACTCGCGCTGAACGAACGGATCAAAAGCCCGCCGACTTCCTAGGATCGCCCGAATGTTCAAAGACCTGATGACTTCCCGCCGCTTCGCGCCGCTGTTCTGGTGCCAGTTCCTGTCGGCGCTGAATGACAACTTCATCAAGACGGCGCTGGTCTTCCTCGTGCTGTTCCATATCGGCAGCGAGCAGGGCGGGGCGCTGGTGACGCTGGCCGCGGCGACACTGGTGGTGCCGTTCTTCTTCCTCTCGGCCTTCGGTGGCGAACTCGCCGACAAGTACGACAAGGCGCGCGTCGTCTACTGGATCAAGCTTTGCGAAATTCCGATCGCCGCTCTGGCGGCCGCCGGTTTCCTGATGAGCGCGTCGTTGAACCCCGCTGTCGCGTGGTGGTCGGTGCCGGTGCTGTTCACGGCGCTGTTCGGGTTCGGCTGCATGGCCGCGATCTTCGGGCCGACAAAGTACGGCATCCTGCCCGACCATCTCGAAGTGCGCGAACTGTCGGCGGCGAACGCGCTCGTCGAAGGCGCGACCTTCCTGGCGATCCTGGGCGGCACGATCGCGGGCGGCATCGCCATGACCAGCGACGGAACTGCTCCACTGATGCCGGCCTGGGCGGTTGCGGCAACGATGGTTGCATTTGCGGCGCTCGGCGTACTGTCGGCGTCCATGATCAAGCCGACCGGCGAAGCGGTGCCGGACCTTAAGATTACGAAGAATCCAATCACGTCCACGTTCCGTCTGCTCGGCGAATTGCGCCAGGACCGGCGGCTGTGGATCGGCGGCCTCATCACCGGATGGTTCTGGCTTGCCGGGATTGTCTCGCTGTCGCTGCTGCCGACGCTCATCACCGAGATTCTGGGCGGCACCGAAGCGGTCGTGACGGCGGGCCTCGTCGTCTTCACCGTCGGCATCGCGCTTGGGTCGTGGCTTGCGGCGAAAGCCAGCCACCACCGCCCGAACATGGCCCTCGTTCCGATCGGCGCGCTGCTGATGGGGATCGCGGGGCTCGATATCGCGCGCATCCTCTCTTCGATGGCTCCGGCTGCTTCAGGCTCGGTGGGCGTCTCGCAGTTGCTGCAGACAACGCCGGGCGTCTGGCTGATGGCCGACCTGCTGCTGTTATCAGCGGCGGGCGGCCTGTTCATCGTGCCCGCCTTCGCCTCCATCCAATCGTGGGCCAAACCCGATCACCGCGCCCGCGTCATTGCCGCCGTGAACATTCTGCACGCCGCCTTCATGTCGGGTTCGACGCTGGCGGTCGCCGCTTTGCAGAACGCCGGCGTCGGCATCCCCGTCCTGTTCGCGGCACTCGGGGTCGGTAACCTTATTGCCGTCTACCTCGTGATGCGCGCCTGGGGAAAGGAAGGCTTTCAGGATCTCTGCCGCTTCATCTTCAGGCTGTTTTTGCGGCTCGAAGTGAAAGGCCTTGAAAACCTGCCGAAGGAGGGTGAGCGCGCGATCATCGCCCCCAACCACGTCTCGCTGCTCGATGCCGGCCTCGTCTATTCGATCCTGCCGAGCCATCACGGCTATGCGATCGACACGCAAATGGCGCAAAAGTGGTGGGTGCGCCCGTTCCTGAAACTGGCCAAGGTTTTCGCCATCGATCCAACGCGGCCACTGGCCATGCGCGGCCTCATCAACGAGGTGAAGGACGGCCATTCGGTCGTCATCTTCCCGGAGGGGCGCCTCACGGTGACAGGCGGCCTGATGAAGGTCTACGACGGCACCGCCATGGTCGCCGACAAGGCCGATGCGATTGTCGTACCGGTGCGCATCGACGGCCCGGAGAGGTCGCCGTGGGGCTATATGAACAAACTGCAGACCAAGAAGGTCTGGTTCCCGAAAACGACGGTGACGATCCTGCCGGCGGTTTCGCTCGAAGTCGGCGAGGAACTGAAGGGCCGCAGGCGGCGGCAGGCAGCGGGCGCAAGGCTGCAGGACATCATGGTCGATGCCGCGGTAGAAACCGCCAACATCAACCAGACGCTGTTCGAAGCCATGGTTGAAGCACGCGATACACGCGATGCAGGAAAGCCCATCATCGAGGATCCGCTAGGCACGACGTTGTCCTACGGAAAGCTGATCACGGCATCCCAGGTGCTGGGTAGAAAGCTCTCCAGGATGACATCGGTCGGCGAGAATGTCGGCGTGCTGCTGCCGAATACGGCCGGCGTCGCGGTGACGTTCTTCGCGCTGCAGACAATCGGGCGCGTGCCGGCGATGCTGAACTTCTCGGCAGGTCCGCGCAATGTCTCCGCGGCATGCACGGCGGCTGAGGTCAAGACCGTCCTGACCTCGCGTGCGTTCATCGAGAAGGCGCACCTGGAGCCGGTGATCGCGTCGCTCGAAGCTCAGGCGAAGATTGTCTACCTCGAAGACGTCAAGGCCTCGATCACCCTTGCCGACAAGTTCGCCGGCCTGATTATGGCGCCGCGTCCCCAGGTGGCGCGCAAGCCGACCGACCCGGCGGCTGTCCTTTTTACCTCGGGCAGCGAAGGCACGCCCAAGGGTGTCGTTCTCTCCCACCGCAACATGCTGGCAAACGCCTTCCAGTGCCTCACCAGAGTTGCCTGCAACGGCCAGGACAAGGTGTTCAACGTGCTGCCGGTGTTCCACTCCTTCGGCCTGACGGCAGGGCTGGTGATGCCGGTCGTCGGCGGTATCCCCGTGCACCTTTATCCGTCTCCGCTGCACTATCGTATCGTGCCCGAACTCGTCTACCAGACCAACGCGACGATCCTGTTTGGCACCGATACGTTCCTCAACGGCTACGCGCGCGCCGCCCACCCCTACGACTTCGCGCGCGTGCGACTCATCCTTGCGGGCGCGGAAGCCGTCAAGGATCGCACGCGCTCGCTCTACATGGATAAGTTCGGCGTGCGCATCCTGGAAGGCTACGGCGTCACGGAGACGGCGCCCGTGCTCGCCATCAACACGCCGCTTGCCAACAGGGCGGGCACCGTCGGGCGACTGTCGCCGCTAATGGAGGCCCGCCTCGATTCGGTGCCCGGCATCGAGGAGGGAGGACGCCTTTATGTGCGCGGACCCAATGTGATGCTCGGTTACCTGCGCGCGGAAAATCCTGGCGTTCTTGAACCGCCGTTCGAGGGCTGGCACGACACCGGCGACATCGTCACGATCGATGCGGACGGCTTCATCACGATCCGCGGACGTGCCAAGCGGTTCGCCAAGATTGCCGGCGAGATGGTGTCGCTGTCGGCTGTCGAAGCCATGGCCGCGGCGATCTGGCCAGCTGCAATCTCGCTCGTCGTATCGCTGCCCGACCAGCGCAAGGGCGAGCGCCTCGTGCTAATGACGGCGGACGATAAAGTGAACCGCACCGAGTTCCTGAAATATGCAAAGACGCACGGCGCAACCGAACTGTCGGTTCCAGCCGAAGTGCTGATCGTTCCAGGTGTGCCGCTGCTCGGTTCGGGCAAGCCCGATTACGTCGCCGCGCTTAATCTAGCCAAGGAGCGGCTCGGGATTGTGGATGTGAAAGCTGCTTAGCCGATAGAGCATGCCGGATGATGATGACGCCCGCCCAGGAACCGGGGCGGGCGTTTGCTTGCCGATGAAGTCTACTGGCCGCCTTGCGGGTAGCGCCCAAAGAAGCAATCCGACAGCTTGCCGAAGCTTGCGGCGGGGGCTGGGATGCGAAGTCAGCGATTGGGCTCTATTCC
The DNA here is from genome assembly GCA_001516065.1 of Alphaproteobacteria bacterium BRH_c36. Classification (GTDB taxonomy): domain Bacteria; phylum Pseudomonadota; class Alphaproteobacteria; order Rhizobiales; family Hyphomicrobiaceae; genus Filomicrobium. The sequence continues at coordinate 4,713 of LOEV01000225.1, forward strand.
CTCGAGCTTTTCCAACGCAAGTCCGATCTCGCGCAGCAGCTCTGCGTCCTTGGGCTCCGTTCCGTACGTTGGCATACCTTCGCTGCCTGAATCGAGTCGCCGGTCCACCTGATCGGCCCAGCGCTCAAGAACGCTGCGTTTCTCTTCCTTGCTCAGGCTTGCGTCGGCAAGCAGCGCCTTCGGGCTCTCAAACTGGGATTCCGGGGCCATCTTGGCATCCTCTCTCTGGAGGTGTCGTGATTTGGTGCTCATTTGTTCGCTCCCTATTCGACGCGCACCCACGGCGCACTCTCGACGTTGGATTGAACGCGAGAGGGCTAGATCTTGTTCCATCCATGTTGCGACCGGCGCTTGAAGTTCATCGTCGATAAAGGCCTCTCGTCTAGGCTTCCGCAAAGCACGTGCCGTTTCCTCTCGATGGATGAACGGCTGTTTCGTTTTGCGTCCATGTGGAAGTTTTCGATGCGTAGCCCCGCCAGTGAAGCCGTCTTCGCCCTTCAGATCCGTAATCTTCAGAAGTCGTTCTCGGCGCCAGCCGTCGACGACCTGTCGCTGACGATCAGGGCTGGCGAGTTCTATGCGCTGCTTGGACCGAACGGGGCTGGCAAGACGACAACTTTGCGCATGGTGGCAGGCCTTCTCGAAGCCGATGCCGGCGACGTTTCGATCTGCGGGATCGACGCTTTCAAGGATACCATCGCAGCCAAGCGCGTGCTGGCCTGGGTTCCCGACGAGCCGATGATCTACGACAAACTGACGCCGCTCGAATATCTCGAATTCGTTTCAGGACTATGGAGCTTGGACGCCGATTTCGCCCGCTTCAAAGCCGACGAACTTCTCGAGCAGTTCGGCCTTGGGCCGCACGCCGACGAGCGATGCCAGGGGTTCTCGAAGGGAATGCGCCAGAAGGTGGCGCTGGCCGGTGCACTGATCCATGAGCCGCGCCTCATTATTCTGGACGAACCGCTTACCGGGCTTGATGCGGGTTCCGCGCGGCAGGTCAAAAGCGTGCTGCGCGGGCTTGTCGAGAAAGGGGTCACCGTCATCATGACGACGCACATCCTCGAAGTCGCCGAACGCATGGCCGACCGGATCGGCATTATCGCGAAGGGGCAGCTGATCGCCGAAGGCACACTGGAAGAGCTGCGCCCCCGAGCTGGCGAAAGCGGCACCAGCCTCGAAGACATCTTCCTCGACATTGTCAACGGCAGTGCCGAGGCGAGCGCCCTCAGGGATGCCAAGCGGCGTTCGCAAGGTGCGGCAGCATGAGCGCCATGATGGCACACGGCAGTTCCGCACAGGCGGCATCCCTGAAGTGGTTTGCTCGCCACGAACTGCGCCTTGCCTGGCGCGACTGGGTGCAGCTGATGTCGGGCGGACGGCGGCTCAAGGACCATGCCGTCCTGATCGGAATGGCCCTTTTCGCGGTCGGCCTGCACTGGCTCGCCTATGTGCTAGTGTCAGCATTCTTCGCGCAGGGGGCGCCGCTCGGAGCGGGTACGCTGGCGCTGATTACGGCCGGCGTTCTACTCACCTTCACGATGATGCTGTCGCAGGCGATGGAATCGGTGACGCGCGCCTTCTATTCGCGCGACGACCTCGACCTCATATTGTCATCGCCTGCTTCTTCGCGTCACCTCTTCCTGGTGCGGATCGCCATGATGGCGCTGACGACAGCGATGATGTCGGGCCTCATGGTTGCACCTTTTATCAACGTCGCGGCCGTTCTTGGGGGCACTCAATGGCTCGGCGCGTATCTGGTCGTGTTTGCCGTCGCGCTGCTGGCGACGGGCGGGGCAGTGCTGATCGCGCTCGGCTTGTTTCGTACGCTCGGCGCAAAGCGCACGCGGCTCGTCTCGCAGATCGTTGCAGCCGTCGTCGGGGCATCGTTCCTGATCGGGCTGCAGGTCGTGGCGATCATCTCGTATGGAAGCATGTCGCGCTTCGACGTGTTGAACTCTGCCATCATAGCCGAGAGCGCGCCCAGCACGGAAAGTCTGCTGTGGCTGCCGGCCTATGCCGTCACGGGCAGCGTGTGGGCGCTGGCCGCGTTGCTGCTGCTGTCCGCGGTGTTCTTCGTTTATACCGCCCACACCGGCGCGGTTCAGTTTCGCCGCATCGTCATCGCCGCGCTCGGCGTTTGCGAAGAGACGCGGCGTAACAGCGAAGCTCGGCGCCCTTTCAAGGTGCAAGCGACGCACGGCGCGCTCATGCAGAAAGAGCTGAAGCTCCTCGCGCGCGACCCGTGGCTTATATCGCAGACTCTGATGCAAGTGCTTTATCTCATCCCGCCCGCCTTGTTGCTGTGGGTGAACTTTGGCGAGGACGCACAACTCTCGGCCATCATCGCGCCTGTGATCGTCATGGCCGTCGGGCAGCTTGCCGGCGGCCTGGCGTGGCTCACCATATCCGGCGAAGACGCGCCAGACCTCATCGCCACCGCGCCCGTCAGCGCGTTCGCGCGGCTCTCGGCCAAGGTAAAGGCAGTGCTCGTCATCATCGCCGGCATCGTTACGCCGATCGTTCTCGCCATGGCGTTCATGTCGGTGTGGGGGGCGTTCGTCACCTTCTGCGGTGCATTGATCGCGGCGGGCTGCGCCATCCTCATCCAGCTCTGGTTCAGGGCACAGGCCAAGCGTTCCAATTTTCGCCGCCGCCAGGTGGCGTCCAAGGCGTCGACCTTCTGCGAAGCCCTCGCATCGATCCTGTGCGCGGGCACCACCGCGCTGGTGGCCGCCTTGAACCCCATCGCTATTCTTCCCGGCGTGCTGGCGATGATCGTCATGGGCGTCGCGTGGGCGATCAGTCCGAAGCGGGCTTAGCTCGCGACACCCCGCCCCCTCGTCACCTGCGGCCTCATCGCCTAAGGTGTCCGCCAACGGCAAGCGCCCTTCGCGCGATCGAGGCGCTTCGCGACGATTGAGGAGGATCAATCATGGAGCATTGGGACGTTTATCTGTCGGGTGAAATCCACACCGACTGGCGCCAGCAGATCGAAGACAAGTGCGCGGCCTCCGGGCTGGCGGTCTCGTTCACGGCGCCGGTGACGAACCACGAGTATTCCGACGACTGCGGCGTCGCGATTCTCGGGGCGGAACCAAACAAGTTCTGGCACGATCACAAGGGCGCCAAGATAAACGCCATCCGCACGCGCAACCTGATCGAATCTGCCGACATCGTCATCGTTCGCTTCGGAGATCAGTACAAGCAGTGGAATGCCGCCTTCGATGCAGGATATGCCGCGGCACTCAATACGCCGCTCATAATCATGCACGGGCCCGACCATGCGCACGCATTGAAGGAAGTCGACGCCGCCGCCCTAGCGGTTGCCGAAACGGTGGACGAGATTGTCGCGATCCTGGCCTACGTGACGCGCGGCGATTTGAAACGCGGCAAGGCGCAGTCGGCGAAATAGGCCGCTGCGTACCAGCAGCCGCGGCCGCACAGGGTCGGCTGGGCCGGGCCGGCTCAAAATCACCTCTCGAACCGGCGCCTTCTTGATGGTTTTAGGGCTTCGTTAACCCTAATTCGATCAAACTCGCGATAGTGGCCTTCAGCGCGTGGTTGGGAGTTCTGGTGATGGGTCGTTGTCTGATCTGGAGGTCCGCCAGCGGGGCGGGCCGGACGCTGGCAGTTTTCGCACTAGCGTTGGCGGCGGGCGGTTGCGGGATGCAGCTGCAGAGCATCCGAAGTCCGTTCTATCTTGCCAGCAACAGCGCCATGCCGGTCCAGCAGCACCCTGCCGGCCTAGGGGCGCACGACGGCGGGCCTCAGCCCCGTACGATCATGGTGGAACGAGGCGAAACGCTCTATTCGCTGGCGCGGCGTCATCGCGTGAGCGTCGACGAGCTTGCCGATGCGAACGGCCTCGAAACCCATGAGCTCAGCGCCGGCCAGCAACTCGACCTTCCCAAATTTGCCCAGCGCTAGAGTTCCTTATGGTTCCGACGATTGCTCTCAGGTATGCTTAGAGGGGAGGCAAATGTCGGAACCGGAACACTAGATCTCCTCTGCAGTTGACGTGACGCATCCAGCACAGCAATGTCAGCCGACAGTTGCCCTTTGCGGCCGTGGTCGTGCCACCGGCTGTCGAATTCCGAGGAATGCCGCTACCCATGCCGATGCAGCAAAATGAGCTTGAACGCCTCATCAAAGAGGCCTTTCCGGACGCCACAATCGAGATCCGCGACCTGGCCGGCGACGGCGATCACTATGCAGCTCACGTTGTATCAGGTGCCTTCAAGGGCAAGAGCCGTGTAGAACAGCACCAGATGGTCTATTCCGCGCTGAAAGGCCAGATGGGCGACGTCCTGCACGCCCTGGCGCTGACAACCGCCATACCGCAAGATTGACAGAAGGCGGTCACTCCCCACATGTTTGGGGCAACCAATTTGAACCGGCAGAGTGAACCGGCCGAGCGCAACCGCCGCAACCTGAAAACCTGAGGACAGCTCCCATGAGCAGCCAAGAAGTCAACGACTGGATCCGCAAGCAGATCGCCAACAACGACGTCGTCGTGTTCATGAAGGGAACGAAACAATTCCCGCAGTGCGGATTTTCCGGGCAGGTCGCGCAGATTTTCAATTACATCGGCGTCGACTACAGCGACGTCAACGTGCTCGACGATATATCCATTCGCGACGGCATCAAGGAATTCTCCAACTGGCCGACCGTCCCGCAGGTCTACATCAAGGGCGAGTTCCAGGGTGGCTGCGACATCGTGAAGGAAATGTTCCAGGACGGCTCCTTGATGCAGGTCCTCGAAGAAAAGGGCGTGGCCTACGACAAGTCGAAGGTGATGACCGCCTGATCGCAGCCGTGACTTTGCCGCCGCGCGGCGTTAAACATCAATCGGGCCAGTGCGCAGGAATTGCGTACTGGTCCTTTTTTTATCGTTTGTGTCATCTAATGATGGTCGTGGATTTCGGGTTGCAGGGACGGTGTTGGCGCCGGGGCGACCGGGTGGAGCGAGGAGCAATCAGCTGGGTATGCGGATCGGCGGGCGTCGTTTTCTGTTGAGCCTTGCGATTATCGGCGCGAGCGTCTGTCTGGCACTCGGCATATCGCTCCCGATTATCAAGCTGACGAGTTTCGTTTTCTGGAGTTCGCAACATTCGCTCCTGTCGACCGTCGAGGTGCTGTTGTTGCAGGGACAATGGTTTCTGGGCCTCACGGTACTCATCTTCTCAATCGTTTTCCCGGTTTTGAAACTCCTCTATCTGCTGCTCATCTCGACTCTGCCGAACGAAGAGATCGTGCGCCAGCACTGGCGGCTGCGCGCGCTCGAATGGCTCGGCAAGTGGTCGATGCACGATGTCCTGGTACTGGCGCTGATGATCTTCTTCATCAAGAGCCAGGGTGTTTATGACGCCTCCAGTCTCAATGGCGTCTACTTCTTCACCGCTGCCATCGTCCTGATGATCCTCGCCTATGCCTGGCTGCCTCATGTCGCCCAGGATGCGGTGCGGCGGGCCAAGCTGAAGGCTGACGCCGCCAAAGGAGGCAACAACGGAGCGAACCCAGCGCCGACTTCGCCGCCTGAGTCGCCGGACCCGTTCGGCCTCGACGCCGTCGATCCGGTGACGCCAGCCCGCAAGAAGCCCTTCCGGAATTTCGTCCTGAGTTTCTTCATCATTCTGGCGACAGTGTTCTTCGCGCTCGGCGTCATACTGCCGGTCATCCGCTTCACCACCGTGTATGTTTGGAGCGCGGAGCACTCGATCGTGACAATCATCTGGGCCCTCTATGAGGATGGCGAGTTGTTCTTGTGCGCGGTCCTCTTCATCTTCTCGATCCTGTTCCCGTTCCTGAAGCTGTTCTACCTCTTGACCCTCGTCACCTCTCCCGATCTCAGTCCCGAGTTCCGTGAGAAATCAATTTCGACGATGGAGTGGCTGGGACGCTATTCGATGACGGACGTGATGGTGCTCGCCTTGATGATCTTCTACGTCAACTCGTCGGGCTATACAGAAGCGGTCGTGCAGCCGGGCGTCTATTTCTTCGCCGCCTCGGCCCTGATGACGATGCTCGCCTACGGCTGGGCGAACACCACCGCCCCGCGCCCCGTTGTCGTCGCCGCCCAGAATGCAGCGCATGCCGGAGGTCTGGGGGAGACGACGCGTTAGTTCGCCATTCCTGCCTGCCCCAATGCCAACCGTGACGCCATGAATGGTCGGGCTAAGACTTCACTGCGATGATACCACCCACGAGTGAAATGCTCTTTACCAGTGCGAAGACCGCGACACCGGGTGCGATTCCAAGGTCGGCCACGGACCGCCGGGTAAGGCGTGCGCGAATGAGGCCTCCTGGGATTTCGACAAGAGTTTCGGCGAAGGGCGTGGACGGTTCCTCGACGACCTCGACGATCCTGCCTTCGATGATGTTGCGCGAACTCAGCTGCTCTGGCCTTTTTGTCGCGAGAATGACGTCGCGGGCGCGCAACCGCATACGCACGCGCGCGCCAGGGGCCGCATCAAGCATCGGCACCTCTATCTGGGCGCCGCCAAGATCCAACCTGGTCAACCGATACTCGGTGTCATGCCCGACGACGGTTGCTTTCAATACAACGCCGGCTTCGAAGCGGCCCGTCGCTGGCCCGAGGTCGAGGCGGGCGAGCGTTTCGCCGACCGGGCCGTCAGCGACCTTGCGACCCTTCGAGAGCACGATCATTTCGTCGGCCAGATAAGCAACCTCGTCAACGGAATGCGTGACGTAGATGACCGGCACGCCGAATTGCTCCGGCAGCCGGGCGATATAGGGGAGGATCTCGGCCTTGCGCGGGGTATCGAGGGCGGAGAGCGGCTCGTCCATCAACAAGAGGCGCGGGCGGGCGAGGAGAGCGCGGGCAACGGCGACGCGCTGTAACTCGCCGCCGGAAAGCGATTCGGGTCTGCGCTCAAGCAAAGGTTCGAGATCGAAGCGGCCAACGACAGTTTCGAAATTACTCACGGCTGCGCGGTTGCGCGAGCGCGATTCGGCGAATGCCAGATTGCCGGCAACGGTGAGGTGCGGGAAAAGGCGGGCGTCCTGGAACACATAGCCGACAGCGCGTTCGTGGGGCGGCACGAACGATCGCCGGGGCTGTTCGCCTTGCCAAACCGCCCCATCGAAGGCGATATGACCATCGGCCCTCGACTCAAGGCCAGCCAGCACGCGCAAGACCGTCGTCTTGCCGCTTCCCGAGTGGCCGAACAGTGCCGTGATGCCAGCCAGGCGCATATCATGGGCAAGCGCGACCTGGAAGGCGCCATGCGACAGCCGGAAGCGGAAGCTCAGGACCGCATCATCCGACATTTAGCGGGGCTTTCCGGTTCAGGGCGTATACGGTGACGAGCACCGCGAAAGAAAACAGCAAAAGCCCGCCCGACAACATGTGCGCCTCGGCATAGTTCAGCGTTTCGACGTGCTCGTAGACGGCAATCGAAATGACCTTGGTGCGGCCTGGAATATTGCCGCCAACCATGAGGACGACGCCGAACTCACCAATTGTGTGGGCAAAGGTGAGGACGGAAGCTGTGAGGAATCCGCGCAATGCCATCGGGGCGGCGACCGAGAAGAAGACGTCGCGCGGGCTGGCGCCAAGTGTCGCCGCCGCTTCGAGGGGCTCGCGACCAATCTGCTCGAAGGCTGTCTGCAGCGGCTGCACCATGAACGGCAGCGAGTAGAGCATCGAGGCGATCACGAGGCCGGTGAAAGAAAATGCGAGCGTCGATCCTGTCAGCGTCACCCAGAATCCTCCGAACGGCGCGTTCGGGGAAAAGAGGATGAGAAGGTAGAAGCCGAGCACCGTCGGCGGCAGCACAAGTGGCAGGGCCGTGATGGCTTCGATGATGGGTTTGGCGCGAGAGCGCGTGTGCGCCAGCCACCACGCGAGCGGAGTGCCCACCAAGAGAAGGAGCACCGTGGTGACCGCGGCAAGCAAAAAGGTCAGAAATACCGGGCCGCCGTCCGTCATCGTACTACTCGACTGCGTAGCCGAATTTTTCGATCAAGGCGCGGGTCTCTGGCTTCCGAAGAAAGCCCATGAATGCTTTGGCGGCTTCGTTTGATGAACCCTTCTCCAGGAGCACGGCATCCTGACGTATGGGATCGTAGTATTGCGTTGACACCGTCCAAAGGCTGCCCCGTTCGCTGTTTCTCGGGCTCAACGCATACGACTTCGCAACCAAGCCGAGTTGCGCGTTGCCGGATGCCACCATCGAGAAGGTTTGCCCTATGTTCTCCCCCATGGCGATTTTGGAAGACAGCTCGCTCCAAAGTCCCATCTTCTCCAAGGCCTGCTTGGCGGCGAAACCGTATGGGGCCAGGGCCGGATTGGCAATAGCAATGGCGCTGACATCGGGGGCGCGCAGTGCGGCGGCGGGGTCATCGGCGATGCGGCGCGGGTCCGGACTCCACAGGACAAGCTGGCCAAGCGCATAGGTGAAGCGGGAGCCGGCAACTGCGTGCCCCTCGGAGATGAGCTTTTCCGGCCGCGCCTGGTCGGCAGCGAGGAGCACCTCGAACGGCGCGCCGTTGACAATTTGCGCGTAGAGCTTGCCGGTCGAGCCGATCGTGACGACGAGTTCGTGGCCGGTCGCTGATTTGAAGATCGGTTGAAGCGCATCGAGGACCTCGGCAAAGTTCGCGGCGACCGCGACATAGGCGCGCTCGGCGCGAACGGGCAGCGCGCTGGCGGAGAGGATCGCGAGAACGGCCGCCGTGCATATCAGGCAGTGCAGATGCACGGTCAGGGAATGCACGGCTCGCGACGACATGAGATCTCCTTCGGTCGGGTGCGTCTCGTAAGCTCCACAGCGCGCGTTTTCGTGCACCGGGGACGAGCAAGCGGATGCAACGCTGACGGCCCCTTCAACCGGGGCACAGCCTGATTACCGCCTATCTCTCGAAGCGCTTGTACTTGATGCGATGGGGCTCGGCAGCCTGGTCGCCGAGACGGCGCTTCTTGTCTTCCTCATAGGCTTCGAAGTTGCCTTCGAACCATTCGACGTGGCTGTCGCCTTCAAATGCGAGAATGTGGGTCGCCAGACGGTCGAGGAAGAAGCGGTCGTGGCTGATGACCACCACGCAGCCCGGGAAGTCTTCAAGTGCGGCTTCAAGGGCCGAGAGCGTCTCGGTGTCTAGATCGTTGGTCGGCTCGTCGAGGAGCAGGAGGTTGCCACCCTCCTTCAGAAGCTTAGCCAGGTGGACGCGGTTGCGCTCACCGCCGGAAAGCATGTTGACCTTCTTCTGCTGGTCGGTGCCCTTGAAGTTGAACCAGCCGCAATAGGCGCGCGAGGGGACCTCCTTCTTGCCGCCGAGCGAGATCACGTCGAGGCCGTCGGAAATAACTTCCCAGACGGATTTCTTCGGGTCGAGGTCGTCACGCGACTGGTCGACATAGGAAATCTTGACCGTGTCGCCGATGCGGATCGAGCCGCCATCGGGTTCTTCCTGGCCGACCAGCATCTTGAACAGCGTCGTCTTACCGGCGCCGTTGGGACCGATGACGCCGACGATGCCGCCGGGCGGCAGCTTGAAGGACAGATCGTCGATCAGCAGGCGGTCGCCGTAGCCCTTGGTCAGGCCGTCAGCCTCGATGACGACATCGCCGAGACGCGGACCGGTGGCGATCGAGACCGAGGCGCGGCCGATATCCTCGCGGCCAGCTTCCTCGGCGAGCTTTTCGTAAGCAGTGATACGCGCCTTTGACTTCGCCTGACGGGCCTTTGGCGAGGACCTGATCCATTCGAGTTCGCGCTTGAGGGCGCGCTGTTTGGATTCTTCCTGGCCCTTCTCGGTTTCGAGACGCTTGGCCTTCTGTTCCAGCCAGCTCGAATAATTTCCGTGGTAGGGCACGCCCTGGCCGCGGTCGAGTTCGAGGGTCCACTCTGTGATGTTGTCGAGGAAGTAGCGATCGTGGGTGACGAGGATGACGCAGCCGGCGTATTCCTTGAGGAAGCGTTCCAGCCATGCGACTGACTCGGCGTCGAGGTGGTTGGTCGGTTCGTCGAGCAACAGAATGTCCGGCTTGGAGAGCAACAGCTTGGTCAGCGCAACGCGGCGCTTTTCACCACCCGAGAGCTTGATGACGTCGGCATCGCCGGGCGGACAGCGCAATGCGTCGAGAGCCTGTTCGACCTGGGTGTCGAGGTCCCAAAGGTTCTGCGCGTCGATCTGATCCTGCAGACCGGCCATCTCGTCTGCCGTCTCCTCGGAATAGTTCATGGCGATTTCGTTGTAACGGTCGAGCAGCGCCTTCTTCTCGGCAACACCTTCCATCGCGTTGCCAAGCACGTCCTTTTCAGAATCGAGTTCAGGTTCCTGCGGCAGGTAGCCGACCTTGATGCCATCGGCGGCCCAGGCTTCGCCGACGAAGTCGCCCATCTCACCGGCCATGATGCGCAGTAGCGTCGATTTACCCGAACCGTTGAGGCCAACGACGCCAATCTTGGCGCCGGGCAGAAATGACAGGGAGATGTCTTTCAAGACCGTTTTGCCGCCCGGATAGGTCTTGGAGAGCTTGTGCATGTGATAGACGTACTGCGGGTTCGCCATGAAGGGCGCTCCTCTCGCTATGTGTGGGGGATCCGATTGATGCGTCTTGTAGCGGATCGGCGCGAGAGGAACAATGGCGGGTTTTCGGGCTGTCAGTGAACCTGTTTTTGCCCCTGCAGCCGGTATCCGCGATAGGTCCAGGAGCGCCAATCGGATTGGCGCGCCTGCAGCTCGATTTCGAGCTTTCCGGCGGCAGTCCTGACCAGCCAGGCTTTGGGACTGCCAAGCGTTTCATGGCTCGACAGATAGCGCCGCGCGGCAGGGAGTGCCGAAGGGCCTAGGCTTTGCATATATGGCACGTCCAGGGGGACGCCGTTGCCGCCCATCTCGCGGCAGTTGGCGACGTTGTGTTCGGCAATGATGCGGTTGAAGTCGACGAAGCTGGCGACGTAGAGCGTGCCGATCAGCACGAGGGCATTGGCGTTGATCAGCCAGACGTTGCTTTTGGAGAACGCGATGCGCAGCGCAACCAGGATAAGCCCGGCGGCGATCAGGGCCATGACGATAAGTCCTAGTACCCGCTGGTGGGTGAGCGCGTAGGCCTCGATATAGAGCCCCATGCGGGCGATCGCGGAGGCGACGAGGAACACACTCTGCGCCATCCAGAGGTACATGAGCGCGGCGGCGGTTCGCGATCCCCGGCCGCGCAGGCGGGAGGGAAATGCTAGCAGAACGAACCCGGCAGCGAGAAGTGCGGAGACTGCCAGCGGGTAGGTTCCGGCATGGGCATAAGCGGCATACGTTACGCCCTCTGGGAGAGCTTGCGCGGCCCAAAGATAGCTCAGGTCAAGGCCGTTCTGGATGGCGAATACGGCGTTGAACAGCAGGAGCGACCGGCAGACGGTGGCGGGGGACAGCAATCCTTTCCGGATCGCGTTCGTGACCAGTGAGACATCGCTGTGGTTGGGGCTCACAGCGGTTTGGGCGGATTCCTCGCCAGGTCTGGGGCTGCCGCGCAAAGCACCCCAGATGAGGGCCGCGAGCACAATCCAGAATCCGAGGCGCGCGGCCGACGGCAGATGCAAATCGACATCCCCGATCAGTCCGATCCACCGGGAGAGAACCGGGTTGGCGGCGGAGAACAACGCTAGAAAGATGATCGACAGCGTCAGCGGGACGAGCCAAACCCACCCCGCAGCGACGACAGCCTTCGACCAACGCTGACCTCCCGCCCAGCGCGGCATGGTGATGATATCGACGGGCAAGCGGAAGCCCAATTGCAGCAGGTAAGCGAATGCACGCTCCAGCCAGACTTCGACACTTGCTGCGGCGAGGGGCTGGCTGCCGACCGCGAAGGCGGCCAGGCCCGCAATCCCCGTGCCCAGCGCAAGAAATGAGGGTTCCTCCAAAAACGCCGCGCAGCCGATCAGAAGCACCATGAAAATGACGATCCCGGCGCGCCGTTCGAGGAGAAAAGGGTTCAGGACCGCCATCGATAAAATGAGAGCTGCCGAAAAAAGCCCAGCCGCAGCGCCGGGGGTGACGTCATACAAGGCGAGATCGCCGAGTGCGACGAGCGCTGCGGCCAGACCCAAGTGAGCTGACGTCGGCGGGGGGAACGCATCGGGCCCCGATTCTGTTCGTAGGGAGCCGTCACTGCTCGCAGCGGATGCGGGCGTGGCTGTATCTGTCATGGTTTGGACCGCCAGGATCGTTCAACGCGATTGCATCCATCGACGAGGAGGCTAGCAATCCGGCGGCTGGGGTTTGAGCAGACTTTTCGGGGTTGTTTGGTACTCTTGCGCACCGGCGCGCACATTGCCGGACGGAGCGACCTCAGATCCCCAGGTGGCGCTGCACGGCCTCTATCCAGTCGTTCATGTGGTCCCAGGCGGGCATGTTGGAGATGCCGGTAAAGAAATACTTGTTGAGGCCGACGGTAAAGACAAGCCAGCCCCACAGCGTATGCTCGATGAAGACGGCCCAGAACGAGCGCGTCGTCGCGTAGCGGTAGGCGAGCAGCGTACCGATAACGCCGGTGCCGATGATCGCCACCATGTTGTCGAAGACGATATGGGCGAAGCCGAATAACATCCCATTCGTCAGGATCATCGGCCAGCGCCAGGCTCCAAACAGGGCCCCGTAGCGGTGGAAGAAGAAGGTCCGGTAGACAAGTTCCTGGGTCAAAACGGAAACGAGGGGATAGAGGATCATGACCCGCTCGTAGGTCTCGTAACGCTGGGTCGGGAAGGCGAGAAAGCGCTCCGGCATTTCCTGGGCCATGTAGGCCGCGACCATACCGCCGCCGACCGCGAATATCGCCAGGATCGACAACAGGTCCGTGAAGCGAAAGCCCTTGACGAATTCCCGGCGCAAAAGAAACCAGCGGTCCCATAGAAGGAAAACGACGAAGGCGAGCAACACCGGCTGCAGCACCATGAAGAGCGGCATACGCTCGATATGGACAGCGTGCTTCAGGGCGAGCGGCAGGCCGACGAACAACAGCAGCAATTCGATGAAGAGCCAGCCGCGCATGAGGAGGCCCGGGCCGTTGCCGTCACGCGCAACCGAGCCTCCGGCAGAAAGCCAGGGCGGTGTGCTGAATTCTCCTGCCATGGCTCCCCCTCGGACGACGCAGGCCTATCGTATAACGCTCCGATTTAACCGGCCTAGAGCCCAGTGGAAAGCGCAATCGGGACGGCCGTGCATGCAGCCCATCACATCGGGGGCCAAAGCGCTGGCTGTGACGACCCTTGGCTAAATTGGCTCGTTGACGGCCGCTACCACCCCAGCCGGGGGCTGGGCTATTTACATTTCATCGAGGAAACGCGAGAGCATCGTCCCGCCAAACGCGATACTGGTTCGCGATCGGATGATCCAATGTTGCTCAGCCCAGCAGTTTTGCGGTCTGACCGAACAAGAGCTTCTTGCCTTCCTCGGTGACAGCCGCACGGCTCGACCAGGGCTTGCCCTTCTCGTAGGCGCGGATCACGGCAGGACGGTTGCGGATTGCTGTGTGCCAGCGGCGGATGTTGGGAAAATCGTCGAGGTTCTGAAGCTGCCCCTTCCACAGGACGACCCAGGGGTAGGCAGCCATGTCGGCGATGGAATAGTCCTCTGCCAGCCAGTCGCGCCCTGCAAGGCGGCGGTCGAGGACACCATAAAGGCGGTTCGTCTCGTTGACGTAGCGGTCCATGGCGTAGGGGATCTTCTCGGGCGCGTATTGAACGAAGTGGTGGTTCTGGCCGGCCATCGGGCCAAGGCCGCCGACCTGCCAGAACAGCCATTCCATGACCGTCTTCCTGGCTCGCGTTTCGGTAGGCAGGAACGCGCCGGACTTCTCGGCGAGGTAGACGAGGATTGCACCCGACTCGAACACGGTGATCGGTTCACCGCCACCGGCGGGGGCGCGGTCGATGATGGCCGGCATGCGGTTGTTGGGCGAGAACTTCAGGAACTCGGGTTCGAACTGATCGCCCGCCGAGATGTCGACGGGTTTGATCTCGTAAGGCAGGCCGGCCTCTTCGAGGAATATCGTGATCTTGTGGCCGTTGGGCGTCGGCCAGTAGTAGAGCTCGATCATCGTTCGCGGTGTCCTGGTTTTTTCCGGCGTCTTGTCCCTCAGGTCGGCTGTCCATCGCGGAATTTCCAGCCCGCCTCAAGGCATCGTGATTTTGATCTGGTCGTTCTTCGACGGTCTCTGTTATCCCTTCTTGCTGCCGAAGTGGTTCTCGCCGCGCTTTCTGGCGAGTGCGATCTGGCGATGACGTTCGGCTGCGGCGGCTTTCTTATCGGCATCGGCTGCGGCTTCGCAATCGGGGCACGGGCGGCTTGCATATCCGCCGGATGTTTCACCTGAGAGGAACGGGCTGCGGCAGATCGAGCAGAGCTGGTAGGGTCCAGGTTCGAGGCCGTGGCCGACGGAGACGCGTTCGTCGAAGACGAAACATTCGCCATTCCACAGGCTTTCTTCGGCAGGCACCTCCTCGAGGTATTTCAGGATGCCGCCCTTGAGGTGATAGACCTCTTCGAAGCCCATCTCCTTCATCAGCGCTGTCGCCTTTTCGCAGCGGATGCCGCCGGTGCAGAACATCGCCAGCCTGGGGCGGTTTTCTCCCGCCAGCGCTTGCCTGGCCCAGCCGGGAAATTCGCGGAAGGTTTCAGTCTGCGGATTGACTGCCCCTTCGAAGGTGCCAATCGCGACTTCGTAATCGTTGCGGGTGTCGATCACTACCACATCGGGCTTCGATATCAGTGCGTTCCAATCCTGCGGTGCGACGTAGGTGCCAACGATGCGCGCTGGGTCGATCCCCTCGACGCCCATCGAGACGATCTCGCGCTTGAGGCGGACCTTCATCCGCTTGAACGGCATCGCGTCCGAAAACGACTCCTTCCAGTCGAGTTCGGCGCAGCCGGGTAGTTGCCTGATTTGCGTCAGCACCGCATCGATCCCGGAGCGGCTGCCCGCGATGGTGCCGTTGATCCCCTCGGAGGCGAGCAGCAATGTCCCCATCACGCCGTGCCGCTCGCAAGCGGCCTGCAACGGGTCGCGATAGGCTGCAAAATCCGGCAAGCGGGTGAAGCGATAGAGCGCGGCGACCACGACCGGCAGCGAGGCTACGTCGTCCTTGACTGTCATGGCCATCCAAATAGCCAGCTTGAGCGGCAGCGGCAAGTGGGCGCTTGGCCATGGCGCTCCACCTTGCTATCAAGGCGCTCCGCTGTCCGATCAGCCCCCATACACCCCGACGGAGACCCCCGCAATGAAAGACACCGGCCCCGAATCCATGGCCCGCCAGGCCACCGCCGCCCTGATCCGCAATTACTACGAGGCCTTCAACAAGTGTGACGATGCCGGCATGCTTGCCTGCGTCACCGACGACGTCATCCACGACGTCAACCAGGGAGAGCGCCGTCAGGGCAAGGACAAGTTCGAGGCCTTCATGGCGCGGATGGCGCATCACTACAAGGAGCAGCTCGAGGGCGTCACCGTCATGGTCAACAAGGACGGCAGCAGAGCGGCGGCCGAGTTCAACGTCGTCGGCACCTACCTCAATGCCGAGCCGGGACTGCCTGAAGCCAAAGGGCAGACCTACAAGCTGCCGGCCGGCGCATTCCTTGCCATCAAGGATGGTAAAATCGCCCGCATAACGACGTACTATAACCTCACCGACTGGATCGCCCAGGTCGCGGGTTGACAGTCGGCCCCCGAGGGGAAAGCCGGTCGCGCCTGCGGCACCGGTCAGCGATCTGAAGGAGGCTTTGGCCCAATGCTGGTCACCCTACTCAAATGCAAGCTGCACCGGGCGACGGTGAGCGAATGCGACCTTCACTACGAGGGCTCGATCTCCATAGACCGCGACCTGATCGAAGCAGCTGGCTTTCTCATCAACGAGCGCGTCGAGATCTACAACATCGATAATGGCAACCGGTTCGCGACATACGTCATCGAGGGAAAGGCAGGGTCGGGCGTCATTGGCCTCAACGGCGCGGCGGCGCGGCTCGCCTGCGTCGGCGACAAGCTGATCATCTGCGCCTACGCACAGATGGAAGAAGCGAACGCGGGCAATTGGCAGCCGACGGTCGTCATCGTTGGGGCCGGCAACAAGCAGGAAAAGCCGCGCACATGAGCCTCTCAATCGAAGCCGTCACGGGGAAAGCACTCAAGGACGTACTGACGGATCTGGCGCGCCTCAGGATCGCGGTATTTCGCGACTGGCCCTATCTCTACGACGGAACGGAAGCCTACGAGCGCGAATATCTGGCGAAGTTCATCGCCGCTCGCGGCGCTGTCTGCGTCGTCGCCCGCGACGGCGATAAAATCGTCGGAGCGTCGACGGCCTCGCCTATGGCGGAAACGGACGAAGAGTTCATCGCGCCGTTCGAGGCGGCCGGGTACGATATCGACAAGGTTTTCTATTGCGGGGAATCGGTCCTCATCGGCGATTATCGCGGACAGGGCGTCGGCAACCGATTCTTCGACGAGCGCGAAGCCCATGCGCGCCGGCTCGGCGGCTTTGAAATCTCCACCTTCTGCCGCGTCGTGCGTCCCGATGACCATCCCTTGAAGCCCGCCGACTACCGGCCGCTCGACGGCTTCTGGAAGAAGCGCGGCTATGCTCCTGTCGAAGGGCTCGTCGCCTATTATTCGTGGAAAGACATCGGCGAGGACGCCGAGACGGAGAAGCCGCTGCAGTTCTGGACGCGGAAGCTCTGAAGCACGGCGTCTGGTCTTACAGGTGGCGGCGACGCGGCTCGGCTGGCCGCTCCCAGCCGATCGCCTGATCTTCGTCGTCGAAATAGACGAAGATGCGCGTCTGGGACAGTAGGATATCGAATGGCGGCAGCAATTCAGAGTGCGCCATCCCACCATCCGATTCAAAGCAGATGAGACGGGTCGCCACGTGCTGCCAGCGCATTTTACCGCCGCTGCCCTGCAGCTTCAGCCGGACAAACCGGCGCGGCGCGATCCCCATGTCGTAGAGCCATTCATAACCGCACATGCGCATCAGAGTGTGCATATCAGTCGACGTTGCGCTGAGATCGATAAGGCGGGCGAATACAGTTTCCAGCATCGGCCAATATAATTCGTGCCGGAGCACCGCCTCTTCGGCGACTACGATGACGGCGGCCGGACTGATGCTGAGCGCCAGATTCGAGGCGATGGCCCGATTGGCCTCGGCGCGGGCTTCTTCAGCGGCTTGGGTCTGCCCGCGCCGATGATCGTGTTGGGCTTGCGGGATGGTGGTTTCGCGGGCCTTCATGCCCGCAGGGCGCGGCAAGCCGGGAACGAGGGTGCCGCTCTGGCGCCGCGATAGGCCAGTCGATCCGATCCGCCCCCTCCCTGTCGAGCCGCTCGTGAACTTAGGAGCTGCAGGCCCACCCCGGTAACGCCTGCTGAAGAGCCTCTCGACCAGCATGACAGCGTAGACCAGCGAAATAAATATCAGCAGGGGAACCGACGCCAGCATGGCCACGGCGCCGCCGCGGGCTTTTTTCGCAACGCGCGCCCAATTCCAATTTCGCCGTCTCTGCCCGAAGGGCTGCATTGCGCCTCTTCACAGGTCTCAAGCTGCCCGATCACCCAGGTGGAGTGCGATCACAAAGGGTTCTGCACGACTCTGTCAATGCCAAAACGCCGGGCGCTCATTGGCGCCCGGCGTTCTATCCAAGACCACGATTGCGGCGGCGGTTCGATGCGCTGTCAAAACGCCATTTTTCAGGCGCCGCAGGCGGCGATGATGAGCGCCTGCATGGTCGACATGCGCACGGAAAAGTCTTCCTGCCACTTCGGATCGGCGGCAATGCGCGCCTTGTATTCCTTCAGATAACGGTCCTTGTCGGTGAAATAGTAGAACGACATTTCGCGCTCTTCCTGGCCGAAGCGGTCGGGCTGCTTCAATAGCTTCTGTTCGCAATCGCAGGATTTGCCATGGCGGTTTTGAACAGTGGCGCAGAAATCGTAGGCAGCATCAAGAAGGCCCTGCTCGGTATATTCCTGGTGCGTTGTTCCGGCCGGTTTGGCGGCCTCGTCTGCGGCTTGCAGAACGTGGATGGGTGCGAGAAGCAGGACGGCGGCAAACAGCGCCAGGAGCGGTGAGGCGGACTTCATCTTCGGTGACATGAACGGCTTCCCAAAATAAGCCGGCATTGTGCCGGTCGTTGAACGATATTCCGCATTTACGGCGAAAAACGCCGATTGGACCGCATCGGTCAAGGGCCAGCTTGACGCGGGTGAGGCACGGGCACCGGGTGCGACCGCGGGAATGTCTGGCGATACAGGGAAATCGTGGCGGGGAGGACGATGAGCTGGGCAATGAGGGAGGAAAACAGGCAGGCCGCCGTGAGTTGGCCGAAGAGCCGCAGCGAGGGTAGGTCGGACAGCATGGTGACGCCGAGGCCGAGCGCCAGGATGATGGTGGTCATAACGACGGGCGGGCCGATGTGATGGGCAGTCTGGCGCAGGGCTTCCAGATGCCCGCCGGGGCCGCCGCCCAGCCGGTCCTCCTCCAGGTGATAGCGGTTGAGGAAGTGGATCGTCGAGTCGATGGCGAGCGAAAACGCCACAGTGATGGCGACGATGGAGGCAAACTGCATCCCCTCGCCGAAGGCCCACAACAGCGTTCCTGTCGCGAAGATCGGGAAAAGCGATGGGAGCACGCTTGCCACGCCGGCCAGAACCGAACGCAGCGCCACCGCCAGAAAAATGAAAATCACGAACATATCGCCGATGAGGCCCCAGTTCAGCTCGCTGATGAGGGTTGCCGAGTTGCGCGCGGCGATTGCCGGAAGCCCGGTCACCGACACCTGATAGCCGGGATGGGCGGCACGGACCGGTTCCAGCGCCTCATCGATTTTGTCGACAACAGGGAGGATCTCGCTGGCATCGATGTCGGGCAGGCGGGCTGTCACGAGGACTGCGCGCTCATCGGCCGAGATGAAGCGGCGTACCAGATGCTCAGGCAGGATCGAAACATAGCGCTTGATCGTCTCGACGCTGGTGTCTCCGGCTTCGGCCAGCCATCGGCGCAGGCTGTCGAGAGACCAGACGTTGCCAAGACCGGCGCGCTCTTCGAGGACGCGGTGAGCTTCGGCGATCACGTTGAGCGTCTCTTCATCGTAAAGACTCGCCGGCTGCCCCGTTTTCGCGGCGGCCTTGGGCAGCTCGATCATGACGTGAACAGGGTTGGCCCCTGTCAGCTTCTTGTCGAGGCGGGCGGTCCCGGCGAGGGCCTGCTCCTGGTCGGGCACCTGGTCGGCAAGGCGGTAGCGCGGTTCCAGAGTCGAATAGATCCAGCCCGTCGCGACCACGGCGGCGATGCCGAACAGGCTCAGCGGCAAGGGATGGCGGGCGCTGAAGTTGACAACCGTGTCGGTGACCCGCTGCAGGACTCCAACGCCGCCGGTTTCGTCATCCGGGTGCGCAATCGTCTTCTCTTCCTTGCGCACCAGGAGGACGGCGAGCGTCGGCACCACGACGGCGACGGCAATGTAGGAGATGGCGACGGCCAGAAGTGCCGCCTTGCCGAAGGTGCGGATCAAGGCCGAATCGGCCAGCGAAAGCGACAGGATGGCGATTGCCGCGTTCATCGCGGTAAGGAGGCAGGCCGGGGCGACATCGATGACGGCGGCGCGGGCCGCGGCAAAGCGGTCTTCGCCGGCCATCACC
>LOEV01000226.1 GCA_001516065.1 Alphaproteobacteria bacterium BRH_c36
GCATCATAGCCGCAACCTCGTTCGATTTAGGCGCGACATGAGGAACACTAGGTTGATCGCGAGGCCGCAGTCGTGAGCGATACCGCAGCCGATGATCCTGAGGCCCGAGCGCTGAAGGAAGCCATGGCCGCCGTCAATCCCGTCTACCAGTGGCTCGGGATCGAGATCCTGCGCGCCGGTACGCAAAGCGCCCGTTTCGCCATGGACGTCAAGCCCCAGCACGCCAACACGTTTGGCGTCTGCCACGGCGGTATCGTCTTTGCGTTCGCCGATCTTGCACTTGGCTTCACTTGTAATGCCCGCGGCGAGCGCGCCGCCACGGCGAATGCGGCCATCGACTTCCTCAAGCCCGTGCCGCTTGGCGATCGTCTAATCGCCGACGTGACCCTGACGGCGCTGAGTGGGCGAAACGCCTACTACGGCGTCGTCTTGGGCCTTGCCAGCGCACCCGGCGTCCCGGTCGGCCTCGTCCGTGGCCGCATGCGCATAACCGGCGGTCCGCTGTTCTCCTCCTCCTGAGCCCGCGCGTACGCATCGGGGTCGCGTGACACTTCCGTCACGCTGGCGGGTGCCGGTTTCGCGTTTCAACGCTTGGTTTGATTGCCCTTGCCGGCAGTAAGCGCGAAATGCAGCGGCAGCGCCGTTGTGTACTTGATCTGCTCGATAGCGAACACCGACGACACCTTGGCGATCTCGATCCGGGAAATCAGCTTTTTGTAAAATTTGTCATAAGCGGCAATGTCCGGCACCACTACGCGCATCAGATAGTCGATCTCGCCAGCCATCCGGTAGAACTCGACGACCTCGGGAAAGTCCACCACAGCCTCGTGGAATCGCTCCAGCCAGTCGTTGCTGTGCTGATCCGTCTTGATCTGCACAAACACGGTCACCCCGGCATTAACGCTTTCCGGATCGAGCACGGCGACCTTGCGCTTGATGATGCCAGCCTCTTCCAGCTTCTGAATGCGCCGCCAGCACGGCGTGGTCGACAATCCGACCTCCTTGCCGATCTCCGCGACAGCGCGGGTCGCATCCTCCTGCAGGACGCGCAGAATCTTGATGTCCATCTCATCGAGCATCAACCTCCCCCTTTCTGTAACGGCATCTGCTTTGGGATCGCTGATCCTTCGACGTGCAAAACCAATCAAGTATGAACGACCGCGTTGAAGCAGCGATGAGATAAATCAATTCGTCGCCAACCTGCGACCAACTTTGCATATCACGTACGAAAAATAGACTAGACGCAACATCAAATTCACGGGATCGACTAAAAGCTTTCCCCCGTCGATTATCTCGCTCAGGACTATCCCAGGATCCGGCCCACCAAGGCACGAAGATCGGGCAACAATTCAGCTTCGAACCAGGGATTGCGCTTCAGCCACGCATTGTTGCGCCAAGAGGGATGCGGCAGCGGCACCATTGTCAGTCCGCCTTCGCGGCCGAATTCCCGCCACCCAGCCACCGTCTCACTTAGCGTTTTGCGATTGCGCGGCCCCAGATGCCAGCTTTGCGCAAACCTGCCGACCAGTAGCGCGACCTGAAGATTTGGCAGCTCGTCCATCACCCGCTGGCGCCACTTCGGGGCGCATTCGCTTCGTGGAGGCAGATCGGCACCCTTCGCGGAGTAACCTGGAAAACAAAACCCCATTGGCACGACCGCAACCCGCGCACTGTTATAGAAGGCTTCCTCGCTGATCCCCATCCACGCCCTCAGCCGCACGCCTGAAGGGTCGGTGAAAGGGCGGCCGCTCCCATGTACTTTGAGCCCTGGCGCCTGGCCGAAGACGCCGATCCGCGCCGTTCTGCCGACTTGCAGGACGGGGCGCGGCTCGTGCGGTAAGGGCGGCCCGATCGGCTGCTCCGCGCAAAGGCGGCAGGCCTTGATCTCGCAGACGAGTTTATTCAGGCCTTTGCCCCCGTATCTGGATCTTCCATCTGCCATCTCGCCATCCGCTAGACCTCGATCACCAGGCCGTCGTGCGCGATCATCACGCGTGGCTCCTCGACGTCTTGCAAGTGTGCCAGCATCGGCCGGCTCATGTGTGTCAGTAGGATCCGGCTGGCAGTGATATCGCCAAGCTTTTCCCGCAGCGCCAGCCAGTTCGTATGGTAGCGCAGCCCGCCCGTGTAGGCGAAACACTCGTTGATGTGCAGATCGACACCTTCAGACAGTCCAAACAGCCCGTCGACCCACTCCGTGTCGCCAGAATAACTCAGCGCCTTGTCGCCGAATTCGAAGCGCAATCCGTGCGATGGAGCCCCCGATGGATGACAGACTTCAATCGCCGTACAGCTGAGTCCGCGCCATTCGAATGGCGCCGCCGTATCGTGCTCGTGGAACTGAAGGTCGAAGTAGGTCTCTTTTTCGGTGCTGCCCGGAAACAGCGCCTCCGCGGTGGTCACATAGCGGGCCTCGATGCCCTGCGGCCCGACGATGACCAGCGGCCGTGTTCGCTTTTCGACATGCCGGGCATAAAGAATCCACCAGATGAGCCCCGCGAAGTGATCGCCGTGCAGATGCGAGATGAAAATGGCGTCGACGCCCGCCGGATCCAGTCCCGCGCGTTCCATTCCGATCAGGCTCGACGCGCCGCAGTCGATGAGAAAGTTGAATTCCCCCGTCGCCACATGAAAGCACGTCTGGAGTCGTCCGCCCGAGCCGAATGCATCGCCTGAGCCGACTATGGTCAGCTTCATTGTTTGTGTCCTGTCCAACCCTGCCGGTCAAAAGTGCGGGCACACACGATAGATCGTCTGTTCCCCAGGGAACAGGCAACAAAACGCGACAGTTGCAAAAAGCCGCACCACGGGGCGATCTATCCCTTATCCCTCAGGCTCTGGCGCTCGGGCGCGCCGAAACTTCGTCATACCATCGGGTGACACCTGCCAGCGACAGAGGCCGCTCGATCCGCGCAGTCGTCATGAAGTCAATTGCCACAAGCAACGTGATATCGGCGATCGAATACGTATCGCCGGCAAGGAACGGCGAAGACTGCAGGCGCTGATCAAGGATCTTCAACCGCTGCAGCGCCTTTTCCTTATTGGCTTCCCCCCATTCCCTGACCTGCGGAACCTCCCGCTCGCTCATGCGCGGATGCAGGTGGCGGAAGGCCTGGGCGACGGCAAAAAAGAAACCGAGTTCGGCCCGCCGATTCCACATTTCGATTCGCGCCTTTTCAATAGGCGTCGCGCCGAACAGCGCCGGGCGCAAATTGAGTTCCTCAAGATAACGGCAGATGGCAATCGTCTCTGAAATACATTCGCCATTGTCGAGAACCAGGATTGGAACTTGCCGCATCGGGTTGAGCTCGGCGAATTCCTCAGAACGGATATTATCCATGTTGAGCTCGAATTCCTCGAGTGGAATGTGCAGGCCCTTTTCCGCGAGAAAAATGCGCACACGTCGCGGGTTTGGCGCCGCTCGTGTTTCTATGATTTTCATATCATTAAATCTCCGTTAATTCGCCAGCCGGATCATGCCAAAGCAACTTCAAGTGATCCGGAAATCGCGTTTGGCTGCTCCATCAGATCGGATGAATTCGCACTAATGCCGGTTCGGCAATATAGAGCAGCGTCCACACCCGCTTTTGATCAAAGTCCGATATTGCGTTCCCTGCGCCAATCCCGTGGCGGCGTGAATTCGCCGGCCCAAAGCCCTTTTCCACCACCCTTCGCTGCTTTCTCTTCTTCGCGAAAGCGGCCATAGGCCACCGCAAAGCCTTGCGCCACCATTTCCCGGTTGAGATCGACGTTGCCCGCACTGCACAACGCCAGAAGCCGGCCGTGCTTGTCGATTTCGTGCCCCTCGCAAAAGACTTGGCCGCCCCCGATCAAGCGGTGCAGGAGTTTCCGCGCCTCGTCCCCGCACGCGTACTCACGGCCATCGCGACGGCAGGATTGCCTGCCCTCGGGCGCATCGATGCCTTCCATGCGCACTTCCCGGCCGGCAACATAAAGACTATCTCCATCGATAACGCGCGCCGAACCCTCGACATCCAGCACCTGCCCGGCCGGCCATAACGCGTTGAACGCCAGACCGACCAAAACGAGAACAAGTCCGACCCACTTCAAAGGGCCGAGCATTTTTAAGAGTTGTAAAGCCCGTTTCATATTGTTGCCATAGCGGATTGTATCAATTTGATAAACGATACGTTAGTGAATTTGGTAGAAATTAACCGGCATCGAATGATAGGATATCGAATCCTGTTGCCAAACTGGTGTTCTGGATCGGCCGCTCAGTTCCCGAGTGCAGTGCGTCAAGCGGTGTAATTCCAGGATGAAGACAAGAATTGGCTGGTTTTGCGGCTGCGACACTTGGGAAAAGAAGTGTCGGAGTCGGAATACTGGCATACTATCTCCTGCAATCACGGCATTCGATAATAAAGAACAGCCCGAATTGGGAACTGCGAACCGGATGGATAAGTCGGTGAAATCCGAAGAAATCGCTCGACTGAGAGGCCGGCGCGAGGCGCGCAGGCGATCGAGCGAACAACTGCGCACGATCCGCACCCAGTTGTCGACGGGCTCCACCGTCAAGCCGGAGTTCGAGTACGAACTTCTCTCGATGTTCGTGCGCAACGAGATTGCAGCCGCCGCAACCATGCCGGCGCTCTCGATCATCCTGTCGATTGCCTCGATGCTTTGGGCGACCCCGCTCGAAGCGGCGCTCTGGCTGGTCCTCGTCATCTCCTCCAAAGTCTTCCTCCTGGAGTTGTGCCGCCGCTTCATAGCCTTAAGCCAGGCCGACGTCGACATTCGCGTCTGGCGCCGCCGCTTTGTATTCGCCGAGTTGCTGAACGGCATGACCTGGGCCGGCTTCGCGCTGGTCGGGATCTCGAACTACGCCAGCGCCAGCGATTCCCTTTTGTTCTCCTCCCACGTCTTCATCTTCGCAATGCTGATCGTGATCCTGGCAATCCGCATGACGTTCGCTTCGACGATCATGCCGATCATGCACGCCGGCACGATCCCGATGACGACAGCCGTCGTCGGTCGTCTCGTCATGCTCGGCATTCTCGTCAACGACCCGCTCTATTACGCGCTGGCTTCGATGGCGGTTGGCGTTCACCTCTATTTCGTGTTCCTCGCCGCCGGACTTCACTCGACGGCGCTGGCCATGCTCGAGTTCCGCTCGCAAAAGGACCTGCTCATCGCCGAACTCGAAGAGGAAAAGTCGATTTCAGACGAGGCCCGACGCAGGGCCGAGTCCGCCAACAAGGCCAAATCGCGGTTTCTAGCCACCATGAGTCATGAGTTGCGCACCCCGCTCAATGCAATCATGGGCTTCTCCGAGGTCATGAAGCAGGAAGTGCTCGGCCGCATGCCGAACGCCACCTATCGCGACTATGCCGACAGCATCCATGCCAGCGGCAGTCATCTCCTGCATCTGATCAACGAGATCCTCGATCTCTCGCGCATCGAGGCCGGCAAGTACGATCTCCACGAGGAACCCCTGCGCCTTGCCGATATCGCCGACGACTGCAACCGCCTGCTGGCGCTGCGCGCACAAGGCAAAGGTCTCGAAATCGTCGAGGACTACACTCCCGGTCTCGAACAGATCTGGGCCGATCCGCGCGCCATCCGGCAGATCTGCCTCAATCTCATTTCGAACGCCCTGAAGTTCACCCCACGCGGCGGCTACATCTTCGTCTCGGTCCACCACACCAGTGAGGGTGGCCAGCGCCTCAGCGTGCGCGACACCGGCCCGGGCATTCCCAAGGAAGAGATCCCCAAGGTCCTGCAGGCGTTCGGTCAGGGCTCCCTGGCGCATCAGACCGCAGAAGGCGGCACCGGGCTCGGCCTGCCGATCGTCAAGAACCTCATCGAACTCCACGGCGGACGCTTCGAACTGCACTCCGAACTGCGCAAGGGTACCGAAGCCATCGTCTATGTCCCACCCAAGCGCGTCCTGCATGCTGTCGGCCCGCTGCAGCCCTTCGGCTTTGAGCGCCATCGCGAAAGCGTCTCGACCCGCCGTCCGCGTCTCATCAATTCGCCGGCCCACGCCGAGCAGCGATCGACACACGCGCCAAGCTACGCCCGCGCCTGACTCTGGCATCCGTATTTGAACAGCTGCCACGCGCGAAAGACGTCTGCTGGGCAACGGCCATCCGTAGCGGTATGATTTCGCCACACGACCAGACGGCGGCGCCCCGAGCGGCGCCCCCAAACCGCAACCCCGAGACGCCAAGGATCTGACATGCTCGGCTGGATTGTCCTGCTTCTCGCTCTCCTCGTCGCGCTGTTCTATTTCCTGACCGGCGAGGGCAGCAGCGTTTCCGATCTTTCCGGAATCGAACGCTGGATGTTCATCGCTGCCGGCACGATGTTTGTGTTCTACGCACTTTTGATGCTCGGCGGGACCACCAACCGGCTTGGCCAGTCGCTCAAGCAACTCGGCGTCTGGGCCGCACTGATGCTGCTCCTGATTGCCGGCTACAGCTACCGCGGCGAACTCGGCGAGATCGCCTATCGTGTCACTGGCGAATTGACCCCTCCCGGCACCAGCCAGCAACTGACACAATCCGGCGGCGACATTGCCGTTCGTCTGCGTCGCCGCTCGGATAATCACTTCGTGGCGCGTGCCGCCGTCAACGGAGCCGTCATGACCCTGCTCGTCGACACCGGCGCTTCCACGGTTGTCCTGAAACCTGCCGACGCCGAACGCGCCGGCATCGACGTGAAGAACCTCGCCTTCACCGCCCCTGTTTCCACCGCGAACGGGACCGCCTTCGCCGCCCCTATCCGGCTGCGCTCGATCGACGTCGGCGGCATCGTCCTCGAAGACATCGAAGCGCTTGTCACCAAGCCTGGAAGTCTTAACGAGAGCTTATTGGGTATGAGTTTTTTAAGACGTTTGCGCTCTTATGAGTTCTCGGGCGATTTCCTGACGCTCCGGAGCTAGGCGATGGCCTGCGGCACCGGCGTTTAATTCCAGTCATCGGGCGCAAAGTATGACGAGTGCCACCCGCACGTTGATGGGCGAAATCTTGAGCTGGGCAGCAGTTGCTGTCGTGCTTGCCTACGCCATGGCCAATTTCGAAACCGTCAAAATGTTCTCCGCAGCGCTTCTCGGCATCGAACTGCCGCAGGACGGCGAAGCCGCCGCGACGGCAAAATCAATGAATATCCGAACCCAGGACCGCAACAGCCGCCCACTTGGCTACGTGGAGTTGTCGGCCGACGGCAGCGGCCATTATCGCGCCGATCTCGAGATCAATGGACGCAGCGTCGGAGCCATGGTCGATACCGGCGCGACTTTGGTCGCCATGAGCCATGAAGACGCCCGGCGCGCCGGCATTCTGCTCAGCTCAAAGGACTATACACACCGGGTGCGCACCGCCAACGGCATCGCCAAGGTAGCCCCCGTAACGCTGTCGCGCGTCCGCCTCGGCGACATCACGGTGCGCAATGTCGAAGGCGTCGTTACCGAACAGGGCGCCATGGACGGCACACTCCTTGGCATGTCCTTCCTGAGCCGCCTGTCCCGCTTTGAAATAAGCGCTGGCCGCCTGATCCTCCAGGAATAGCGCCGCGCAGTCATCTCCAGGACCGCGATGATGCAGCAGGCATTTCGGCCGCCTACCAATTCCTTGTCTGCGCCACACATGCCGGTTAAGCCGTAAGTGAAACCGCCGCTACCGGATGCCGATCTTGAGCAACGACGCCGCCAGTTCCCTCGCCGCGATACGTGACGCCGACCCCGGCCGCCCGTTCGTGGTCGCCCAACTTGGCCAATCCCTCGATGGCCGCATCGCGACCGCAACCGGTGAAAGCCGCTGGATCAACCGCGACGCAGCCCTCGATCACCTGCACAGCCTGCGCGCGGCCGTTGACGCCGTCGTTGTCGGCATCGGCACCGTGATGGCCGACGATCCTCTCCTGAGTGTCCGCCGCGTCGCGCTTCCCGTTGGAAAAGGTCAGCCCGCCCGAGTTGTTATCGATCCTTCGGGCCGCCTGCCCGCAGCCGCCAAGCTGCTTGCCGACGACGGCGCCGAAGTCCTCGCCGTCAATGCCACCGATTGCAGCACAACGCCGCCATGTCCGGTGCTGAGGATCGAACGCAACGCCAACGGCCTGTGCCCCAGGGCGATCGTTTCGGAACTGTTCAACCGGGGCTACAGACGACTGCTGCTCGAGGGCGGCGCTTTCACGATTTCCCGCTTCATCGACGCTGGCGCCGTCGACCGCCTGCACGTTTTGGTGGCCCCTATGATAATCGGTTCGGGGCAGGCCGGCATCGAACTGGCGCCGGTTGCGAAGCTAAGTCAGGCCCTGCGCCCCCCGACAAGCGTTCACGTGCTCTCCGACGGCGACGTCCTTTTCGATTGTGATCTTGCCGGGGCCCGTGCAAGTCTGGGGGAATCGTCCAGTTGACGGAACAAAGCGATCGAGGAATGACGATGCCGAGGACGAACATCCCCACCGTTGAAACGACTTCGGGTGCGATCGAGGTCTACACGCCGGCCGCCCGCGCCTTCCACTGGATCGTCGTGGCGCTGATTGCCATCCAGATCCCTGTCGGCCTTTACATGACTTATCGCGGCGGCGCGTTGAACATCTGGGACGCGACCACGAACAATCTCTACTCCGCCCACAAGCTTGGCGGTGTCATCATCCTGCTGCTGGTCATCGCACGCTTCGCCTACCGGCTGACGGCAGGAGCACCGCACCCGGAACCGACCATCGAACCCTGGCAGCGCGTCGTCAGCGAAATCAACCATTGGGCGCTTTACGGGCTGCTGCTTCTGGTCCCGATCCTCGGCTACCTCGGCGTCTCGATGTTCCCGGCGCTGAATCTCTTCGGCCTGTTCGACCTTCCAGCCCTGGCCGCTCCAGACAAGAAGATGTCCGAGACGCTCTTCGAATTCCACAAGCTTGGAGCCTGGGCGCTCCTGGGATTGATCGCCATGCATATCGGCGCAGCGCTGTATCACTACTTTATTCGCAAGGACAACGTGCTTGGCCGCATGTTGTCCTTGGCACTGCGCAAACCCTAGTGGCCCGTCGCGCCTAAATTGCATCATAGCCGCAACCTCGTTCGATTTAGGCGCGACATGAGGGCCACTAGCAACATCAATGACTTAGTGAGGCGTTTATCACGCCTTAATTGACACCGGCCTCGCCGCACCGCCGGTCAACTGAGGCGTGACGCCTCACTAGAGCGGCATCGCCAGCGTGTCGGTGTGACCGATATAGACGCCGCTCAGTCTACGTGACACCCAGGATTTCAAAGTCGCCGCGTCGACGCCGCCGATCTCAGCGATAGCCATCGCATGGCCGGCCTGCACCTCATCCATGAGTGCCTGATCGCCCCGCCCAAGTTCCCATGGACTTTCGCCTTCCTGCACGCTGTACTCTGCGAACTGGAACTGGTCTGCCAGATGAATCGGCGCCATCGGCCCCGCCGCGGCCCCAAATCCCTTGTCGCTCAATTGGTGGCGATGAAAGGCTGACGCGACCGCGTTGTCGGCGGGATGATGCGGTTGCCAGCGCGAAATGCCGTTATAGGTCAAGACTGTGTAGAAGACCGCCCGCCGCGCCGCCACCGCTTTCGCAAACCTCTGAATGAAAGCTTCCGAGGCGAGATCGAAAAACGCCGCAGCCGTGACGAGATCGCAGGTTTCGCCGAGCGCCGCGTCGAGATCGGCCGAAAGATCCGCCTGCCGGAACGATACCGAGATGCGCTTGCGTCCCCTTTCGAGGCTGAGTTGATCGCCCGCATCATGAGCCGCATCGGCCCAGGCGGCGAGTTCGACCCGTGCCGATCCGAGCAAGCCGGCGTCGTAATCGACCAGTGTCCAACTTTGTTTATCCGGCAGCAGATCCGCCGTGCCGCGCAGGTTCGACCCCGTGCCGCAGCCGATGTCTGTAACCCTGACCATTTCGCGCAGCGCCAGCCGGGCCGACAGCGCTTCCGCCAAGCCATTATTGCGTGAGCGGTGATCGGCGCCTTCGCGCAGCTTCAGCCAGTCGCTTGAAAAACCGGTCATGCAACCCTTCCCGAATTGACTAAAGCAACATTCGATCTAACGGAATCGCCGCAGGCGATTCTTGGATCGGATGAAGGTGCTCTAGCATCATAATGCTAGAGCACCTTTATCCGACCATCCGATCGCGAAAAGCGGTCGTGTATGGTCGGATGATGCTCTACCAGACACATCGAACCTATGCCCGCCCCCGGGACGGTCCAGCAAACGACACGCCGTTCAGACTTTGAGGCCCATGATCACGGCCGCGACCCGGCGCGCCGTCTCGTTCCAGGTCGGAAGCTTTCTCCCCGCGTCCCAGGACGCATCCGAAAGCCGTGCCCTAAGCTTGCGCTCCTTCAACATGCTATCGAGTGCTCGCGTCAGCGCTTCGGCATTACCAGGAGGCACTTTGATTGCGGCGCCTTCTGGAACCGTTTCGATTGCCGCCACGCCGGTCGTACAGACGATGGGCAGGCCGCGCGCCATCGCTTCGCCAAGCACCATGCCATAACCTTCGAATAGCGAAGGCAGAATGAAGATGTCCGCGCTTTCGTAGTAGCGCTCGAGCGTCGCCGGCACCACGACACCGGCAAGGGTCACTCGGTCCTCCAGGCCCGCGGCAGCGACGTGAACCTTGAGCGCCGCCGTCGCATTGCTGTCGCGGTCGCTGGCTCCCGCAATCGTCAAGCGCCAGTCGAGATCCTTGAGCGGCTCCAGCGCTGCAATCAGGACGTCGTAGCCCTTGCGCGGCGTCACTGTGCCCACGCTCAAAAGTTGCATCGGCGTTCCCGTTCCCGTGGCCCTCGGGGCCGGATCGGTTCCAGGTTCAGCGACCGTGATAGCCTGCGCGGCGACGCCGAATTCGTCTGCCAGGATGCGCTTCGTGACGGCGCTCGTGACGATGACCTCGTCGACCAGCGCCAGCGCCTTCGTCTCACTCAGCTTCAATTCGTCGCGCCGCGCTTCAGATAGCCCCGATTCAAGTGCTAGCGGATGATGCACGAGGGCGATGATCCGCTGTTCAATGCCCTTCACGATGTCTTCGGGCAGAGCGCCGAAAGCAAGCCCGTCGACCAGCACGGTCGCTTCCGGAGGAAGCTTGCCGAAGATCTTGGCGACGCTGGCACAGTCCTTCGCCGATGGGGCCGGAAAACTTCCCGGCAGCGCCACATGCGTCACGGCCACGCCAAACGCCGGCAGTTCGGCGATCAGCCTGCGGTCGTAGCCGTAACCGCCGGTCGGCGCGTCGATATCGCCTGGAACTGCGAAATAGACTTCAGTCACCGACAGGGCCCTCATAAGTGGCGCGAGCCAGATCCGTTTCGTGCAAAGTAACCCGAATTTTCGCGATTCCCTGGCCGTCTTCGCCAAGTTTCCCCGAACTGGCCGCCTCCACCATCTGGTCAAAGATGTACTTGGCGAGGAATTCGGTGGTCGTCAGTTTGCCCTTAAATTGCGGCAGTTCGTCGAGGTTCTTGTATCCAAGCGGCTTCAGGGTTTCGCTGAGGACGCTGAGGGCCGCGCCGATATCGACCACCACGTTCTGCTTGGTCAGCTTGGAGCGAAAGAAGGCGACGTCGACGACGAACGTGGCCCCATGCAGGTGCTGGGCCGGGCCGAAAAACGGATCGGGCAGCGAATGGGCGATCATGATGCGGTCGCGGACTTCGACGGAAAACATGTGGCTTGCTCCTGTTGAGGCGATGGCGCGTTCCGATCAGGTGTAGCCGATCACGGGGGCCAAGGCAGCCGATTCGGGACTGAGAATGCCTGGAAGAAGTTCTGGAGCATCCTCGAAGGCGATCTCTTCGTTAACGAGCAGGTCTAATTCAGGGCAGTCCAGCAAGTTCATCGCCGCGGCGATCCTGCGTCCGTAATCCCAGCGCGGACGCCGCGAGGCCGCCACCTTGCCGACCTGCGAGGAAATAAGTTGCAGGCGCCGCGAATGGAAGGCGCCGCCGAGGGGAGCCGCTACCGGCTTGGCGCCGTACCATGACATTTCGACGATCCGGCCCTCCATCCCGGCAAGGCCCAGCGCCGTCGCCAGCCCCCCGGCCGTGGCGCTGGCATGAAAAACGACATCGCGGTCTTTGGGCAGATTGTCGCCAGGAACTGCGAATCTGGCCCCGAATGACTTGGCGATCGCCGCCCGCCCGGGATTGGAATCGATCACGATCACGTCAGCTCCCGGCAGGCGCGCCGCCAGATAGGCGGTCAGCAAACCGACAACCCCGGCACCGACGATGGCAATACTGTCGCAGGGGCCGCTTGCCGCATCCCAATGCGCATTGAGTGCTGTCTCCATGTTAGCAGCCAAGGTGGCCCGTTTGGCAGGCACATTGCATGGCACCTCCGTGAGTGAATCAGGCATCGCCAGGAACACGTCCTGGTGTGGATGGAGGCAGAAAAATGTGCGCCCTATCAGGTCTTTAGGCCCTCCCTCGACAATCCCTGTCGCGCAATAGCCGTATTTTACTGGGAATGGAAATTCGCCGACCTGCAGCGGGGCACGCATCGACTGGAACTCGCTCTCGGGAACGTTCCCTGAGAAGACGAGCCGTTCGGTCCCCCGGCTGACGCCACTGTAAAGAGTCCGCACCAATGCCATGTCATGTGATGGAACTTCGAGCCGCTCCGGGCGTAACTCAACCTTCAGCGGTTCCGCATACCACAGAGCCCGCGCGTCGACGTGATTCGCATTTCCAAATCGTGACGATGTTGTCCTGGTCATGAAGGCCACCTGCCGGAGGAGCTTGAACAGAGCCCGCGGCGGATTAGAGAGATGAAACTATGAGCCATACCGTCGAAACCGCTTCGAAGCTATCGGTTGCCCCGCGTCGTCCAAGGCTTAGCCTGCCGACCCGCCTCCAGTCCATCGCGGACCTGCGCCGGCGCCGCATCATCTTCCTGTCGCTCAACATCGTCAGCTACGTCGTCCTCCTCGCCGGCGCCGCTAGGCTGATGAGCGCGGGCGGCTGGACCCCAGTCGACATCATCATGTTCGCCTGTTTCGCCATCGGCACCCCTTGGGCCATTCTCGGCTTCTGGAACGCCATTATCGGCCTCTGGCTCCTGCACTTCCACGCCAACCCTGGCAAGGCGGTCGCCCCTTATGCCCGCGCGGGTGACCTCGATACGCCGCTGTTCGTGAAGACCGCGGTCCTGATGACGCTGCGCAACGAGGACCCCGCCCGCGCCATCGCCAGGTTGAAAACGGTCAAGGAAAGCCTCGACCGCACCGGCCACGGCAAGGCCTACAGTTACTTCATTTTGTCCGACACCAACGTTGCCGAAGTAGCCCACGCCGAAGAACGCCTCGTCATCGAATGGCAGGCCTCGACCGCCGACAGTGACCGCATCGTTTATCGACGCCGCACGGACAACTCCGGCTTCAAGGCCGGCAACGTCCGCGATTTCTGTGAGCGGTGGGGTGCCGGCTACGATCTCATGCTGCCGCTCGACGCCGACAGCCTGATGTCGGGCAACGCGATCGTGCGCATGACGCGCATGATGCAGGCCCATCCGCGTCTCGGCATCTTGCAGAGCCTCGTCGTCGGCATGCCCTCGCAGAGCGCTTTTGCGCGCATCTTCCAGTTCGGCATGCGCCACGGCATGCGCTCCTACACGATGGGCCAGGCCTGGTGGGTTGCCGACTGCGGCCCGTTCTGGGGCCACAACGCCTTCGTGCGCATCCGCCCGTTCAAGGTGCACTGCGATTTACCGGTGCTGCCGGGCAAGCCGCCGCTCGGCGGACATATCCTCAGCCATGACCAGGTCGAGGCCGTGCTCATGCGCAAGGCCGGTTACGAAGTCCGCGTACTCCCCTACGAAATCGGTTCGTGGGAAGAGAACCCGCCGACCATGATCGATTTCGTCAAGCGTGACGTCCGCTGGTGCCAGGGCAACATGCAATACGCGAAACTGCTCGGCTTGCCGGGCCTGTTGCCGCTGAGCCGCTTCCAGCTTGCCTGGGCGATGTTGATGTTTGTCGGCATCCCTGCGTGGACTCTGATGATCGCGCTGCTCCCCGCTGCCGCTTATGAAGCCCAATCGGTCGCCGATTATCCCGTCGGTCTCGCCATTGGCCTTTATGCGGCGTTCTTCACGATGTACCTTGCGCCAAAGATCGCCGGCCTCATTGACGCGACGTTGACCAAGGGCGGCATGAACAGCTACGGTGGGCCGCTCCGCTTCTTGGCAAGTGCTGTCATCGAGCTAGTCTTTTCGTTCCTTCAAGGTGCCGTTTCGACGATCCGCACGACCATCTTCATGATCGGCCTCGCATTCGGCAAATCGGTCACCTGGGGTGGCCAGTCGCGCGATGCCCATGGCGTATCCTGGGCCACCGCGTTCGAGAACTTCTGGCCTCAGACCCTGTTTGGCATCGTTGTCTGCGCAGCGCTCTACTACGTTTCGCCGACCGTCCTGCTGTGGAGCCTGCCGCTGACGCTCGGTTATCTACTGGCCATGCCGTTCGCCGTTATCTCTTCGCAGCCATCCGTCGGCCGCTGGCTGCAGCGTGTGGGCCTCTGCGGCATCCCCGAAGACTACCGCACGCCCGACGAGATCCGCGCCCTCGAACGCCACGATCA
Source organism: Alphaproteobacteria bacterium BRH_c36 (assembly GCA_001516065.1). Taxonomy (GTDB): domain Bacteria; phylum Pseudomonadota; class Alphaproteobacteria; order Rhizobiales; family Hyphomicrobiaceae; genus Filomicrobium. Next base: position 14,564 of record LOEV01000226.1, read on the forward strand.
AACCGATGGTCCTCCCTCGCCCCTCACCCGGCAAGCTGCGTGATCGGTACCGCTTGGATGGCGAATATAACGGACGAACTGATCAAGCGGCTGAGTGGCGAATTCCCCAGCCTGCGCCGCTCGCTCGATGTCTATTACGGCGATGCCGCGCGAGACGCTGCGATGGACCGGGTCTATGCCCGATTCATACGTCCCGGTGCGCTTGCCTTCGATATCGGCAGCCACGTCGGCGACCGCATAGGCTCGTTCCGCCGGCTCGGCGCACGTGTTGTCGCCCTCGAGCCGCAGCCCGATTGCGCGCAGGTCATCCGCGACATCTACGCAGCCGATGCGGACGTCACGCTTGAAGAAGCCGCCTGCGGAGCAACACCGGGGCGCCTAAGGATGCGTGTAAACTCCGCCAACCCGACGGTCACGACCGCGTCCTCCGACTTTGTCGCCGCGGCTGAGGGAGCCCCCGGCTGGCAGGGTCAGGTCTGGGATCGTGAAATCGAGGTTCCCTCGACGACGCTCGATGCCCTGATTGCGACCCATGGGCTGCCGGGCTTCGTCAAGATCGATGTCGAGGGCTTCGAGGACGCAGTCCTGGCTGGCCTCTCAGCCCAGCTTCCTGCATTGTCCTTCGAGTTCACCACCATTGGCCGCGACGTCGCCTATCGTTGTCTCGACAGACTGGCGGTTCTCGGCCCATACCGTTTCGATATCGCCCTCGGCGAATCCCAGGAACTGACCTTTGGAGAAGGCCATGACGTCGATGCCGCTTGGATGGCTGCGCACCTGCGCTCTCTCGCGCACGAAGCCAACTCCGGCGACGTCTACGCAACGCTGCCCCGATAGATCAGCGATGCCCGTGCCGGCACTCAGGTTGCCACGACCCATCGTCGCCTTCGTCTTCACCATCATCGCGACCAGCCTTTTCCCGGCTTTGGCGGCCGCCGAAACCGCCGTCAAAGTCGATGCACCAGACGAGCAGGTGAAAAGCGTTCCGGTCGGCGTCAGAATCGAGAACCGCTCCGAACCGGTGCTGTGCGCGGAAAAAGACAACGTCACGCTCACCTTCGCCCACCCCAAGCTCACGCAATTCAGAATCGAAGCCGCACACCCCAGCTACATCAACGCCCTACAAAAGGACTCGTTTGCCCCCGACTGGACCTCCTGCGACATCGCCGCCGAAGCCACCTCGCAGCCTCCCCCAGAAAAGATCACGCTTTATGAGGACGTCAACATCTGGGTCGTCGGCTTCAGGTTCCCGAACTTCTGGCGCAAGCGCGAAGTCCCCTTCCGCGTCGGCGCCAAGACGTACGACGGGCTGCATCTCGTCCAGGTCTGGGTCCGCCACGACGAGCGCGCCGAGGAGGTTCTCGTCGTCTACCCGACCGACGGCTACTGGCGCGCCCGGCCGCTTCCGCCCAGGCACCTTGGCTGGAGTGCTTACGGTTCGTCGTTCATGGTCGGGCCGATCGAGGATGCTGGCCGCCCCGTCGTCAATCTTGCGAGCATCGGCTTCGATCCCAGGGATCGTAAATTCGCTCTCAAGTTCGCAGGCGGCGGTCTGGCGACCCTGGTCATGAGCCAGCTCGATCGCGAGGTGCAGGTCATCGACGTCGCGTTCGAAGAACCAATCAACGGCCCGCCGTTCGCAGCGCTTCGCTCAATGTACATCACGCGCTTCAACAACGACGTAGCAGAAGTCGCCGTCCTCGAAGACGGCGCCGCATCCTGGCGCGAGCAGTCGGTCATGGCCTTTGGCAATGCCGCCTCCGCGCACGAAATCTGGACCGGCCGGCTCTATCCCTCGCGCCACAACACCTCTGCCCCGGACATGGTGTTTCGCAACTTCGCGGCACCGATGCCCGCCTCCGCGCCACCCGCAGCCGCCGGCGCTGCGAACGACAGGCCCGCCGCGTCAAAGCCTTGAAAATTACCACGTGAGATGCGCCATCGCGGCCTTCGCCGTTGGAGAGTCCCGGTCGAACAAGCGCCCGAGCCGCGTCGGGCAGATCACACCGTTCTCGACGGTGTCGTCGCGGTGGATACCGCCGGCAATGAAGAGCGCATCGACGCCGAAAGACTCTGCCCCCTTGAGATCGGTGCGCACAGCATCGCCAATGACCAGAACACGGTTGCGCGCAACATTCTCCCCGCGCAACTCCTGAGCCACATCGAGCGCCGTATCGTAAGCGACGGCATGCGGCTTGCCGGCCCAGAAAACCTTGCCGCCCATGTCTTCGTAGAGGTCGCCCAGCGCGCCGGCGCACAGGTAGAGCCTGCCCCCGACATCGACGACGAGGTCCGGGTTGGCGCAGACGAACGGCAAGTCCCGCTCACGCGCCTCGGCGAGCATCCTGCGGTAGTCTTCGGCTCCTTCGCTCAAGTCGTCGTTCAGCCCCGAACATAGGATTGCATCTACCGCCGACAGCTCCGGCCGCAGCGCACCGGCCATTTTGAACAAGGCCTCGTCACGGTCTTGCGGGCCGATTGGATAGAGCAGTTGATATCCACGCTCGGCAACATGACCCAAGGCAATATCGCCGGAAGACACGATTGCGTCGTAAGCTTGGCGCGGCAGGCGGCGCTGTTCGAGCATCCTGGCAACCTGGCGATTGGGTACCGGCGCGTTGGACACAAGCATGACCGTCCCGCCCTTCCGGCGAAACCGCAAAAGCGCATCCGCCGCCGCCGGCAGTGCGGCATGCCCGTCATGCACGACACCCCAAACATCGCAGAACAGCACGTCATAGCGCTGCAGCAGGTCGCCCGCTTTTTCGATGATGGGCGGCGCCATCGTTAGGGTCATGCGTAGATCCTGAATGAAAGGTCGTTGCGAGACGTCATATGGGTATTAATTGGCAAGACCGAAAACCGGCCGCAACTTGATCCCGAGCAACGACCCGGCAAATGCAGCTGCAAACCACACCCAGCCATGCAGTGAGCCCGACGCGATGCCGCCAAGGAACGCGCCGATATTGCAGCCAAACGACAACCGCGCCCCGTAACCCATCAGCAATCCGCCGAGAATCGCTCCTGCAATACTGACAGCGTTCGGCCACGGCCCCTTGCCGAAAGTACCGGCAAGCCCGGCCGCCAGCATCGCCCCGAGCATTAGTCCAACATTCATCACCGATTGCTGGTTGGTCACCAGCGCTGAAAGGAGGATATCCGGCGACTTCGCCCAGCCCCAGAATTCGTAGGCGCCGATATCGACGCCGGCAAGCGAAGCTGCCGTCGCGCCCCACAGCGCGAACCCGTACGTCACAGCCCAAGGCAACCCGCCAACGAGGATTGTCGCGACGTTGAGCACGACGAGTGCAGCCCCCGCCCACACGAGGCTCCACGGCCCCCGCCACATCCATCCGGCTCGCGGACCAGCGGTCTGCGATACGCTGACAAGCGGCCCTTGTTCCCGTCGGTATGCTCGCTCAAAAAGCCCGATCAGCCACCACACACCGGCAAGACCGGCAAGCCCCAGAAGGAGCGCACCCGGCACGCCGAATTCCGTTGCAAGATTGACCGCGCCGATCCCCGGCAGCTTCCACCACGACCATTGCAGCGAAGCCAGCAGCGAACCCGCGATGAACCCCGGCAGCGTAAACAGCATCCGCTTCGAACCGCCGCCGAGCGTGAACAGTGTGCCCGACCCGCAGCCGTTGCCGAGCTGCATCCCGATACCGAACATGAACGCGCCGATCACCACTGTCAGGCTGACCGGTGCAATGAGGCCGCCATATTTTGCTTCACCCGGCAGATATCCCGCAATGATCGGCACGAAACAGATCATCGTCGCCGCGATCACCGCCAGTTGCGCCTTTAGCCCGCGTCCATCCCCCCGCGTCACGATCGTCCGCCACCCCGACGTGAATCCGAACGCGCCGTGCAGCAGCGCAAATCCGAGTCCCGCACCGATCACGAAAAGCACCGCCTTCTGTGTCGAAACCTGTGTCGAAAGCAGCCCGGCGCCGAGCGCCAGAAGCCCCAGCGCGACGAATACGGTAGACTTGTCAGCACCCTCCAGAAGACTGCTCCTGGCGCCATCGGGAAGTCGATCGCTTTGCAGATTCGCCATGAAACCCTCGGACTACGGCAGGTGGCATTCGGCAAAAAAGTCGCCTGAACAATCGCGATTGCAGGCTTTCGACACGATTACAGCGAACACGGCCCCAACACAAAGGCCGCGCCCGCAGGGCGCCCATGGCGGGCACTTGCCCTGGATATATCAGGAGGAATATGGCGCCCGTTCGCCTCAGCGGCGGATCCGACGGCGCTGGAATGAAGAGGCCGGCTGCGGTTGCGGCGCCTCCGCACCGCTCTCCAATGCAGCGCCATTCGCCTGCGGGTCACGCCCCGCCGGTCCGCTCGCCACATCTTCCCTGGGCGCCTTGCAGCCCGTCAGCCAAACGTCGAAAACCGGATGCTCGACTGCATTTAACGCCGGACTTTCCGCCAGCATCCAGCCTGTAAAAAGCCGTTCCGCCGTTCCGTCGAGCTTGGTTTCATCGATTTCGACGAACGAGGTGGTCTTTGGCCGTTCGGTCGGCGGTCGCGCGAAACACACCCGCGGCGTTACCTTCAACTGACCGAATTCAACGGTTTCGTTGATCGGCACTTCAAGCTCGGAGATGCGCGCCGTTACTTTGTCGAGAGCCGCGAAAACGGCCACGCCGTTCTCGATTCGCTCCGCCATCGCCGGCGTTGCGAAAGCAACGCCCACCAGGGCAACGAGGAGAAGTGCGGCTCGGCAAACGGCTGTCATGACGGTCAAGCTACGTCCCAAAAATGACGGTTTGCGGTCGAACGCGTGAAATGCAGACGACACGGTCCCCGGTTTGCTCGCCAGCCCCTAAACGGACGGGCTACTCCGGACGCCACGCTGAATAGTCACCCGTCGCTTTCGGCCGCGATTGCGGCGTCAGGATGGAACCGTCCGGGCGATAGGCATGCGAGGTTCCGGTCATGTTCATTTCGTGCGGCTTCTGCCAGGGCTTCGCTTGGTAGTCTTCTTCGGTCGGCGGCGTGTCGACAGTATAGTGCAGCCAGCCGTGCCACTCCGGTGGCACCTTGGACGCATCCGCGAGATCCTTGTAGACGACGAACCGGCGCGGCACGCCGAGCGGCCCCACGCCGTTCTTTTGCAGATAATAGCTGTTACCGAACTCATCGTCGCCAACGAAGGACGACGTCTTCCAGATGGTCCACCGGGTTCCCCAGGTATTGCCACCCCACCAGCTGAAGATTTCGCTGAAAATGCTCACCGCTCTTGTTCCCGCGATTGTGGCCGTCGGCCGCTACTCCGGATATGGCGCCAGCTTAGACCAGACACCCTGGGAATTGTCTATACGGCGGAACGGCGCGGCATCCCTGCCACACTCTGTGCCCCTGGAATCGCGTTATCATCCACCAGCAGGTCGGAAACTTGTCCCCCTGTCTCCCGCTGACAAAACCGGCGCGGTTCGGGCGCAGGTCAGGTGGCCATGCCTCCACCTACTCAATTCATCGGCACGCCACCAACAGGTTATCCACAGCCTCCCAACATCTAGTGGCTGGTCGATGCAACAACAGAAAATCACACAAGCAGTTGTATCAGGTGCTGTTGTCCCACCACGAATCGCCATAGCTTTTGCTCTGTCCGCGACGGTTATGGATCGCCCCGTGCTTTACCGCCGGTGCCCGTCGCCCTTGTCCCGAGTCGTTCACTGATCATCAGCCACGTTTGTCTCCCGCGCCTCTAGGTGGCTTTGGAGAAGCGAGATCGCTTGGCCTGTAACTATGCGTCCAAACAATAACGCAGTGCCCCCTTGTTCGCCGTTGGTCCTGCCTACCGACAACTCTTTGCAGCCACGACCGTCGGTCGCTTGGCGCAGCATCACGACACTGGGGGACATTAATCTCATGAAGATCACGCGGCGTTTTACAGAAGCCGGAAAATCACCTTACGACCTTATCCCCTTCCGCCGCGCCACTTCGGAGATCCGCAATCCCGACGGCTCGATCGTCTTCAAGCTCGAAAATATGATGGTGCCCGAGCATTGGAGCCAGGTCGCCGCCGACATCATCGCCCAGAAATACTTCCGCAAGGCCGGTGTGCCAAAGCGCCTGAAGCGCGTCGAGGAAACCCAGGTCCCATCCTGGCTGTGGCGCTCGGTAGCCGATGATCGCGCACTTTCCGAACTCCCGCCTGCCGAACGCACCGGCGGCGAAACCGATTCGCGCCAGGTCTTCGACCGTCTCGCCGGCACCTGGACCTACTGGGGCTGGAAGGGCGGCTACTTCACCACCGAGGACGACGCCCGCGCGTTCTTCGACGAGCACCGCTACATGCTTGCCATGCAGATGGCCGCGCCTAACTCGCCGCAGTGGTTCAACACCGGCCTGCACTGGGCCTATGGCATCGACGGTCCCGGTCAGGGTCACTACTACGCCGACCACGTAACCGGCGAGATCCGCGCGTCGACGTCGGCCTACGAGCGTCCGCAGCCGCACGCCTGCTTCATCCAGTCCGTCAACGACGACCTCGTCAACGAGAACGGGATCATGGACCTGTGGGTGCGTGAAGCGCGCCTCTTCAAGTACGGCTCCGGCACCGGCACCAACTTCTCCAGCCTGCGCGGCGGCGGCGAAAAGCTGTCCGGCGGCGGCAAGTCGTCGGGCCTGATGAGCTTCCTCAAGATCGGCGACCGCGCCGCCGGCGCTATCAAGTCGGGCGGCACCACACGCCGCGCCGCCAAGATGGTCGTCGTCGATGTCGACCACCCCGACATCGAGGAATACATCAACTGGAAGGTTCGCGAGGAGCAGAAGGTTGCAGCCCTCGTTACCGGTTCGAAGATCTGCGAAAAGCGCCTCAGCGCCATCCTCAAGGCTTGCATCAACTGCGAGGCCGACGGCGATGACTGCTTCAACCCCGCGAAGAACCCCGCCCTCAAGCGGGCGGTGAAGGAAGCCCGCCGCGATCATGTGCCGGACAACTACATCCGCCGCATCATCCAGTTCGCCCAGCAGGGCTTCACCGATCTTAAATTCGAAACCTACAACACTGACTGGGATTCGGACGCCTACCTGACCGTGTCGGGCCAGAACTCGAACAACTCGGTCCGCGTCACCGACGACTTCCTGCGTGCCGTCGAGAACGATGCAGATTGGAACCTGACGAATCGCACTGGCGGGAAAATTTCCAAGACCATCAAGGCTCGCGACCTGTGGGAACAGATCGGTCACGCCGCCTGGGCCTCCGCCGATCCCGGCATCCAGTTCCACTCGACGATCAACGACTGGCACACCTGCCCTGCTTCGGGTGAAATCCGCGCGTCCAACCCATGCTCTGAGTACATGTTCCTCGACGACACCGCCTGCAACCTGGCGTCGCTGAACCTGATGACGTTTCGCCGCGACGATAAGAGTTTCGACACAGACAGCTACGCCCACGCCTGCCGTTTGTGGACGATCGTGCTCGAGATCTCGGTGCTGATGGCGCAGTTCCCATCGCAGCGCATTGCGGAGCTTTCCTACCGCTACCGCACGCTGGGTCTGGGTTTTGCCAACATCGGCGGCCTGTTGATGGCTTCCGGCATCCCCTACGATTCGGAGGAAGGCCGCGCCATCTGCGGTGCCGTCTCAGCGATCCTGACCGGCGTTTCCTACGCCACTAGCGCCGAAATGGCGGCCGGACTCGGCCCCTTCCCCGGACATGAAGAGAACGCCGACGCGATGCTCCGCGTGATTCGCAACCACCGTCGCGCCGCCCACGGCGAAACCAGCGGCTACGAAAAGCTCGCTACCCCGCCGGTCCCGCTCGACCATGGTTCGCTGAAGGACAAGCGGCTCGTCGAAGCCGCCACCAAGGCGTGGGACGAAGCCCTGGAACTCGGCCAGCGTCACGGCTTCCGCAATGCCCAAGCCTCCGTCGTTGCCCCGACCGGCACCATCGGCCTCGTCATGGATTGCGACACCACCGGCATCGAACCCGACTTCGCGCTCGTGAAGTTCAAGAAGCTGGCCGGCGGCGGCTACTTCAAGATCATCAATCAGGCCGTGCCCGAAGCACTGACCACGCTCGGCTACACTGAAAAGCAGCTTGCCGACATCGAAACCTATGCGGTCGGTCACGCCACGCTCGTCGATGCGCCTTACATCAATCACAAAAGCCTGAAGGCAAAAGGCTTCGACGACGACGCCCTCGCTCGCATCGAAGGCGGACTCGAAAGCGCCTTCGACATCAAGTTCGTCTTCAACAAGTGGACGCTGGGAGAAGATTTCCTCACCGGCAAGCTCGGCGTTCCCGCTGAAAAGCTCGTTGATCCAAGCTTCGAACTCCTCGCCCAACTCGGCTTCAAGCGTAACGAGATCGAAGCCGCCAACACATTCGTGTGCGGGGCGATGACACTTGAAGGCGCCCCTCACATCAAGGCGGAGCACCTGCCCGTCTTCGACTGCGCCAACCCGTGCGGCCGCATCGGCAAGCGTTACCTGTCGGTCAACAGCCACATCGACATGATGGCCGCCTCCCAGCCGTTCATTTCGGGTGCGATCTCAAAGACGATCAACATGCCCAACGACGCGACAGTCGCCGACTGCGCCGAAGCCTACCTGCGCTCCTGGCGTCTGGCGCTGAAGGCCAACGCCCTCTACCGCGACGGTTCGAAGCTGTCCCAGCCGCTCAACTCCCAGATCCTCGGCGAGACCGACGAGGAGCAGGATGAAGCTCTGGAACGGATGGCGAGCGACAAGCCGCAGGTCACGCGCGCTGCCGCCGCGGCTGAAAAGATCACCGAGCGCATCGTCGAGCGCCTTGTAGCCCAGGGCCGCGAAAAGCTTCCCGGCCGCCGCAAGGGCTACACCCAGAAAGCCGTCGTCGGGGGCCACAAGGTATATCTCACCACCGGCGAATACGAGGACGGCCGCCTTGGCGAGATCTTCATCGACATGCACAAGGAAGGCGCTGCGTTCCGTTCGTTGATGAACAACTTCGCCATCGCCATTTCGCTCGGCCTCCAGTACGGCGTGCCGCTCGACGAATACGTCGATGCCTTCACCTTCACCCGCTTCGAGCCAGCCGGCATGGTCACCGGCAACGAGACGATCCGCAACGCCACGAGCGTTCTCGATTATCTCTTCCGCGAACTCGCCGTCTCCTATCTCGGCCGCAACGACCTCGCCCACGTCGATCCGGGTGAAATGTCGGCAACCGCCATCGGCGAAGGCGAATACGAGACTGACACCACTGCGGCTCCCTCGGTGCCCGCCGCCCGTGTCATCAGCCACGGCTTCACCCGCGGCGCACTGGCCGGCCGCATCGGTCCCGGCGGACGCTCCACGACAAGCGGTGTCGCCGACATCCAGCGCGAAGTGGCGACTGCCTTCGCCGCCGACACGACGACCGGCGGCGGCGCCAAAATGCTGAAGCAGACGACAACCGAAACGATGGTGATCGCCACCGAGGGCAACCTTGCCCTCAAGCACGACGTCGTCGCCAACCGTATCGTCGAAGCCAAGATCAAGGGCTACGAGGGCGAAGCCTGCGGCTCATGCGGCAACTTCACCCTGGTGCGCAATGGCACCTGCCTCAAGTGCAACACCTGCGGCGGCACGAGCGGGTGCTCGTGACGTCCTAACCAACGAATAATGGCCCGTTCTGACTGGTTTCTTGTTGCGTCGTGAAAGTGAGTAAACCGAATGATCTGCCTGTTTTTGATATGCGTGGTGTTGTTCTTGGCTGCACTTCTGGTTTGGCTACTCATAGTCGCCCGATCACAACCGGGTTCGCTTTCAATCAAGCTGGAATGCGAGAGTTCACAGAATGAGAGAGAGCCAACTTTGCCCGATCGCGCCCCACCCAAGCGCAAGGCACTGCCACGTCGAGAATCAAAACCAAGGTGCAGAGCACCGGTCCATGGATCCCGGCAATAAATGCCGGGATGACAAACAAGGATCGGGAGAGTTGGACCATACGGCGAGCAACCCACCAACCCGCAACTATCATCCCGGGGCTTGTCCCCGGGACCCAAGGTGCGTCTAGGAGTAAAGCTCACCGATAAAGCGCAGCCGGCACGTCCGGCTTGCAATAGTAAGAGTTGCTGCTTGTGGCTCGTTGGATCCCGGCAATGAATGCCGGGATGACAAAGTGGTTATCCGGGAGGTGGATAGTCGGGTGAAACCGCTTATTCGATCTCTTCCCAGTACCCAGGGTGCGTCAATCGTGACCACGACTAGAGTACTGTAGCGCGAGCAGCTGTTTTTGCTGCAATCGCACAGGCCAAATAACGGGATGACAAACAGTGGAAGCGGGCTTCCGAGCATCACCCCGGCCTGGACGAATCAACGATACTGGTTTGTGACAACGACCACACGAGCGGGGGACAAGGATATGGCTGGGTTCGATCACGGGAACAAGACGCGCCGCGTCAGACCACAGCATCTGCCACCCGATGTCGCCGCACGCCGCGCAGCGCCGGTTGTTTTTACCGAGACGGTTGGCGAAGACCGCTACCCCGCCGACATCATGCATCTTGCCGAACTGGTACCGGTCGTGCGCCAGCGCCTCAACGTGCCCGCGGACTTTACCGACGACTCGATCCTCTCCAGCCTGAAGCGCGTGGCCTCCAAGACTTCGGATCGCGAACGCTGGCGCTCGGCGTTCGATTGCAGCCTCGCCCGCTACCTGTCTGTCCGCGGCCGCGATCTCGGCCACGCGCTGCAGGAACTGATCACCCTGATCCCGCCGCCGCGCATGTGAGGCCTCGCGTCGCACCCGCCACTCACCACGCTTCGTAAGGCGCGCAAAAGATACAGCCTGAGGAGGCTTACGATGAAACAGTCGGGCACCACCATCCCACCCTGCGTCTACCTCGTCGCAGACCACCTCGATGCGGCCCTCGCCGCGGGCGAGGATCTCATCGCATCGACGGAAAACTGGGCGACCGGCGATCCCTCCGACCCCGGCGTTGCCGGTGCGCAGCGATGGGCGCTATCGCGCTACAGATGTCACGAGTTGAACCTCGTCGCGCGGATCGTCCAGGCCCGCGAGCATGTCGCTGTGCTCGGACGCAATGCACCCAGGTTCCGCCCCCTGGCGCAACTTTTCTGCGCGGCTACCGCCGACCTCGCCGCAGCCTTCAATGAATTGAACGAACAGGTCGAGGCCGATTTCGAAACCGGCGGCGCGATGACCGCCTATCTGAGAACACGCGGACTGATCGACCCGGAAGCAGCAGGCGTCGGCGACCTGGACACACCCGAGATTGGCGACGAGTTCCTCGTTGCCGCAAAGGTACCGCTCGGCGTCTGCCTCGATCTTGTCGCCGAATATCTCGACGCCCTCGACATTGCCTTCGACCTCTATCCCGAAGACGAGCTTTCACCGGCCGCAACGGTATCGGCCAACGGCCCCGAAGAACCTGACGACGCCACTAGTACCGCCGATCAGAAGTCCCTGCATCATGCCAGTCAAACACCGTCAGGGACTTCTGATCGAAAAGCGGCACTAGTAACAATATCTTGCTAGTACCCTTTACTTTCCGAAGTTCGCTCCGGTGGTCGCCGCGGGTGACTCACGAACTTCGGAAAGTGGGTACTAGTGTC
>LOEV01000227.1 GCA_001516065.1 Alphaproteobacteria bacterium BRH_c36
ACACGCTGGGCTCGGGAGCGCTGCGGCCACAGGCGGCCACCACGGTGGGAGCCTCGGCGCCCGCGCAGATGTTCGGCGACGTCTGGGAGTGGACGGCGAGCGCGTATCTGCCCTACCACGGCTACCGTCCACCGGCGGGCGCAGTTGGCGAATACAACGGCAAATTCATGTGTTCGCAGCACGTCCTGCGCGGCGCATCCTGCGTGACGCCCGACGGTCACACGCGGCGCACCTACCGCAATTTCTTTTATCCCGACCAGCGCTGGCAATTCATGGGGCTGCGGCTCGCGGAGGATGCATGATGTCGAAACCTGCGGTAAAACGAGCTGTCGCGGAGACGAGCGAAGGTTCCCATCCCGCGGACCTGGAGTTCGCACGCGCGCTGCTCAATGGGCTGCGCGCACCGGAAAAGTCGATCCCCTGCCGCTTCCTCTATGATACGCGCGGGAGCGAGCTGTTCGAGGAAATCACGGAGCTGCCCGAATATTACCCGACGCGCACGGAAACGGCGATTCTGGAGGCGTGCGCCAGCGACATCCGACACGCAACACGGGCAGGCAGCCTGCTGGTCGAGTTCGGCTCCGGCTCGAGTACGAAAACCGAGATCCTTTTGTCGGCGCTCGACCGGCTGAGCGGCTATGTGGCGATAGATATCAGCCCGAGCGCGCTTGATGAAGCGGCGAAGCGACTTTCCAAGCGCTTCCGCGACCTTCAGATCTTTCCGATTGTTGGAGATTTCTCGCGCCCTCTCGAATTGCCGGCGCAGTTCGACGCCGTTCCAAGGATTGGATTCTTTCCCGGTTCGACGATCGGCAATCTCGTACCCGAGGCGGCCGTCGATCTACTCGCCAACATGGGCCGCATCCTTGGTGCTGGCAGCCGGCTGATCGTTGGGGCGGACCTCAGAAAGGATCGCGACATTCTGCTGGCGGCTTACAACGATGCCCAGGGCGTCACGGCTGCGTTCAACCTGAACATACTGGGCCGAGCCAACAGGGATCTCAGGGCGAAGTTCGATCTGGCCCAGTTCGAGCACTTGGCGACCTACGACGATGACAAAGGCCGCATCGACATGCACATCGTCAGCAGAGTCGACCAGATCGTCACCGTGCTCGGCCACGATATCGCATTCCAGAACGGCGAGAGAATCCACACCGAGCATTCGCACAAGTACGACATCGCCGGGTTCCAGAACCTCGCCATTTGCGCCGGCTGGACGCCGCAACGCGTGTGGACGGACAGCGCGAAACTCTTCAGTATCCACGAGTTGCATCGGCCGGTGGGGGAGGACTGAGAGGCTTTAACAGCCGCCAGTGAACGGCTGCATGGCATCTCCGCAAACGGGGTGACGGCAGGGGCCTTCAACGGATAGGGTTGCTGCAGACTTTCGCGCCAGCCGGCACCGCGCCCGACTGCCCCCGACACCGACACTCCTGCCCCGGACCGTTTGATGAGAACCGATACGCCGCAGCCGATCCGACTCGAAGACTACAGTCCTCCCGAATTTCTCATCGATACGGTCGACCTCAACGTCGTCCTGCATCCGACAGATACGCTGGTGCGGGCCAAGCTGAAGCTGCGTCCCAATCCGGCAGTCAAGCGCAAAGCCAAAGTCCTGCGGCTCGACGGCGAGCATATCGGGCTCGAAAGCCTGCGGCTCAACAAGAAGGAACTGCAGCGCGGTGCCTTCCGGGCAACCAAAACCGGACTGACGATAGCAGATCCGCCAGCAGCGCCTTTCGAACTCGACATCACGACCCGGCTCAACCCCAACGCCAACAAGGCCCTGCAGGGCCTCTACCGCTCGCGCGGCGTCTACTGCACGCAATGCGAAGCCGAAGGCTTCCGGCGGATCACCTATTTCCTCGACCGGCCCGACATCCTTTCAACCTACAAGGTGCGTATCGAAGCCGACCGCAGCGAAACGCCCGTTCTTCTCGCCAACGGCAACCTCATCGAAACGGGAACGCTCGAAGCCGGCAAACGCCATTATGCGGTGTGGCGGGATCCGCACCCCAAACCCTGCTATCTGTTCGCGATGGTCGGCGGCGACCTCGGCTCGATTGCGTCCACCTTCACCACCATGAGCGGACGACAGGTGGCGCTGACGATCTACGTCGAGCATGGCAAGGAAGACCGGGCGGGCTGGGCGATGGACAGCCTCAAGCGGTCAATGCGGTGGGACGAAGAAAAGTTCGGCCGCGAGTACGACCTCGATGTCTTCAATATCGTCGCGGTATCAGACTTCAACATGGGCGCCATGGAGAACAAGGGCCTCAACGTCTTCAACGACCGCCTCATCCTTGCATCGCCCGAGACCGCAACCGACACGATGTATGCGGCCATCGAAAGCGTGGTCGCGCACGAATACTTCCACAACTGGACCGGCAACCGCATCACCTGCCGCGACTGGTTCCAGCTGTGCCTCAAGGAGGGGCTGACGGTCTACCGCGATCAGGAATTCTCGAGCGACGAGCGTTCGCGGGTCGTGCAAAGGATTGCCGACGTGCGCCAACTCAAGGCGGTGCAGTTCGCCGAGGACGCCGGGCCGCTGGCGCATCCGGTGCGGCCGCGCAGCTATATCGAGATCAACAACTTCTATACGGCGACCGTCTACGAGAAGGGTGCCGAGGTCGTGCGGATGCTCAATACCGTGATCGGGCCTGAAGCCTTCCGGGCCGGTATGGACCTCTACTTCGAGCGCCACGATGGCGATGCGGCCACGATCGAAGACTATCTGGCCTGCTTTGCCGAGGCCAGCGGACAAGACCTGGAACAGTTCGCGCTTTGGTACGAGCAATCGGGGACGCCGCGCCTCGAGGCGGAGTTCTCGCACGATCGCCGCACCCGCACGGCGCGCCTGACGCTGGAGCAGCATGTCCCGCCGACGCCTGGACAACCTAAGAAGCTTCCCATGCACATCCCCGTAAGGCTGGGGCTGGTGGGCAGGGATGGCCGTGATATCCCGCTCACTTCGAAAGACGGCGCGGATCCCGTCGATGGGCTCATCCACCTCACAAGGCAAAAGCAAACATTCCACTTCGCAGACGTTCCCGAACGGCCTGTTCCATCGTTGCTGCGGGAGTTTTCGGCACCCGTCAATCTCAGGATAGATCTCTCCGACAAGGACCTCGAGTTCCTGCTGGCGCACGACAGCGATCCCTTCAACCGCTGGCATGCGGCCAATGCCTACGCCACGCGAATGATGCTGCAGCGCGTCGCGGCGCTCAGGGAAGGCAAGCGTTCGCGGTGTGGGGATGGGTTTGCCACCGCGCTCGGGAAGGCCTTGTCCGATGAGACTCTGGAATGGGCCTTCAAAGCCGAATTACTGCAGTTGCCGAGCGAGAACGACATCGCCCGTGAGATCGGTCACAACGTCGATCCCGAGCACATCCATACCGCCCAGCGAGGGCTTTCGGCACTCGTGGCCCGGCGGCTCGAATCGCAACTCGTCAACATCCACGGGGACGTCGCCGGCAATGGCCGGTTCTCGGCGGATGCGGAAGCGGCCGGACGACGTGCTGCCCGCAATTCCGCGCTGACGCTTCTGGTGAAACGCGGTGCGAAGGCGGATCTAGCGCTGGCCGCCGACCACTATTTCTCGGCCACAACGATGACCGAGGCCGCCCATGCCCTGACCCTGCTCGCCGGCTCCAATGCACCCCGGCGCAACCAGGCGCTCGCCGACTTCCATGAGCGCTGGCAAGACGATCACGTGGTCATCGACACCTGGTTTGCCGCCCAGGCGCAATCGCCACGACCAACGGTCATCGGCGAACTGGAAGACCTGATGACCCACGATACGTTCGACATCACGGCGCCGAATAAAATCCGCTCGCTTATCGGGACTTTCGTCCTGCGCAACGCCGTCCAGTTCAACCGCGCAGATGGAGCAGGCTACCGGTTTGCCATCGGTCAGATCCTGACAATCGACAAGTTCAATCCGCAGATCGCGGCCCGGCTGCTCAACGGCTTCAAGAGCTGGCGCACGCTTGAGCCGGTCCGCCGCAAGGCTGCGAAGAAGGCGCTCGACGGTCTGGCCGCCCACGCTGCCATCTCGCGCGACTCAAGGGAGATCGTGTCCCGAATTCTTCAGCGCTAAGGGATTGAAAATCAATGTTCCCTAAGGCGATTTAATCTCCTCGACACACCCCCGCGAAGCATCGAAACTGATTTTGCGATTCGTTGGCCAGGGGTGGGAAAGCGATTCGATTCGGTCGGGGAAAAGTTTAAAGACAATTCGGGGGCGAAGGGTATGGAGGGGACATTGTCCGCCAGGCCAAGGGGTATTGTTGCGCCATCACAAGGCGCAATTGGCCGGATGCTTGGCGGCGCACCACTCGCATTACGGCCGCAGGTCGGGCACTTTCTGGAGCGCAGGAGGCTCAGTCTGCATGCCGGCGCCGCCATGCTCACCTCTATCGCCGCCGCCGCTCATATGCTGGATCAGGTGCCAACTTCCATTGCTCCAGCGTGTGCAGCCACGGCTGCCGTGCTTGCCACCATCATGGCCGGGCTGAGCTGGACGTCGAAAGGCAGGAACGGCAATGCTGCCGTTGGTTTGGCGGCGCCCGAAGCCAATTCCAAGCCTGCATCTTCCTCACGGTCCATCAGATGGTCGCATGCGCCGGCCGATGGAGCCAACGTGAGCCTTGCAGCAGATCTGGCGCAGGCGGCGGCCCTGGCCCAGTTGACCGCACGAATGAGCCACGATCTGCGCACGCCGCTCAACGCCGTAATCGGTTTTTCCGAACTGATGTCGAGCGAAACGTTCGGGCCGCTTGGATCGCAGCGCTATCAGGACTACGCAAAACACATTCGCGAATGCGGTCAGACATTGCTCAAGTCGACCGAGGACACCCTTGCGATCACCTCGGCTCTGGCACAGCCGATGGGCGAGGCGGGAGGTTGTGGCGTGCGCCCGCTGCGTCTTCAATCGCTGATTGACGACGCCTGGAGCTGCGTTGCGATGCATGCCGCCCAGACTGGCGTCGCACTCGATTGTGAGCCTTGCGCGGGACTTGAAATCTTCGGCGAGCGGCGCGTTATGCGTCAAATCCTGGTGAACTTGTTCCAGGACGCGGTTTCCAGAAGCCAATCGAATGGGCGGATCGTTGTGCGTACCAATCTCAACGGACAAGGCATTCGTGTGTCGCTCGAAGCGCTGGGCAGCGAGCGGGGACGACAGGATGAGACGCTGGCGCTGTCTGTCGCGCGGGCACTGATCGAATTGCACGGGCTGCCGGTGGTGACATCGCTCAACGGCGATGGGGTCTGGAGGGTTTGCGTCGAGTTCGATCTGGCGCTGCAGCCTGACTTTTTTTTCGATGCCGGCCATCATGCGGGGACGGGCATAGCGGCCTGACGCACCTGGAGCCCTGTCATCAAACCGGCCTGCGTGCGGACCATGACGCCATGAAGAGATCGGGCTAGTGGCCCGTCGCGCCAAAATCGCTTCATAGCCGCAACCTCGTCCGATTTTGGCGCGACATGAGGGCCACTAGCAACATCAATGACTTCGTGAGGCG
>LOEV01000228.1 GCA_001516065.1 Alphaproteobacteria bacterium BRH_c36
TTGATGAAGAATCGGTTGCGGGGGCTACAGAGAGTGACGAGGGTGCGGGCGTGGCGCGGCTGCGGTCGGCATCAGTTTTAGTTTTTGCGAAGCTGAGCGTCGACGGCGGGGACTTCGGTTCGCTTGGCGATGACGAATTGCCCGCCATATCCGCGGCCGACTTGGCTTTTTCCGCGGGCTTCGGGGTCGGCGGCGGCGTTGCACCGACGGCTTTCAGCGAGTCGGGGGACAGCAGCGCATCGGTAGGCTTCCGCGAATTGGCGGATTTGATCGTATCGGTGGATTTTAGTGAATTGGTGGATTTCGGTGGTGCTGCCGGGGGGAGAGGGGGCGGTGCGAGTCCGGGTATGGCAGCCGTTGATGGTATTGGCGGGGGCAGTGTTCCCTTGGCGATTTCGGCCTTGCGGGTCGCGGATTGTGCCGATTCGAAAGAGGGTTCGTTGGCGTCTTTCGCCGATGTCGAGGCGGTGGCCAGGCGCGCACCAAGGCTCGGCGGCCGGGCCGCACCATCGGTTCCCGTCGCAGCGAAGTCCGTCTCGCTCTCGTCCGATATCTTCTTGTCTTGAGCCATCCACCCGTCCGAAGTCGTGCCGGAATCCCCGATAGGCACGCGGAGATGTTAATCCGAACCCTGGCGTGAGCTCAAACGGTTGTTTGCGTTATCCGATGCCAATTCGCAGTAGCGCCGGCTCGCGCCCCCAGAATTTGTCTCAACCCACCCCTAGGAAAGACCGCTAGAGCAGCTTGAGGGCGAAACAGTGACGCGCCCGCGGGGCAGATCCACTTCGAAATATTAACGCGATCTGTACGGGTAGAGAGCAATTCGATGAGCGGGGTTCAGGGAATTTTTCGGGATTCGTGGCATCTTGAACGGGCGAGCATTGGTGTGTGCGGACGCGTGCGCGATGCAGGTCAGGGTTTCGTTGGGAGTGTTCGCGATGATAACTGCGAGTCAGGTCGCCGAGGTCGAGTTGCACGAGCCCGCCCAGGAGGACGAGCCTGCGATATTCGATCTGGCGCATTTGCGCCGCTATACACTCGATGATTTGCCTCTGCAACGCGAGATCCTGGAGTTGTTTCGCGTTCAGGTGTTGGATTCGGTCGCGAAGCTGCGGGCATCGTGCGATGACCGATCGGCATGGGCGATGGCGGCCCATACGCTCAAAGGGTCGGCTCGCTGCGTGGGTGCGTTCCGCCTCGGGCGCGCGGCGGAACGGGCCGAGCGCAATTCGGAAACGGCCGAGGCACGGGCGCGGTCTGCCGGGCGTGTGGCCGAAGCCGCCGTGGTCACGTTGGCGCATCTGGGCTAGTGTCCCGATTCCGAAGTTCACAACCACCCGCCAGAGACCGCGCGAGCGAACTTCGGAATCAAGAAGGGACACTAGAATCATAGAGTTGCTCGTGTGGTTCAGATCGTGAAGTTCGCTCAGAAGCGAGCGTCAAGTGATTGCGAACTTCGGTAGTGTCTCAGTTTGAAATCTGACCCTGTTGACTCCCATTAGCTTCATCGCCACGTCTCTGGTATGCTTAGCGATAAGCAATCGATGACGGGTGTTGAAATGAGGCGTGTCTTTGGGTTCCTGTTCCTGTCGGCGATGTTAGCCGCAAGCCTCTATGTCCTCTACATGCAGGCATTCGTCTCAGACGTCATCGAGGGTCAGTACCTTTATGGCGCTGGCTTCTTTGGTAGCGTGGCCGCAGCGGCCATCTGGTACGATTTCATTGCACCGTTACTGCGCGGATCGAACGAGGGGAAATAGTGGGCAAAGACTCAAAGGGAAAGAAGCGTCCTTCTGACGTAATCGGCAACGCCGTAAGGGTAATGCAGATCGCGACCGGTGAGGTCGAGGAAGAAACTGAAGCCGACGACGGCAAGGACAAGGCCGCGCAGTCTATGGGACGGCGCGGTGGCAAAGCTCGTGCGGAGAAGCTGACGGCAGAGCAGAGGTCAGAGATCGCTAAGAAGGCTGCTGCGAAGCGTTGGTCGAAATAACCGTGTCAGCGTTTTTCACAGAGTCAATTCGGAGCGCGCCAGCTAGCTTCTCAATTCCGTTGACTTCAGCATAAACTTTGAATGTGCTATCGCAATCAACGATGAATGGTGTCATCGTCACCCTAGATAGAAATCCTAGAAATCCTACCTTCTCCTTACTAGTGGATTTGACTATTTTTTCTAGCTCCATCTGCTCGGGCACATTTTCATAGATCAATTCTCCTTTTCCATCAACAATCTTTATTTTAATACTCGGAGCAGATTCGAAATCAAATATGTGAAGCCTGATGTAAACTGCTAGGCGCGGGAAAATTCCCGGCATGTCAGGAACATTGATATTGTCTGGAAGCACGCCGACGATAGTATCCGTACCAGCCTTCTCGGCCCGAATATCATCGCAAAAGATTGCAATTGCGGAAAAATCGGCCATCATGCTGCCAGCATAGTACGGTCAATCAACGGCATCACGACGGTCTTCGCACTCGTGTCTTGGCTCACTGTAATGGACACTTTCTTACTGCTCGCTGCATGCCAAGCCGCATCTGACGTCCGCTTCACCGGAAACTCGCAGTCAAAGCTCAGCGTGCAGCCACTCATAGCGAATAGCAACTCGCTAACTGTGTCAATTTCAATGTTTCTTGGCCTAGCGAGAATACGGCAAATTGTTTCTGGAGACTTGCCAAGCAGTCTTGCAAGGTCCGCCTGACTTAGGCCAGATTTTCTAAATTCTCGCACAAGCAAGTTATATATTTTATGGCGATTTCTAGCCTTTACATATTTTAACGTGCCAGCTGTGATTTTTTCATTCGCCTTATTTTTAAATAGGTCGGGCATTCGATAGGTACTCATCTATTTTTCCTCCGGAAAACGGTTTCACTGCCCCGAAGAGTGCTTTCCACTGCGCTCTGACTTCTTCGACTTCACCGTCAAAGTCATCCGCTATTGACTCGCGATAATCCCACGTCAATGCCGCAAACTCGTCATGCGCCACAAACGCACCCAACGCGCGTATCCCTGGGTACTCATCGGGGTCAGTGACGCGGATACTCCAGAACTCGTCTTCTACAGGATCAACCCGTGCCAGCATCACATCTGGAGGTTTGTTATGCGGGTCTTCCGCTACTGTAACCTCGCCAAATTCGACAAAAGACTCCAACCAAGCGGCGAATTCGGCCAACCTTTCGTCTTCAGGAAGATCACCAAAGGGTCCACGCGTCACATTTTCAATTCCTGGCGTCACGTACATCATTCGTGGAGTGACGCCATCAACGAACTGCGAGCGGAACACCAGTAACCGGCGATCCTCGAGTAACCCCCTCAATATCGTTCGCATTGACATATAAGTCAAGAATCAGCTTGAATGATTGACATTAATGTTAAGTTTGTCAGAGCCGTATCTGCATAGCAACATCAAAGAATGCTTGACGTCAAGCATAAGAATTCATATATTAGGGGCATGAACAAGCTGCCCCTACAGAAACGCGTCCAAATCCTCGCCATGCTCTGCGAGGGATCGTCCATGCGGTCGATCTCGCGGGTATGCGACGTGTCGATCAACACGGTCGCAAAGATACTCGCGGACGCGGGTAAGGTTTGCATGGCTTTTCACGATGAAAAGGTCCGCAACGTTCAGGCAAAACGTGTTCAGGTCGATGAAATCTGGAGCTTCACCTACGCCAAGCAGAAGAACGTCGCAGCGGCCAAGGCTGCACCGGATGGTGCCGGCGATACGTGGACGTGGACCGCGCTCGATGCCGACAGCAAACTCATCGTGCAGTGGTTCGTCGGTGGACGGGATGCGGACTGCGCCAAACTCTTCATCGATGATCTGGCGGATCGCCTCGCCAATCGGGTGCAACTCACCAGCGACGGATTGAAATCGTACCTTGAAGCAGTCGAGGGAGCCTTCGGTGCCGACGTGGACTATGCCCAGCTCGTGAAGATCTACGGGGCGTCACCGGAAAGCGCCAAGGGTCGCTACAGCCCTGCCGAATGCACCGGCATTCGCAAGAACATCATCGAAGGCGAACCGGACGAAAAGCACATTAGTACCAGCTACGTTGAGCGTCAGAACTTGACGATGCGGATGCATATGCGCCGGTTTACTCGCCTGACGAATGGCTTTTCCAAGAAGTTCGAAAGCCACGTCAACATGGTTGCGCTCTATACGGTCTGGTACAATTGGGTGCGCATTCACAAGTCCCTACGGGTCACGCCAGCCATGGCCGCTGGCCTAACCGACAAGCTGGTAAGCTTCGAAGATATCGTTGCGTTGATGGATGCCGCAGCACCGAAGCCGGGACGACCTAAGACTTACAAGAAGAGCACTAAGGTCTGAGCGTTAGTGCTGCGCCCCTCGCCCATTCCGCGATGATCGCGTGGATTATATTGGGGTCTGGGTGGCCTCCGGACATTTGTCGCGCATAGGCTTCGGCCTGCCGTCTGATGTGGTCAGGAACAGATTGGTCAAAGCTGCGCTTCAGTGAGTCGTCAGGGTACGGAATTGCTCGACCCATCTGCCGAGCGGCATCTTTCCATTCATCAATTGCGTTAGCAGCGTTAGTTAAAGCGTCGAATGCATTGACTCCATCGGTCATGCACCCTGGCAAATCTGGAACAATCGCTATCCATCCGCCGCCGTCATCCTCGCTCAAAGGTCGGAGGACCACAGGATATTCTGGCTTCATGGTCATTGGTCTGCATCCCTAACTGCGTCGACGAAGTCTACTAACCTCCTGATGTAGACGGCCTTTACCGGCCGATCACACGGAATTGTCAGGATATCTCTTTGTGAGACATGTGAAACTTTGTAATGGGAGCCGCCCTTCGGTGGAAGAAGAGTAACGCCATAAGCTTCGCACACGACGCTGACATCGCGAATAGCCCACCCATCCTTTGGGTTGGCGCGCATCCGTGCAAGGCGCTTTTCTCCCTGTCCCATACACAACTGGTAACTGATTCTGGTATGAGACAGCGCCTACGGTTAACACCTAGTTAACTACGCTCTGAATCGGTGGCGAGATTGAGTCTCGCTGCTAAAATTCAAACTGAGACACTACCCGAACTTCGCGATCACCACACTAGTTTTCCAAACTCTGACACCAGCACCCCAGGCGGCCGCACCTAAGCTAGGCCTTTGTTCTTGCTCTGGAATCGGCAAGCGCATGACGACCTGTGCCCGTGCACCAGGCGTCGGGTCGCCAACACCGGTCGATTGCGGTTCCGGGACCGGTTTCACGTTATTTTTCGGACCCGGAGCCGACCTGCGCCATTGAGCGGGCTTGATGCCGGCCCGATGGGCGTCTAAGTGTCGGTCGCTTGGAGCGGCGGGGGCTCTGTTGCGTGCTTTGCGGTACGCGCCGCCGGTACCCGTCAGCCCAGACCTGCTGTACAAAAAAGACGCAAGGAGCCTGCGACCGCAATATGGCCAAGATCACATTCATCCAGCCTGACGGGACCAGTCAGATCGTAGAAGCGACGGTTGGCCAGACGGTTATGGAAGTTGCAAAACTGGCAAACGTGCCTGGAATCGAAGCCGAATGCGGCGGTGCCTGCGCTTGTGCTACGTGTCACGTCTATGTCGCCGAGGGCTGGCGGGACAAGAGCGGCGCACCTTCGGAGATGGAAGAGGACATGCTCGATTTCGCGTTCGATGTGCGCGAAGAGAGCCGTCTCGGCTGTCAGATCAAAGTGACCGAAGACCTCGATGGCCTCGTCGTGCAGGTTCCCGCAAAGCAGTTCTGAGATCGGTTCTAGATTGGCGTACCGGCCCGGGCGTCGAAACGAGCCGGATTCGGGCGACCAGAACGGGTCGCGCAAGGAAATACAGGCAGGGCTACACGCGTCCGCACAGCCGACGCAACCGGGCCGTCTGCAGATGACAGGACGAAAACACATGGATTTGCCGCAAAATGTGCCGCCCGTCGTGCCGACTGAAACCGATGTCGTGATCATCGGTGCCGGGCCGGTCGGTTTGTTTGCCGTTTTCGAACTCGGTCTTCTCGACATCAAGTGCCACCTTATCGACATCCTCGACAAGATCGGCGGGCAGTGCGCAGAGCTTTATCCCGAAAAGCCGATTTACGACATACCGGGGCTGCCAGTCGTTACGGGGCAGGAACTGACCGATCGGCTGTTGGAACAGATCAAGCCGTTCAATCCCACCTTCCATCTCAACGAACGGGTCGACGAACTCACGAAGCAAGCCGATGGCCGCTTTGTTCTAAAGACCGACGTGGGTCGGGAGTTTCTGTGCAAGGTCGTCGTCATCGGTGCCGGCGGGGGATCGTTTACGCCGAAGCGGCCGCCGCTCGAGGGGATAGAGGCTTATGAAGGCTCGTCGGTTCACTACTCGGTACGGCGCATGGATGATTTCCGCGGCAAGGACGTCCTGATCGTCGGTGGCGGCGATTCGGCACTCGATTGGACACTCAGTCTGCAGCCGATCGCCCAGTCGCTGACGTTGCTGCACCGGCGCGACGATTTCCGTGCAGCTCCGCACTCAGTAGAAAAGATGCGCGAACTGGTGGCTGCCGGGCAAATGCGTTTGATGATCGGTCAAATGACTTCCATGGATGGATGCGAGGGCAAACTGGAAGGCGTGACGATCAAGACGAAAGAGGGCGAGGAACGAATTGCCATCAATGCCGTGCTGCCGTTCTTCGGATTGACGATGAAGCTTGGGCCGATCGCGAACTGGGGGCTCAACCTCGAAGAAAACCTGATCCCGGTCGATACGGAGAAATTCGAGACGAGCGAGCGGGGCATCTTCGCGATCGGCGATATCAATACCTACCCGGGCAAGCTGAAACTTATACTTTCGGGTTTCCACGAGGCGGCGCTGATGGCGCAGCAAGCGCACCGCTACATCTATCCCGACAAGAAACTTCTGTTCCAGTACACGACGTCGTCTTCAAACCTGCAGAAAAAGCTCGGCGTGAAGTAGAAGGAGTCGCGGCGGGATTGTCCCGCTGCCGTTCTCGCTACCCTCAGGCCACCATCAGAATTGTCGAAAGCATCGGCGAGGTCAGCCGCTTGAGCGATGCGGGCAAGGCCATGTGTGCCGCTTTGAGACGGTCGCGGGCGTAGCCAAGATAAACTCGCGTCCAGAGGCTGCCCTTCATCGACAGCGGCACAGCCCAGTCGTTCACTTCGACGGAGTCGTCCGCCCAGTCGAGTTTGAACGGTGCGCACGGCCCCATGAAATCGAAGACATCGATGCCATGTTTCTTGCAGGCTTCGAGGCCGGCATAGGTGGTGAGGTGGCCGGGGTTCCATTTGTCGTAGGCCAGATTGTACGTGATGACGTGGGCGACGGCGCGCCCCTTAGCAACGTAGTTGAGTTTCGCTCCGACGAGTTCTTCGCCGCAACGCATCGTGGTGATGCGGCATCCCGTCCGACGCGTCGTGTCGGTTACCGTGTCGAGGAAAAAGTCACGGGTGCGCGGGTCGTGCAGAGCGCGCGAGACCATCGATTTCCTGGTGAGCCATTCCTGCTTGAAGCGTAGCAGTTCGTCGGTTACCGCGCGGGCTTCCTGGCCCTCGCTTAGAACATCGGTCCGAACAGGAGCGATGTCCTCGAAGCGGCGGCGGTAACGGCGCAAGTAGCTTTTGCGCTTCTTGGAATAGCGTTTGTCGGCGTAATCCTCGAACGTCTCCGACTGGGACATGTCGACATAGGGCGCGCGGTCCTTATGGGTCGCAACCGCTCCGATTTCGGCCAGTAGCGGGGCGACGGCGGCGTCTTCGCGGACCTTGTAGAGAGCGATAATGTCGGCATTGGCGTTGGAGCGAAGGAATTGCCAAGCTTCACGCAGCATCCTCAGCTTATCGCCACCTTCGACGAGCACATCGCCGTACTGGGTGACGGGTGCGCCGAGCCAAGTCAACGTGCGGAGGCCGCGCGAGCGTTCACGCACCATCGGCCAGATCATGGTGAGGCGGGCGCCGGTTCTTCCTGTGAGGATGAAAAGTTCGCTCTTTTCAGTGGTTGCGTCGCGGCCTTTGAGGAAGTGGTTGGCCCAATGCCAGCACCACGCAAACGACTGGAATGGGTTTCCGGGGCGGCCGGCGCGGTCGTAAAGCGCGGACCATTCCGCTTCCAGGGCATCGAAGTCCTGCCGTTGCGTGACAATCTCGAGCTTCACGTATGGGGAGTCGTCCGCCGGTGTCGGATCTATCCGGAATCTTGGTGACTGGAAGGCAGTTAGCTGTCCGGTTGCGCCGAAATCGGTGTCAGGGGAACGGGCCCGCGCGGCGGAGATCATGGGTGGTAACTCATCGGTTGTTGGTTGCTGTCGGTGCTCAGCAACTTGTGTGCCAGCAGCGCGCGCTACCGGGCCGTTGACAGCAGTAGTGTGCGGAAAGCAAATGTTCCACTCTTGTTCTTTAGGAACAAATAAGGTACATTAATCTCAGCAAGTCTCGTGGACTTGATGTGCAACTCATGAGAAATTGGGAATCGCGCTATGAGAAAGCCGGAACTTCATGTGGTTGATGGGGGTGTCATGGATAAGCAGCGGGCGTTGGAAGCAGCACTTGCCCAGATCGATAAGAATTTCGGCAAGGGTTCGATCATGCGCCTGGGAGAAAACAACCATGCGCACGATATCGAGGCAGTCCCTACCGGATCACTGGGTCTCGATCTGGCGCTCGGGATCGGCGGTCTGCCGCTCGGCCGGGTGATCGAGATCTACGGACCGGAGAGTTCAGGCAAGACGACACTGGCGCTGCATGTAATTGCGGAAGCGCAAAAGAAGGGCGGGACTTGCGCCTTTATCGACGCAGAACATGCGCTCGATCCGGTCTATGCCAAGAAGCTCGGAGTCAAGGTTGAGGACCTGTTGGTTTCCCAGCCCGATTGCGGCGAGCAGGCGCTTGAGATCGCCGATACGCTGGTGCGGTCGGGGGCGGTCACAGTGCTGGTCATCGATTCGGTGGCGGCGCTGACGCCCAAGGCCGAACTCGAGGGAGAAATGGGCGACAGCCTGCCGGGCCTCCAGGCGCGTCTGATGAGCCAGGCGCTGCGCAAGCTGACCGGTTCGATTTCGCGTTCGGGGGGTATGGTGATCTTCATCAACCAGATCCGCATGAAAATTGGCGTTATGTTCGGCAATCCGGAGACGACGACGGGTGGCAATGCCTTAAAGTTCTACTCGTCGGTGCGTCTCGACATCCGCCGCATCGGCGCCATCAAAGACAAGGACGAGGTCGTCGGAAACCAGACCCGCGTCAAGGTGGTGAAGAACAAGGTGGCGCCGCCCTTCAAGCAAGTGGAATTCGACATCATGTACGGGGAAGGGGTGTCGCGGTTCGGCGAACTCATCGATCTCGGTGTCAAGGCGAACATCGTCGAGAAATCGGGTGCCTGGATCTCATATGACGGCCAGCGTATTGGTCAGGGCCGCGAGAACGCAAAGGCGTTCCTCAAGGAGAATCCCAAGGTGGCCAATGCGATCGAGCGAGCGATCCGGGCCAATGCGGGACTTGTTGCCGATCACCTGCTCGTCGAACCGGAGTCGGATGCTGAGGGGACGGACCCGGACGCGTTCGTGCCATTGGCGGTTGCAGATGAAGCTGGGGGGGATGGCGATGAGCCGGTCGTGCCGGCTGGAAAGCGGGTCCGCCGCTGAAACCGGCTGTTTGCAACCGTCGGTCGCGCCCGTGCGGGTCGAAATTGAAAAATGATTTTAGGACGGCGGGTGGCGCGGGGTATGGACCGTGTGCTGTAGTTTCGGGCGGTTCCGGTGTTCCGCGTGGCGCGATCGCGGGAGTAGAATTGCTGACACGTAGACAGGTCGCAGGGGCGTCGGTAAAAGGGGCGGAGCGTGGCGCCGGACGGGTCGTC
The DNA here is from genome assembly GCA_001516065.1 of Alphaproteobacteria bacterium BRH_c36. Lineage (GTDB taxonomy): Bacteria > Pseudomonadota > Alphaproteobacteria > Rhizobiales > Hyphomicrobiaceae > Filomicrobium. Next base: position 9,840 of record LOEV01000228.1, read on the forward strand.
GATCGGTGCGCCGTGCCGCTGGCGGGCTAACTTTACCGCTGTGATATGTCCGATTGCCGACCCCCGAATGCGGAGCGGGACAGGCCGCCGCCATGGTGTTGACCGGGGGGCTGGTGCGACCTGACTTGGCGTCTTGAAAGTGGGGGTCTTTTTGCGAGGCCTAGAATGACCGGCGTCAATGAGATCCGCAGAGGGTTTCTCGATTATTTCGTGAAGCACGGACATGAAGAGGTCGCCTCCTCGCCGCTGGTTCCGCGCAACGATCCGACGCTGATGTTCACCAATGCCGGCATGGTGCAATTCAAGTCGGTGTTCACGGGGCAGGAGACGCGGCCCTATAGCCGTGCTGCAACTTCCCAGAAATGCGTGCGGGCGGGCGGCAAGCACAACGATCTCGACAACGTCGGATATACCGCGCGCCACCACACCTTCTTTGAGATGCTCGGCAATTTCTCGTTCGGGGATTACTTCAAGGCGGATGCGATCGAGTTCGCCTGGAGGCTCATCACACAGGAGTTCGGACTCGATAACAAGCGCCTTCTGGTCACCGTCTATCATGACGACGACGAGGCGTTCGCGTTGTGGAAGAAGATTGCCGGATTGACAGATGACAAGATCATCCGCATCGCCTCGTCGGACAACTTCTGGCAGATGGGCGATACCGGGCCGTGCGGGCCCTGTTCTGAAATTTTCTACGATCACGGGGCACATATTCCAGGCGGGCCGCCGGGGTCTGCCGATGAAGACGGCGACCGTTTCATCGAAATCTGGAACCTCGTCTTCATGCAGTTCGATCAGCAGGAGGGGGGGGGCAGAGTTCCGCTTCCGAAACCCTCGATCGACACCGGCATGGGACTCGAGCGGATTGCCGCCGTGCTGCAGGGCACGCACGACAACTATGAAACGGATCTGTTCCGCGCCCTCATCGCGGCTTCCGTCGACCTCACGGGCGTCGACGCAACAGGTGAGCACAAGGCGAGCCACAGGGTTATCGCAGATCACCTCCGCTCCACCTCCTTCCTCATCGCCGACGGCGTCCTGCCTGGCAACGAGGGACGTGGCTACGTGCTGCGCCGGATCATGCGGCGGGCCATGCGGCACGCCCATCTCCTCGGCGCCAAGGATCCGTTGATGCATCGGCTGGTGCCGGCGCTTCTGCGCCAGATGGGGGACACGTACGGCGAACTCGGCCGTGCTTCGGCGCTGATTACGGAAACGCTGCGGCTGGAAGAAACCCGATTCCGTAAGACCTTGGAAAAGGGCCTCGTGCTGCTTGGGGATGCGGCCGAGAACTTGGGTAGAGGCGATGTGCTGTCGGGTGATGTCGCGTTCAAACTTTACGACACGTACGGTTTCCCGCTGGACTTGACGGAGGATGCTTTGCGTCCGCGCGGCATTCGCGTCGATACCGACCAGTTCCGGACTGCCATGGAAAGGCAGAAGGCAGATGCCCGCAAGGCCTGGAAGGGTTCGGGGGAAGCGGCCACAGAAGCGATCTGGTTTGATGTCCGCGACGCGGCCGGTGCCACCGATTTTCTAGGCTACGATACAGAAACGGCCGAAGGCGAGATCCGGGCACTCGTGCGCGAGGGTAAAATCGTCAAGTCGCTGAAGAAGGGTGAGGCAGGCCACATGATCCTCAACCAGACGCCGTTCTATGCGGAGTCTGGCGGTCAGGTCGGTGATCGCGGCGTTATCCGGGGCGCGGGCGGCGCGGTGTTCCGTGTCAGCGATACGATGAAGAAGGCCGGCGATGTGTTTGCGCATTTCGGCACGGTCGAAAGCGGCGCCTTCAAGACGGGTGAAGCGGCCGAACTGGCCGTCGAACACGCGCAGCGTACCGCGACGCGCGCGAACCACTCGGCAACGCACCTGTTGCACGAAGCGCTGCGCCAGGTCCTTGGCTCGCACGTGTCGCAGAAAGGATCGTTGGTGGCGCCAGACCGGTTGCGTTTCGACTTCTCGCATCCCAAGCCGATGTCGCAGGACGAGCTTCATGAGGTCGAGGCGCGCGCCAACGCGATCGTTGCCCAGAATGCGCCCGTGACGACGCGGCTGATGGCGGTCGATGAGGCTATGGACTGCGGAGCGATGGCATTGTTCGGCGAGAAGTACGGAGATGAAGTCCGCGTTGTTTCGATGGGCGAATCCGATGGGACCAGCGTTAGCGAAGACGGAAAACGCAAGGCGGCCTGGTCGCTGGAACTTTGCGGTGGAACTCATGTTCACCGGACCGGCGACATCGGCGTCATCCATATCGTTGGCGAGAGTGCGAGTGCAGGAGGCATCCGCCGCATCGAAGCGCTGACCGCGGACAACGCGAGGACCTATCTGGCCGAACAGGACGAGCGGCTCTGCGGGGTCGCGGCAGTCCTGCGCACGCGGCCGGAAGATGTCGTCGATCGCGTGCGGGCGTTGATGGATGAAAAGAAGAGCCTCGAACGCCAGCTCGCAGACGCCAAGCGGCAAGTGGCGCTCGCAGGCGCGGGCGGCGGCGGCGTGGAAGCCGGTGTCAAGAACCTGATCAAGTCGATCGGGGACGTGAAGCTGTTTGCAAGGACCGTCGAGGGTCTCAACCCGAAAGACCTGCGAGGGCTTGTCGATGAAGGCAAGAAGCAGGTCGGTTCCGGCGTTGTTGCCATCGTCGGCGTCACCGAAGACGGCAAGGCCGGACTCGCAGTCGGCGTCACGGACGATCTGACAGGGAATTGGAGCGCGGTCGATCTGGTGCGCGTCGGGGCGTCGGCGCTCGGCGGAAAGGGTGGTGGGGGCCGCGCCGACATGGCTCAGGCGGGTGGTCCAGACGGGACAAAAGCTGGCGACGCGCTGGCGGCTATTGAAGCGCATCTGGCCAGGTGATGGCCACTTGAGTCCGGCATTCGGTAGGCGCAGCCTCACGACAAACGTATTCGTCGGGCCCCAAATCCATTCGCAAATTCTCACCGAAACCGTTTTGGAGCGTTGATGATGGGTCTTTTCAAGCGATCCCGGGGGTAGTAGCGCACGAGATCAATGAAATCGCACAGAACACGGCTGTCGGGGCTTCGTCGCGGAGCCAAGGAGCCGGATCGATTGGAGCGCTGTCGACAGCCGTTGCCTCGGCAGTCGCCTTGGTCTTTTCGGCGAAAAGCCTTTATCACAGCGTGCTCAAGCAACCCGAACTCGGCGTGCATGTATCGCCTGTCGTGCACTATACGCGCGATGCCAACGGCAACTTCGAAGTGTTCGCCATTCCGCTGACGATTGCCAACCACGGGGCCCGCGACGGGACAGTTCTGGACATCGACCTGACCTGACGGTTTCGCGTGCGGACGGTGGCGAGGAGAAACGGTTCTATTCCGCCTTTTTCGTGGACGGTTCTTTCTTCGTGCCGCCTGGACGGTTCGATCCTCAGCAACGGCAAAGCAGCCGTTCGCGCCAATAGCCGTACCGGGGCGGGGGAGTTTTTCGGGAACGCTGCTGTTCTATACGAAGGGCAAGGCGTTTTCCAAGATCGTCTCCGAGGCGGGTAACTTCCGGCTGAAGCTGGCCCTCAATACGAGCCTGGATGAAAGCCTGGTCGCGCTCGACCAGGTGTTGGCCAAGCCGCTGCCCGCAATCGAACTCGTTGTGCGACTGCCCTATTAGTCGGAAACGGAAGTGCTGAAGGGGGAGACGCTCGGGATGTCGAATGCGGCGTGGACTCCGGTGGATGCCGATGGCCCCGCAGTGGCGGCCGCCCAGTAGGTCTGTGTCGTTAGAGAATCTGCTCGGCCAAAGGCGGCGGGCAGGCGGTGTCCCTCCGCAGGCGGGCGTCCGTGAAGGGCTTGGAAAATGGAGCAAAACGCAGATTGAGACTTGAGGGGAGCGGCCGCGAGTTTTCTCCCGTTAGGCGGAAACAATCTTGCTTTTTCGCTCACGGGCCAATCGGCCTGGCGCTGCGCGGGGGCGGCGCTCCAATTCAACACTCAGCAAGCTGTTGTTGAGCAGCCGGTACACAGTCGTGAGCCTTTGCCGGCGTTTAGCGGTTCAGCGCGACGATGAGGGCTTTCGGGTTGCCGCCGTTTTCGGTGATGTAGCCTTCGAAAAGCCGCTTCAGCTGCTCGCGTCCCCAGAAGCCGAGAACCGAGACATCGCCGACCTTGTAGGAGCCGCCGCGGCGGATCAGCCACCAGCGGACATCATAGGTCGTACCGTCATTCAATGTGACGACGCTGTCGACGTAAACACCCGATCGGGTCTCCTTGGTCTGGGAGACCATCGTGACGCTGCGCACCGGATACTTCGGCGCCTGAGAGGCGCCGTAGCGGGCAAGAAATCCGATCATGCCGGAATAGAACGGCTGGCGATCGCCGGTCGACAGGTTACCGGCATAACTGCCGAGCGAGTAGAGGCCGATCGAGGGCTGGTCGGCATGCTTGTTGAGAACGTCGGCGAAGGCGTAGGCGGTGCCTGAGCGGGCAGCCGACAAGAGTTCGTTTGCAGCGCGCTGCATGTACTGCACGGGCGCTTCGCCAGCCGAGACCTGCTTTGGTGCAAGTGAGATCGCCGTCAAGGCGAAGAGTAACGCGGTGAGGCAAAAACGTGGGATACCGGTTGAGATCATCGTCGACTCCGAGGCGTGCCGGATGCGTGCGAACGCTGAAGCGTAAAAGGCATCCACTCAGGGCTAAGGTACACCACGCCTGATGGTTTTCGTCAAAGGAGGAAATGACCCTTCAGCATTGTGCGGTGCGGTTGTGTTCAGGCCTGAGATTTACGTCCGTTCGATGGCGATGTTTAGGCATGCTTAACAGAAGACAGGACAAATCCTGGATAGATCAGACAGAGTCGTCTTTCACGCCTGCTGCGGCTTCATGGCTGGGAACAGGCGGGCAAAGCAAAAGGTCCGGCGCGGTCTGTTGAGAAAAAGAGCGCCTGCGGGAAGGACCGGGAGTTGGAACCTGCGGGCGTTGGCTTCTGTGGCGTCCTGGCTGATGGAATCCGACATCTGCAAGAGAAGGCTGCTGGACCGGTCGTGGTGGACGAGCACAAGTTCGTGACGGGTTCCCGAGAGGTTGGTGCGGACGTGGTGGGAGATGCCCTCGAATTCCCGCAGCGGGAGCTGCAACCTGCGCGTGCCGAACAGTGTTCGGTCGCAAATCCTCACCGTGTCGCGGTCCAATTCAACGTCGCGCGACCAGCCGATGCGCCGGAGTGCGTGAAAGGCCGGGATTGCGAACATGGCAAACCAGATAGCCACACCTACGAGCGCGCCGGCAGTGTTGAGGGGGGAAGCGGCGAGCCGGTCGCGGGTGGCGGGTTCGGCCAGCGCTTGCGCGGCAATCATGGCGCTGGGACCCACGACGGCGATCAAAATTGGGAGCAGCAAAAGTGTTTGGGTTGCGGCCGTGATACCGCAGGCGCGCTGCCGGATTGCCAATTGATCTGAGTCGTCGCGGAGGATGAACAGCTCGGAAACAGCGGAAATGCGCATGATATGGGGCTGGCCTTGTCGGGAGGAATTTCGATCAAAATGAGGGAGTCGTCGTTAAAATCCCGCTAAGGAACGGCTGAATTCGGTCTTGTCGGGTCCAGCGTATGCTTGAGTGCACCCTTCTGGACGTGCGCTTTCGACGCGCAGGGGATGCGTCGCCCGAGTGTCCAGCGGCTGCAAGTTTACAGCATCTGGGGGAGCATTGAGCTGGGGGTCGGCAAAAAGACCGCTTGACACATAAAGATATCTTTATATCTATCGTTCCATGATCGAAGCCCCGGAAACCCGTCAGAAACTGTCCAGCCGTGATCTCGTCACCGCGCTCAAGGCGGCGGCCGAGCCGACGCGGCTGCGAATACTGGTGCTTCTCAAGGGCGGCGAACTCAACGTGAAGGATCTGATGCAGATCCTGCGGCAGAGCCAGCCGCGGCTTAGCCGGCACCTGAAGCTTCTTTTCGAGTCAGGGCTGGTGGAGCGGTTCCGTGAGGGCAGCTGGGTCTACTTCCGACTCTCGGAGCGGGCACGCTTCGGCGAACTGGCGCAACTTCTGACCGATATCGTCGATTCCGGAGATCCGGGAATCGCCCGCGACAGGGAACGGCTGGAAGCCGTGAAGGACGAACGCGAACAGGCGGCGCAGACGTACTTCGAGGACCACGCAGGGAAATGGGACCGCATCCGGTCGCTGCATGTTTCCGAAGCAGAGGTGGAAGCGGCGATGCTCGGGGCGCTCGGTGGCGAGCGGGTCGACATGCTCGTCGATCTGGGCACCGGAACGGGGCGCACGCTCGAACTTTTCGCGGGGAACTACGATCGCGCGATCGGATTCGACGTCAACCAGGCTATGCTCGCCTATGCGCGCGCCAAGCTGTCTCAGTCCGGCCTCGAAAAGGCGCAAGTGCGCCATGGCGACATCTACAACGTTGCCCTCGAGGCCAACGAAGCCGACGTCGTGGTCATGCATCAGGTGATGCACTACCTGTCTGATCCTGCCATCGCGATAAGCGAAGCGGCACGGGTCATCCGGCCGGGGGGGCGCCTGCTGATCGTCGATTTTGCACCGCATCAGGTCGAGTTCCTGCGCGAACGGCATGCCCATGAACGGCTCGGTTTTTCAACTGAGCAGGTGTCGGACTGGCTTGATGGAAGCGGACTCAAATTATCGGCAACGCGGGAGTTGGCACCGGCACAGCCGGACGGCGAACGACTGACCGTCATGCTGTGGCTGGCGCAAAAGCCCGATCTCGCCGCGATCCGGCGACAGACAGCGCGGCCGGTCGGGCGCGACACCGAATTACTCCAGGAGACCTAGGAAACATGGAACGCAAGAGCCGACTACTTGGCGAAGGCGAGATCGAAGTTTCGTTCGAGTTCTTTCCACCCAAGACTGACGCTATGGAGGAGACGCTGTGGAAATCGATTCGGCGGCTTGAGCCAATGCACCCCGAGTTCGTGTCCGTGACTTACGGAGCGGGAGGGTCGACGCGTGAGCGTACGCACAACACCGTTGCGCGCATCGTCAAGGAAACCAGCCTGAAGCCGGCCGCCCATCTCACCTGCGTCGATGCGACGAAGGAAGAGGTCAACGAGGTGGCGCAGGCGTATTGGGCTGCGGGGGTTCGCCATATCGTCGCGCTGCGCGGCGATCCGGCAGCCGGTGTGGGCGAAAGCTACACGCCGACTCCGGGCGGCTATACGAATGCCGCCGAATTGACGAAGGGCCTGAAGGAGATCGCTCCATTTGAAATTTCGGTGGCGGGCTATCCGGAAATGCATCCCGAAAGCGGTTACGAGGAAGCCGATCTCGACAATCTCAAGGCCAAGATCGACAACGGCGCCGATAGGATCATCACGCAGTTCGTGTTCGATCAGGAACTCTATCTTCGCTACCTGGAGCGCGTACGTGCAGCCGGCATCTGGGTTCCGGTGACCCCAGGCATCATTCCGATCCACAATTTCCCGCAGGTGGCGAACTTCGCAGGCCGGACGGGTGCATCAATCCCGGCCTGGCTGCGGCGGCGTTTCGAGGGGCTCGAAAACGATTCGACGACCACGCATCTGGTCGCAGCGGCGGTTGCAACCGAGCAGGTCATGCTGCTGGCCGATCATGGCGTGAAACAGTTCCACTTCTACACGCTGAACCGCGCCGATCTCGTCTATGCCATCTGTCACATGCTCGGAATCCGGCCCCTACCAGCCAGCAGCCAGGCTTCGGCCAACGCGGCGTAAACCCGAAAGCGCCTCTTTAACAGCGGCGAACTCAAGTCAAGCGAGTGAAAAACATGAAAAGAAAGCCGAGCTGGGACCAGCTGCACCAGGCTGCGAAAAGGCGCATTCTCATTATCGACGGCGCTATGGGAACAATGATTCAGAAGCGCAGACCTACCGAAGCTGATTATCGGGGGGAGCGGTTCAAGGATTGGGCCTCCGATGTGCAAGGCAATAACGATCTCCTGTCGCTGACGCAGCCGCAGATGATCCGGGAAATCCACGAGGAGTATCTCGAAGCGGGCGCCGACCTGATCGAGACGAACACGTTCAACGCTCAGCGCATCTCCATGGCCGACTACCACATGGAAGAACTGGCCTACGAGATCAACCTGGACGCGGCGAAACTCGCGCGGGCGGCCGCGGACAAGTACTCCAAGATGACACCGAACAAGCCGCGGTTCGTGTGTGGGGCCGTCGGCCCAACCAACCGCACGGCGTCGCTGTCGCCAGATGTCAACAATCCGGGTTTCCGCAACACGAGCTTCGATGAATTGCGCGAAGCCTACTCTGAGCAGGTGCGCGGGCTGATGGATGGCGGCGTCGACATCATCATGATCGAGACGATCTTCGACACGCTCAATGCGAAGGCAGCCGGTTTCGCGACGCTCTCGGTATTCGAGGAAAAGGACCTCGAACTTCCGATCATGATTTCCGGCACGATCACTGACCGATCAGGACGGACGCTATCGGGACAGACGGCGGAAGCCTTCTGGTACTCGATGCGGCACCTGAAGCCGTTTTCGATCGGGCTCAACTGCGCGCTGGGCGCCGAACTGATGCGCCCCTACATCGCCGACCTGTCGCATGTCGCCGACGTCTACATCTCGGCTTATCCGAATGCGGGCTTGCCCAACGAGATGGGCGAGTACGATGAAACTCCGCACGACATGGCCTGCCAGATCCAGCCCTGGGCGGAAGACGGCCTGCTCAACATTGTCGGCGGCTGTTGTGGATCGACGCCGGACCACATCGGCCACATCCGCGAGCATGTCGAGAAATTCAAGCCGCGCAAGCTTCCCGAAATCGCACCGAAGATGCGGTTGTCGGGGTTGGAACCATTCGTCGCGGGGTGACCGGGCGCTCCTCAAGTGACCGAAACATCGCAAGTGCAACCAAACCGTATGAGTCGGGGACGAAATGACCACCACTTCGGAAAATACCAACAACGAGGCGCCCGAGCGCTCGGCGGCGATGTCGTTCATCAACGTCGGGGAACGCACCAACGTTACAGGCTCGGCTAAGTTCCGCAAGCTGATCGAGGCGAACGACTATGACGCTGCGCTCGATATCGCGCGCAGCCAAGTCGAGAACGGCGCGCAGATCATCGACGTCAACATGGACGAAGGCCTGCTCGATTCCGAGAACGCTATGCAGACGTTTCTCAACCTGATCGCCGCGGAGCCGGATATCGCGCGCGTTCCGATCATGATCGACTCCTCGAAATGGTCGGTGATTGAAGCAGGCCTCAAGTGCGTGCAGGGCAAGGCCATCGTCAATTCGATCTCGATGAAGGAGGGCGAGGGGCCGTTCCTGGAGCAGGCCCGCAAGGTTCGTCGCTACGGCGCCGCTGTCGTCGTCATGGCGTTCAACGAAAAGGGTCAGGCCGAGACGGCCGAGCAGAAGTTCGAGATCTGTCATCGCGCCTACAAGCTCTTAACGGAAAAGGTCGGCTTTCCGCCCGAAGACATCATCTTCGACCCCAACATCTTTGCGGTGGCAACCGGCATCGAGGAACACAACAACTATGGCGTGGCGTTCATCGAGGCGACGCGGCGTATCAAGGAACAGATGCCGTTGACGCACGTTTCGGGCGGCGTCTCGAATCTCTCGTTCTCGTTCCGCGGCAACGAACCGGTGCGAGAAGCCATGCACTCTGTGTTCCTCTATCACGCGATCAAGGCCGGGATGGACATGGGAATCGTCAACGCCGGTCAGTTGACCGTGTACGACGACATTCCCGCCGACCTGCGCGAACTCGTCGAGGACGTCATCCTCAACCGGCGAGACGATGGAACCGACCGGCTGCTGGAAGCGGCCGAGCGATTCAAGGCAGGCGGTGGAGCGAAGGCGCGCGAGAAAGATCTGTCGTGGCGCGAAAGCCCGGTGCAGGAACGTCTGACCTATTCGCTGGTGCACGGCATCAACGATTTCATCGAGGAAGATACAGAAGAGGCCCGTCTCACCGTCGAGCGTCCGCTGCACGTCATCGAAGGCCCGTTGATGACCGGCATGAACGTCGTCGGCGATCTGTTCGGGGCCGGCAAGATGTTCCTGCCGCAGGTCGTCAAGTCGGCCCGCGTGATGAAGCAGGCGGTCGCCTATCTGCAGCCCTATCTCGAGAAGGAAAAGGAGGAGATGGGCATCGTCGACCAGCAAGCGGCAGGCAAGATCCTGATGGCGACCGTGAAGGGCGACGTGCACGACATCGGCAAAAACATCGTCGGCGTGGTCCTGCAATGCAACAATTACGAAGTGATAGACCTCGGAGTCATGGTGCCTGCAGCCAAAATATTGGAGACGGCGAAGCGCGAGAAGGTCGACATCATCGGGCTCTCGGGCCTGATCACGCCATCGCTCGACGAGATGTGCTTCGTTGCCGCCGAGATGGACCGCGAAGGCTTCGACATTCCCCTCCTTATCGGCGGGGCGACGACGAGCCGGGTGCATACGGCGGTGAAGATCGCGCCGAATTATTCGGCTAACCAGGCCATCCATGTACTCGATGCAAGCCGTGCGGTCGGCGTCGTCTCGAAGCTGCTTTCCGAGACCGACAGCGAGGAGTATGTCGCGGGCATCAAGGCGGAGTACGTCAAGGTGCGCGAGGCCCATCTTGCAGGTGACGCGAAGAAGAAGCGCATCTCGATTGAGCAAGCGCGCGAGAACAAATTCGACATCGAATGGGATCGCTACACGCCGCCCAAACCGACTTTCTTTGGCGCGCGCGAATTCGAAAGCTATGATCTAGCCGAACTGGTGCCCTACATCGATTGGACGCCATTTTTCTCGACGTGGGAACTGCGCGGGCGTTATCCGGCGATCCTCGATGACAACGTGGTCGGGCCGGAAGCGCGCAAAGTGTTGAAGGACGCGCAGGATCTCCTCGACAAGATCGTCAAGGGGAAGTGGTTGTCGGCGAAGGCGGTCATCGGCTTCTGGCCGGCCAATTCGATCGGGGAAGACATCGAGGTCTACACCGGGGAACCGCGCCACTCGCAACTGGCGATGCTGCACACGTTGCGACAGCAGATTGCGCGCGACCATAATCGCGGCCGCGCGCACACCGCGCTTGCCGATTTCATCGCGCCCAAGGACAGCGGTGTTGGCGATTACATCGGCGGGTTCGCGGTGACCACCGGGCATGGTGAAGAAGAGGCCATCGAAGCCCACTTCAAGAAGACCGACGACTACGGGCGCATCATGTTCAAGGCGCTTGCCGACCGGCTGGCGGAAGCGTTCGCCGAACGCATGCACGAGCGCGTGCGCACGGAGTTCTGGGGTTACGCCAAGGACGAAAAACTTGCCTGCGAAGAGCTGATTTCGGAGTCCTACAAAGGTATCCGTCCGGCGCCCGGGTATCCCGCCCAGCCCGATCACACCGAAAAGGCGACGCTTTGGCGTCTCATGGACGTCAAGGCGAAGGCGGGCATCGAGCTGACCGAGAGCTTTGCCATGTGGCCGGGTTCGTCGGTCTCCGGGCTCTACTTCTCCCATCCCGACAGCCATTACTTCGGAGTCGGTAAAATCGAACGCGATCAGGTCGAAGATTATGCGACGCGCAAGGGCTGGACGGTCGCGGAGGCCGAACGCTGGCTGGCGCCGGTGCTGAACTACGATGCGCGCAGCTATGGCAAGGCAAAGGTCGCCTGAGGTTATTTGAGCCAACACTTCCTAAAGTCGTGTTGGGCGGGTGATCTCCATGGCGTCGAAGGTGGTGCGGATGCGTGTGGGGATTGGCGCAGGTTTACGTAGCTGCGTCAGCCCGCCTTGTGGCAATCCAAAGCAGCAATGCTTACGTGTAATGTCAGCACATGAACGGAGTTGCCATGATGATCGATTTGGGATCGGCGGACGGACGCATTATTGCGGCGGCGCTGCGGCTTGCGGCTGAAAAACCCTGGCAGGACGTGTCGTTGCGCCATATCGCAGAGGCGGCAGGCGTGAACCTTGCCGAGCTGAGCGATATTTTTTCCTCAAAGTCGAATGTCTTGAAGGCTTTCGTTCGCCACGTTGACAAGGAGGTGCTGGTCAAGGCGCCGGCGCCCCAGGAAGGCGAGTCTCAGCGCGATGCGCTGTTCGAGGTGATCATGGCCCGCTTCGACGTGCTGCAGCCCTATAAATCGGCTCTGCGTTCGGTTGCCCGTTCGGGCGAAATCGAACTTGCTCTGATCCGGCCGATGCTTTCCTCGCAGGCGTGGATGCTGCAGGCGGCGGGAATAGATTCAGATGGGCCAGCCGGCGCGATGCGCACCGCGGGGCTGGCATCGGCTTACGCTTCGGTGTTCCGCACGTGGCTCGAAGATGATGACCCGGGGCTCGCGCGTACCATGGCGGTGCTAGACCGGAAACTCCGCAGCGGGGAGTCGGTGATGGCAGGACTCGATGGCGCGCTTGGTGCGGCGCGCCGGTTGAAGGATGCGCTGCGTTCAGGGCTGCGCTCTTCGAGGCCGCGTGAAACGCCCGACAGCGGCGATGAATTCGGCGACGGAGCCGGCCCTGGGCCGGGCAATGCTGGAGCGCCCTCCGCTGGGCCTGCTGGTTGACAGCAGGGGGGTCTTGAAGCGGGATTGCTTTTCCCAGGACTCGCGGTAGCGGTTCTCAAGTTTCTGTTGTGTCGCACGTTCGAACAGAGTCCGTGCAGCCCGCCTTGGGCACGCCGCCGCGGAACACTTTCGCGAATATGCTCCAGACTTCATGCTGTCGCGTGCGCCTACAGCGGGATGGAAATGATTGCACGCAGGCCGCCCATGGAACTTTCGCCCAGTGTGATGTCGCCGCCGTGGCTGCGGGCGATGTCGCGAGCGATGGCAAGGCCTAAACCAGTGTTTCCCTTGTCCTGATTGCGGGCGACGTCGAGGCGGTAGAACGGCTCGAAGACGTGGTTGCGTTCTTCCGGTGGAATGCCAGGGCCATCGTCGTCGACCTCGATGCGGAGCCTGCGCCTTTCGGTCGCCGCACGGATAACGACCGTTTCACCGAAGCGGGCGGCGTTCGAGACGAGGTTGCTGACAGCGCGCTTGAATGCGTGTCGTTTTAAGGGAACGATGATGTCCTTGCGCTGCCGGGTCTTGAGCTGCACGTCGACGCCGAGAAGGGCAGCTTCGTCGAGGATTTCGTTCAGCAGCTCCTTAAGCTTGACGGGTTTCGCCTCTTCGCCTCCGTGGCCCTTGGCAAAGGCGAGGTAGTCTTCCAGCATATGCTGCATTTCGGAGACGTCTCCGCGCAGCGATATCGCTTCGGGGGTATCTTCGAGTAGTGCCAGCTGGAGCTTGAAGCGCGTTAGAACGGTGCGCAGGTCGTGGCTGACGCCCGCGAGCATGGTTGTGCGCTGCTCCACGTGCGTGGTGATCCGTTCCTTCATTTCCAAAAACGCCTGGGCGGCCTGCCGGACTTCGCGTGCGCCCCGCGGCTTGAAGTCCGGAGGCTCCGGCCGGCCCTTGCCGAAAGCGTCGGCGGCTTCCGCCAGTCGCAGGATCGGCCGGATCTGGTTTCGCAGAAACATGATCGCGACCGTCAGCAGGATGACCGATGAGCCGACCATCCAGACGAGGAAGATCTCCGAATTCGAGGCGTATGTCTGCGAACGGCGGGCGACGAAGCGCAGGATCTTGTCTTTATGTTTGACGCGGATCTCGACGAGGTGGGATTGGCCGACCGTGTCGATCCAATACGGACTGTTGACCTGGGTCGCGATCTGCCGGGAGAGTTCGCGGTCAAGAAGGTCGAAGAACGGTTTCGGCCTGGCGGGGGGCAAGTCTCCCTGCTTGAGGATCGACATTTGCAGATTGAGTTTTTCGCGCGCCATCTCGATCAGTTTGCTGGCGCTATCCTCGGAGGAATTTTGCTCGTAGACGGAAATGAGGGCGGCGATGTCGCGGGCAGTCGCTTCCGACAGGCGTGAGGTGACGGCCTGCCAGTGGCGTTCCATGAAGACGAAGGCGATGACCCCTTCGAGCACGACGATGGGTGCGATGATGATAATGAGGGCGCGGGCGTAGAGCCCCTTGGGCAGAAGCTCGGCGATGAGCCGCAGGCCTTCGGACTGGACGAACGTCACGGCCTTCGCAACAGCGGCCAGCAGCCAGCGCATGCCTAAGCGGATGCTCGTGGCGCCTGATGACTGGCCGAGAAATGCCATTCGGGACTCCCCCTTGTTACGCCTTTCCGCCAACACTACGCAAGCTTGTGTTGGGCTTCCGCCAACACTGCGCAAGCTTGTGTTGGACTAGATACTCACCGTCTTGCTGCATCGGGCGCCGTGCGGTCCTGCGTAGCCATTCGATGCGTGATGCGAAACTCGGCTCGAGAATTTTTTCGCGAGGGCTACGGCAGATGGAGACGAACTCTTGCCATGAGACGTCGGCAAGGTGTGCGAATTCTCAAGATCTGGCGGGGCGGGCGCTGCATCAGTCGACGTAAAGGATATAGCCTTTGCCGCGTACGGTTTGAAGATAAACGGGATTTGATGGGTCGGTCTCAATTTTCCGGCGAAGTCGATTGATCTGGACATCGATGGCGCGTTCGCTACCGGTGGAATCGTCGCTGGATAGCTCGTAGCGCGGTATCGGCTGGCCCTGCTTGCCGGCGAATTGGCGCAGCAGTTCGCGCTCGCGTTCGGTCAGCTTGATCGAATCGTCACCGCGTTTGAGTTCGCCTCGCGTGATGTGGAATACGAATGCACCCATGCGGATCTCTTCGCAACAGCCGTTGGCAGCCTGACCGCGGCGGAGGATGTTGCGCAGGCGTAGCAGCAGTTCGCGGGGTTCGAAGGGTTTATGAATGAAATCCTCGACGCCGGCTTCAAGGCCCATGACGCGCTCGTCGGGGTCGGTGCGGGCGGTGAGCATGCAGACGGGGACGTCGGACCGACCGGTCAACTCGCGGGCAAGGTCGATGCCGGATTCTCCCGGCATCATCCAGTCGAGCAGGATCAGGTCGAAGGCGAGGCCGCGCATGGAGGCGCGGGCGTTGGCGACATCTGGGGCTGTTGTCACCCGGTAACCGTTCTGCACCAAGTAGCGCGCGAGCAAGTCGCGGATACGCTGATCGTCGTCGACAACGAGGATGTGGGGCGCGTCGTCTGCGATCGGGTCCGGACTCGCGGCGGTCGGGACTGCGGTCATGTCGTCAACCCTCCCTGGGAAGTTTTTCTACAGTTGCTCTTTGTTGCCCGGTCGTGAAATACCTTGCGGGTCACCTATCATATCGGAGACGGTCGGCCTCTGGTCTTCGCCAATCATGGCGAAAAGAAAGCGGCGGACCGACTCCTCTGCATCGGGGCCAGCGGCGCGAAGGGCTTCTCGAAACCGGGCGATCTGCAACTCGGCCAGCTGGCCGGACAACGACTGTCCTTTCTCCGTAACGTACAACAGGCGTTCGCGACGATCCGTGAGCCCAGCCTTCTGAACGACGTAGCCTTGATCGACCAGTTGCTTCAGGACGCGGGCCAGGGACTGCTTGGTGATCTTCAGTATATCCAACAAATCGGCGACGCGAAGTCCCGGATTTCGACTGACGAAATGCAGGACGCGGTGATGGGCGCGGCCAAACCGGTAGCGCTCAAGGATAGCATCGGGATCGCCGGTGAAATCGCGATAGGCGAAGAACAGCAGTTCAATGCAGGTAAGGAGGTGTTCGCGGTCGTCGGTGGGGGGTGGCGGCGTTGCGGTGTCGGGAGGTGCAACCGTGTCTGATGGGATATCGGATTTCATGCGCTCGCGGGCCGGTGGATTTACGTCAGCGTTATTGACATATTTTGCGCCCATTGATAGGGATTGGCAACGTGTTTGTGCGCCAAAATACCCGGTCGGCGTTGTCGGTCGGGGCTTCGTGCGGCAGACCAACTCTCTGACATTCCTGTTGTTTTGGTCTCGACCGGCCGGGCAACACAATACCTCACGGGGCGCCGCCGCGCTCACCTACAACCCAAAGGACCTGTTCTATGGCCAGTCTCATTCCCTTCGATGAGCGTGACGGTGTGATCTGGTTCGACGGCGAGATGGTTGCGTGGCGAGACGCCAAACTGCATCTGTTGACCCACGCGCTGCACTACGGGAGCGCGGTTTTCGAGGGCGAGCGCTGCTATGGCGGTGAAATTTTCAAGCTCAGCGAGCATTCCCAGCGCCTGATCGAAGGAGCCCGCATCATCGATTTCGAGGTCCCCTATTCGGTCGAGCAGATTGACGCGGCATCCCGCGAAGTCATTGCCGCCAACAAGCTTACCGATGCCTACGTGCGGCCGATTGCATGGCGCGGCAGCGATCAGATGGGCGTTTCGGCGCAGAACAACAAGATCCATCTTGCGATCGCTGCCTGGGACTGGGGTTCGTACTTCCCGATGGAGCAGCGGCTCAAGGGGCTGCGTCTGGCGTTCGCGACCTATCGGCGCCCTGATCCTGCGACCGCGCCGTGCAAGGCGAAGGCTGCCGGTCTCTACATGATCTGCACGATCGAGAAGCACAGGGCCGAGCGGGCCGGCTTCGCGGACGCACTCATGCTTGATTACCGCGGCCGGGTTGCCGAATGCACGGGCGCCAACGTGTTTTTCGTCAAGGACGGCATCATTCATACGCCGATCCCGGACTGCTTCCTCGACGGGATTACGCGGCGTACTGTGATCGGGCTTGCCAAGGCACGCGGCTACGAAGTCGTCGAGCGGGTCATCATGCCTGAAGAACTCGGTGACTTCAGCGAGTGCTTCATCACCGGGACGGCCGCTGAAGTCACGCCGGTTTCCGAGATAGGCGAGTACCGGTTCACGCCGGCCACGATCAGCGAAACGCTGCTGAAGGACTACATGCAACTCGTTCAGCCGGGCAGCAAGGTCGCGGCCGAATAAGGTTAGCGGACGGATTCGAAGGGCAGCGGAGGCTGCCGCCGTTGCTTCCTGCCCACATCCCAGGGGCTACAGTCCACCATAACACCGCAGAAGGCTTGCGCGGCCCATTGGGCTGGCGGAACCTCTTTTTCGCGTACGTGCGTGCAAAGCGGTTCATGACGGGCCGGTGGCAGGCTGGCGTTATGCGGGAGAGGTGTTATGCGGAGAGTATTGGTTGCCTGCCTTTTTGCCGGGCTGACGGCGATTTCGGCGGGCCATGTGTCGGCGCAGGAAGGTCCGGGCGGTGTCATCAATCCCGGTAGGGATTGCCAGACGGTCACTACCTGCAACTTTGCCCGGGGCGGGCGCTATCGTGGCTGTGTGTCATCCTACAGCTGCCGTAGCTGCCGCTTCGTAGTCTCTTCGTGCCGGATCGGTGCGAAGTCAGGCAAGTGCCGCAGGCTGATCTGCGGCTGGGGCAGCTGAAAAGCCAGGTTGCTTACGGCAGGGAGCGGCTTATTCGCTAGCGGCCCGTGTGGCCATCGCGGCATAGACGACAGTTAGGAAGAGTGCGATGGCCGCAGCTGTGACAATGAGCACCGCCGATGAAAGCGCCATGCCGATGGCGTTCGAAACGAGTGCCAGTAACGCGGTCCAGAACACGGCCGGCAGCAGGGCGATCAGGACAATTCCGGTCAGTTTCGCCGCAGGATAACGGGTTTCGGTGCGGGTTGTTGCGTCGTCAAGAGCGAGCGAAGCTGTCATCTTTACCGAGGTCCTCATCTGGAAAGCCTTTGGGTTCTGAATCTCCTCAAGTCAGATTGTGATTGAACGGGTAAATGAAAACTGAAGGCGATGGGTCGCATCCGAAGGATTGCGGCGCATTGGAACAGAAGCTTTAAGCGGCGTCGCAATTCGAGACGCTTCGACGTGCAGGTGTCCCGTAACGATGTTCAAGACCGCCGCCGCCTACGACGTCGCAGTTATCGGGGGCGGGCATAACGGCCTGACGGCTGCGGCCTATCTGGCGCGTGGCGGCAGAAGCGTCGTCGTGCTGGAGCGCCGCGATGTCGTCGGCGGAGCGGCTGTGACGGAAACGTTCCACCCAGGTTTCCGCAATTCGGTCGCCTCCTACACCGTCAGTCTTCTCAGTCCAGAGATCATCCGTGAATTGGAACTTTCCCGGCACGGTCTAAGGATCGTCGAACGCCCGGTGGCGAACTTCTGGCCGGTCGATGAGACGCGTTACCTGCTGATGCCTTATGGACTGGCGGCGCGTCAGAAAGCGATCGCCGGGTTCTCGGTTCGGGATGGCGAGCGGCTTCCCCATTACGATGCGGCGCTGGAGCGGGCCGCAGGCTTGCTGCGCGATCTTGCATCGCGCACGCCGCCGAATGCCGGGTCTGGCTGGATCGAGGCGATCCGGCATGCAGGTCTCGGTGGCAGGCTCGCCGGGCTCGGGCTTTCCGACAAACGGCTGTTGCTCGATCTTTTCACCAAGAGTGCGGCCGATTTCCTGTCCGGCTG
>LOEV01000229.1 GCA_001516065.1 Alphaproteobacteria bacterium BRH_c36
GTCGGCGCGCTGCTGCCGGAAGGTGCGGTCGTCGTCAACGAGGCGCTGACCTCGGGTCGCAGCCTTTTCGCGATGACAGCCGATGCCGCCCCGCACGACTGGCTGGAACTGACCGGCGGCTCGATCGGGATCGGCATTCCGCTGGCAACAGGGGCAGCTGTGGCGTGCCCAGACCGGCGCACGGTCTGCCTGCAGGCCGATGGCAGCGGCATGTACACGCTGCAGGGGTTGTGGACGCAGGCACGCGAGAACCTCAATGTCACCACCGTCATCTACGCCAACCGCGCCTACGCCATCCTGAGACAGGAACTGGCGAATCTCGGCGTCTCAGAACCGGGGCGCAATGCGACCGACATGATGGATCTCGGGCGGCCCGATCTCGACTGGGTCAGCCTCGCACAGGGGATGGGCGTCGAAGCCACGAGGGTGACAAACACAAAGAAGTTCAACGACGCTTTCGAGGCGTCGCTCGGCCGAAGTGGCCCGTTCCTGATCGAGGCGGTGATTTAGAAATCGATCCGGGTCCGAGCGCAGGCCCTGCCACGCGTCGCCGTCAGTCCTCACGGACGAGGCGGACGACGACGTCAATATGCGAAATGCGCATTCCTTCCGGCGGCTCGGGAAGGCCATCGATCGAGATGCAATCGCTTTGGATGTCCATCAGCTCGCCATCGGGCTCGATCAGGAAGTGATTGTGATTCGAGGTGTTGGTGTCGAAATACGTCTTGTTTGATTCGATAGCGATTTCGCGCAGAAGACCGGCGCGGCGGAACTGGTGCAGCGTGTTGTAGACGGTCGCCAGGGAGACGTGCTCGCCCTCGCTCGTCACCTCGGCGTGCAGAAGTTCGGCGGTTATATGGCGGTCGTCGCCCGCAAACAGAAGGCGACCGAGCGCCATGCGTTGACGCGTCGGGCGCAGCCCGGCATCGCGCAGGATCGATTCAATCGTTTCGCGGTCAGAATTCTGTGAGCGGTCCAAATCCATCCACCGTCGAGCTTCTATCAGATCAGCGTAGGGGCAGCCGCCGGGCCGGATGAACACAATCCGGCGAAAGCCGCCCAATCCAAAGCGCCCGGCCAGCCGGAAATCGGCCGCAGGCGCGCCTCGAAGAACGTTACTATAGGAGTTCGCCGACAATTGTGCAACGCGTACTGCCGCCGCACCGAACAGTTCACTTGCATCATGCCCTTGACGCTTGGGGCGTTTACCTTTTGAACGGATGGCAAGCGGCTCAGACAACTGCTACCGGTGCGCTGGCCGGCGAAGGCTTGCATGCGTTTGGCCACTGCGGGAAAAAACAGGCGGGGAACAAGGCGAGGTCCATGGCGGAGCGGCAATCAAGCTATTCTTACGAAGACCTGCTGGCGTGTGGACGCGGCGAGTTGTTTGGATCGGGCAACGCGCAGCTGCCGTTGCCACCGATGCTGATGTTCGACCGCATCTCCGCGATCAGCGATCAAGGCGGCGCACACGGCAAGGGCCAAGTGGTCGCCGAACTCGCGGTCGCCGGAAATCCGGCCGTCGACTGGTTCTTCAAGTGCCACTTTCAGGGCGATCCAGTGATGCCGGGTTGCCTGGGGCTCGATGCCCTGTGGCAGATGACCGGCTTCTTCCTGGGCTGGATGGGTGCGCCAGGTCGGGGGCGCGCGCTCGGCGTCGGCGAGGTCAAGTTCACCGGAATGGTGGTTCCCGGCGTCAAGAAGGTCGAATACATCGTCGACCTGAAACGGGTCATCCTGCGTAAACTCAAGCTTGCCATCGCCGACGGAACGCTGAAAGCCGACGGCGAGGTCATTTACACGGCAACGGATCTACGTGTCGGGTTGTTCGGCTCAGAAGATTCCTAATCGCAGTACACCGCGTCGCTCCGGGCGAGTTGTGAACCTTCAGGAGATTGTCGGCACGGACGAAGTCAGCTGATGCTGGGACATGTCAGTGGCTCATGCCCGGCCGCGCCGTTGTGGAGCATGGGCCCACGCAGGACGAGGCCAATCTCGCAGCGACGGCTGGCGCAATCCTGCCAAGGTGGTAAAACCCCTATTCGCATGGCCAAGCTCGGAGGCCACGGCACCCGGCGAGCGAAGTTTGCGGCGAGACCGCGACAGGAAGGGACAAATTTATGAGACGCGTGGTCGTCACCGGCATGGGCATCGTGTCCTCCATCGGGAACAGTACCGGGGAGGTGCTCAAGTCGTTGCGGGAGGGCAAGTCTGGAATCGGGTTTGCCGACACGTACGCCGAGATGGGCTTCCGCTGCCACGTCCACGGCGACCCGCAGCTCGATTGGAATGAACTGGTGCCGCGCAAGCCGAGGCGCTTCATGGAAGCCGGCGTCGCCTGGAACTACGTTGCCATGGATCAGGCGATTAAAAACGCCGGCCTCGAACGCGCCGATATCGTCAATGAGCGCACCGGGATAATCGTGGGCTCAGGTGGACCTTCGACGCGGGCAATCGTGGGGGCAGCCGACACCGCGCGCAACAAGGGGCCCAAGAAGATTGGCCCGTTCGAAGTTCCCAAGGCCATGTGCTCAGGGCCCTCGGCGGCACTGGCGACGACTTTCGAGATCAAGGGCGTGAACTATTCCATCTCGTCGGCCTGCTCGACGTCGGCGCACTGCATCGGGAATGCCGCCGAGTTGATCGGCTGGGGCAAGCAGGACATCATCTTCGCAGGCGGCTGCGAGGAACTGGACTGGACGCTATCGGTGCTTTTCGACGCCATGGGCGCCATGTCCTCGAAATACAACGAGACACCGCAGCGCGCGAGCCGCGCCTTCGACAAGAACCGCGACGGCTTCGTCATCGCCGGCGGGGCGGGCGTCGTCGTGCTCGAAGAACTCGAACACGCCAAGGCGCGCGGCGCGACAATCTACGGCGAAATCGTCGGTTACGGCGCGACATCGGACGGGTTCGACATGGTGGCGCCGTCCGGCGAGGGCGCTTTACGATGCATGAAGGTCGCGATGCAGGGTCTCGACGGCAACGGTATCGGCGGCAAAATCGACTACATCAATCCGCACGCGACCGCGACGCCGATCGGCGACCAGCGCGAAATGGAAGCTGTGCGCGAACTGTTCGGCGACGACGTCCCATACATCTCGGCGACGAAATCGCTCACCGGGCATTCGCTCGGCGCGATCGGCGTGCAGGAAACGATATTTTCGCTGCTGATGATGAACGACGACTTCATCTGCGAGAGCGCCAACATCGAGGAACTCGATGTGGAATTCGAGGGCCTGCCGATCGTCCGTAAACGCATGGACGGGGTGAAGCTTAACTGTGTCATGTCGAACAGCTTCGGATTCGGCGGAACCAATGCCACCCTCATCTTCCGCCGCTACGATGGTTAACGCCGCGCAGCCGCCGGTTCCCGGCGGTACAGCGCTGGATCCCGGCCATCTCTTGCCTGCGCATCGATTTCGCCTACTGGACTGATTTGACAACTTCGAACCGTACACCCGAGTGAGGAACATCCATGTCCGAGACCGACATTGCAACTCCTGGCCCCTTGATGGCGGGCAAGCGTGGGCTTGTGATGGGTGTGGCCAACGACCGCTCCATTGCCTGGGGGATCGCCCGGGTCCTGGCTGGACAAGGGGCTGAACTGGCGTTTTCCTATCAGGGCGACGCGTTCGGCAGGCGCGCTATCCCGCTAGCAGAATCGGTCGGTTCGAAAATCATCGTGCCGTGCGATGTCAGCGATATTGCCAGCGTCGACAACGTCTTCGCCGAGATCGAAAAAACCTGGGGCAGCCTCGATTTCGTCGTTCACGCACTGGCGTTCTCCGACCGGCGCGAACTTGCCGGACGCTATGCGGATACCTCGCGCGACAACTTCACCAATACGATGGTCATTTCGTGCTTCTCCTTCACCGAGGTTGCCAACCGCGCCGCCAGACTGATGCCGAACGGTGGCTCGCTATTGACGCTGACCTATGCCGGTGCGACGCGCTGGGTGCCCTCCTACAACGTCATGGGAGTGGCCAAGGCCGCCCTTGAAGCGTCGGTCCGCTATCTCGCGTCCGACTTCGGACCGCAGGGCATCCGCGTCAACGCCGTCTCTGCCGGGCCAATGCGGACGCTGGCGGGTGCCGGGGTGTCGGATGCACGCGCGATCTTCAACTACCAGCGCGACCACTCGCCCCTGCGGCGCACGCCGACGCTCGATGAGGTCGGCGGCTCGGCGCTCTATCTCCTTTCCGACATGGGGAGCGGGGTCACGGGGGAAGTTCATTTCGTCGACTGCGGCTATTCGACCGTCGCGATGCCGACGCTCGAAGCCTTGAAGAAAATCGAGGAAGGCGGTGAAGTGGCCTAGTGAGGCGTCGCGCCTAAATTGGCCGGCGGTGCGGCGAGGCCGGTGTCAATTAAGGCGTGATAAACGCCTCACTAAGTCATTGATGTTGCTAGTGGCACTCATGGTTCTGACATTTGCTCCGAACTTGGCCGCAACGGGAAGCAAATGTCAGAACCGGAACACTAGTGTCGTTCAGTACCGCAAATACCGAGACGAGCTCGCGGCAAGGATGTCGGTATTTGCGATACATGACACTAGCCCCCGCATTGCGGTGCGGCCTGCGAACGCTTCGGACAATGCGCGCTAGCCGCCTTGACGCGGCCTCGAACGGAGCACACAACGCGCCATGATCGGTGTCTTCGACTCGGGGCTCGGCGGACTGACCGTCTTGCGAAAGCTGGCGGAACGGTTTCCCGACATTTCATTCTGCTATCTTGGCGACCACGCCAACGTGCCCTACGGCAACCGCCCGTCGGACGCGATCGTGGAACTGACGCGGCGCGGGGTGGAGGCACTTTTCGAGCGCGGCGCCCGGCTGGTGCTGCTTGGCTGCAACACAGCGACCGCAGTCGCCGCGCGCAGATTGCAGCAGAACTGGCTGCCAGGGTCCGGCTGGGCAGGTCATAACGTTGTCGGGATCGTTGCACCAACGGTCGAGGCAGCGACGCAGACGCCTTGGGCGGTAACGACACCGCAGTATCCGCAGAAGTTCAATTCCGACCTGATCGTGGTGTTCGGTACGACGCGCACGATCACGTCGGGGGTCTACCGCGAGGAAATCCGCAAGCGCTGCCCGCGCGTCGAGGTCATTCAGCAGATCTGCGCGCATCTGGCGGGCGCGATCGAGGACGAAGCCAGCCGCGAAGAACTCGACGGCCTGGTGCGCGAAGGCGTGGGTGCCGTTACGGAGCAGACGCTTGGCGCGCTGCCGCACCGCGCAATACTCGGTTGTACGCATTTCCCGCTGGTGGAGGACCTTTTCCGAACGCACCTGCCGTCGTCGACGCGGATACTGTCGCAACCCGAAATCGTCGCCGACAGCCTCGAGGATTATCTGGCGCGCCACCCGCACTATCTTGGCGGCTTCCATCCGCAGCCGCGCAATCTGACCATGCTCACGACCGGGGATGCCGTCGAGATCAGCGCGCGAGCCGCCGTCTTCTGGCCGGAAGCGCCGCCGTTCGAGCGGGTGATAATCGGCAGACGTTTTGTTTAGTTGCGGCCTCTTACTGCCAACACTCGGCAGGCCGGTGTTGGGCGGTGTCCCCAATCGCACCCGCGATATCCGGCGCCGTACGACCCATCGCTCACGCCACGGTCCGCATAAGACTGCGCAGCGCGCCTTATTGCGGCAAGGGAACCTGCAGTCCGACAGATTCGTTGGTCGTTGGACCCTAGTGTCCCGTCTCCGAATCCTTTGCGGCACCCGTTCATCGGCGCTTCGGAGACAAAGGGACACTAGCAAGATCAAAAGCTTAGTGTGGTGCCTGTCTCGCAATTGCCGACTACGAACCCAGCCGAATTGTTGGTCGGCAATTGCGAG
>LOEV01000230.1 GCA_001516065.1 Alphaproteobacteria bacterium BRH_c36
ATAGCCGCAACCTCGTTCGATTTAGGCGCGACATGAGGGCCACTAACAACATCAATGACTTAGTGAGGCGTTTATCACGCCTTAATTGACACCGGCCTCGCCGCACCGCCGGTCAATTAACGCGCGACGCCTCACTAGCAACTTTCTGATTCTAGTGTCCCTTTGTCTCCGAAGTTCGCTCGAGTGGTTGCCGCAGAGTGGAGGCGAACTTCGGAGACGGGACACTAGCTTGTGCGCATTGTGCTGATGCAACCTCGATGCGGCCTTGATTGCTCGCCTCCGTTCGTTAGATAAGAGGGGCATCAACCCTCCGGAGACCAATATGACGAGCCAGCTTTCCCCGCAGGAAGCCTTGATCTACGCGATGATCACCATGGCGGCGACCGATAACAAGATGTCGGATGCCGAACTGCGGCGCATCGGCACGATGGTCAAGGAGCTGCCGGCTTTCGATGGCTTCGATGAGACCACCCTCGTCGGGCACGCCCAGGCCTGCGGGCTGTTGATGTCCGGGCAACATGGTCTCGACAGTGTTCTCGACGCCGTCGCGGACAGTTTGCCGGGGCACATGCGCGAGACGGCCTATGTCCTGTGCTGTGAGGTGGCAGCCTCCGACGAAGTGGTCCGCCGCGAGGAACAGCGCTTCCTGCAACTTCTCGCCCAGCGCCTGGGACTCGATCAGCTTACCTGCTCCGCGCTCGCACGGGCAGCCTCCGCTCGCCATCAGCGTCCGTGAGCTTTTGTTTTGCGGCGTTTTGAAAGCAGACGCCAATCCCTGCCTCGGGGCGCGCTGGCGTATTTTATGTGTTGAGAGAGGCTGCGCACGAACTGCGGCTGTGAGCTGCCGGTGACTCGTTCAACCTGAACCGGCAGGCGTATTGAAAACTATTGTTGGGCCCTGCGGAGGGCAGGTTGCGGTTCTGGCACTACCAATGCGGCAGCCGGGGCGGCAGGAACTGCTGGTTCCAGTGCGTGCGGCACGGCGAACGCGGCCGGTCCGCTTGACGCCGCGACAGCCGAGACCGCAGCGGGTTTCTGTTCCGGCGGGACGATGGCTTCGGCAATCAAAGTCGGTCCCCCGTTGGGCGCAGCGGCCAGAACATCGCGGCAGGCGTTCGGCAGATCCTGGAGGGTCAGCGGCGGTTTTGGTTTGCGCTTCGTCTTCGGGCCCTTCGGCGCCGTTTTCGGACTTTCCATCCACGCCTTGGTGTCGGCATACCACTTTTCGGCGGCAGCGCAGCTGGTCCCGTCCGGGGTGCCTTGGCTACGGCAGCCATCGCTGCCGGGCGGGCACTTGATGCGGATGTGCATGTGGTAGGTATGCCCGGCCCAGCCCTGGATCTTGGAGAGCCAGGGCTTGTCGCCGCCAGCGGCGCGGCACAATCCGAGTTTGATCGCCGGATTGACGCCGATTCGCTCAACCTCGTCATAGGATGCAGCGCGCTTGATGATCGCGATTACACCCGGCGTAAACGTTTCTGGGTTCACCGAAAGCGGGTCCTTCAGCATGGAAACGGCGGAGATCTTCTCCCGTTCCTCCCAGGTCAAGCGCCGGTCGGGCATCGGAGTCAGCCAGACGTCGGCATCGAGGCCGATCTGGTGACTGGCATGGCCGGAAGTCATAGGGCCGCCGCGCGGCTGGGTCATGTCCCCAACGAGAAGGCCGGGCCATTCTCCTGCGGCTTTGGCTTCCGTTGCCAGACGCTTGACGAGCTTCACAACGTTTGGGTGCGCCCAGTTGCGGTTGCGCGACAAGCGCATGGCCTGCCAGGCGGTTCCATCAGGGGGCAACCATTCACCGCCCGCAAGGCACCCGCGCGAATAAAATCCAATGGCGCGCGATTTGAGCTTGGCCGCACGGCTTTCAGCGCCGAACAGTGTCTTGGCTGGAATTTCGGATGTGGGGAGCGCGCGCTCTTCTGCCGGGGGTGCCTGTTCGGGAGCTGGCGGCGCAATCGCCGTCGTTTGCGCTGAACTCGTCTGCGCTATCATCAGACCGAATAAAAAGATCAGACCGCGTGCGGGGCCGCTCCAGGTCATCAGCTCCCTCCGTCGCTTAACGACGCCGATCATACAGCGCTGAAACGTACGTAGGGCCAAAATATGGCGAGGGCGCTTTCAAAATTATCTCGGTTTTGAGGCAAAGGGCAGCGCAAGGCTCCAGAGCAGGCGAGTTGGCGCCGGAGCCGGGAACTGTTCGAGACCGATCGTCATCCCCTCGTGGCCCTTCTGCGGCTGCGCCGTGTAGGTGCCCAACAAGCGGTCCCAGATCGACAGGTTGAAGCCAAAGTTGGAGTCATGCTCGCTGCGGATGACGGAATGATGCACTCGGTGCATGTCTGGCGTCACGATCACCGTCCGCAGCGCCCTGTCGAGCCATGCCGGAAGCGCGATGTTCGCATGATTAAACATGGCGCACCCGTTGAGGATCACTTCGAAGACGACGACGGCGGCTGCGGCAGGGCCGAATACGAACACGAGCGCGATCTTCCACAGCATCGACAGAGCGATCTCCACCGGGTGAAAGCGGATTGCTGTCGATACGTCGAAATCGACATCAGCGTGGTGGACGCGATGCAGACGCCAGAACAAAGACACCTTGTGGGATACATAGTGTTGAAACCAGATGGCGAAGTCGAGGATCAGGAGGGCAAGGACGAACTCCACCCAAACCGGTAGCGCGATCAGGTTGAACAGGCCCCAGCCGTGCGTCTCCGCATAAACCGCCGCCGCGACCGCTGCGATTGGAACGACGAGCGCACCCATCAGCCGGACAACTGCCGTATCGATTGCGACAATTGTAAAGTTTGTGAGCCACCTCGTTGCCTTCGGCGAGTTGAGTTTGCGGCGCGGCGCCATGACTTCGAAAAGCGCCATCGCGATCAGGATCCCGGCGAAAACCGAGAAGCGCAGGAAAGGTTCACTTGATCCGGTGAGATAATCCATCAGGCCTATTGGTTGGATTTTTGCATGCTGACGATTGTACGCGAGCGCACCAGCAAAGAGTTTACAACTGTGCGTGAGTTAAGTGAAACGTGGAATTCGGAGGCGACGTGGAATTTCGCACGGAGATGCCGGACGCGGATAGGCAGGCGGCGGCCCACCTGCTCTTGACGCATGGGGCAAGCCAGCCGATGACCAGCCGCTTCTTCGCGACGCTGGTGCCCATGCTGCTGGCCCGCGGTGTTGCAGTCACG
This sequence comes from Alphaproteobacteria bacterium BRH_c36, assembly GCA_001516065.1. Classification (GTDB taxonomy): domain Bacteria; phylum Pseudomonadota; class Alphaproteobacteria; order Rhizobiales; family Hyphomicrobiaceae; genus Filomicrobium. The sequence continues at coordinate 3,198 of LOEV01000230.1, forward strand.
CGCTTCGAATTCGCTTACATGCGTCAGATCCGCGTGTCCGGAAAGCGCCGCCCCCCACCGAAGATCGTGACGATGTTTCCGGAATTCCGCGAGGCGGTCAATGCCGTTCGCACGCACATCGGCCCGAAGCCCAAATTGCTGGTCGGCGGCAAGTCGATGGGCGGACGCATCGCCAGCATGATGGCCGATGAATTCTTCGAAGCCGGACTAATCGCAGGCGTCGTCTGCCTTGGCTATCCCTTCCATCCGCCCAGGAGGCGGGAGAGTCTGAGGACATCGCATCTCGAGGGTCTTCGGTGCCCTGGCTTGATTGTGCAGGGTGAACGGGACCCCTTCGGCACGCGGGAGGATGTCGCCGCCTATGCACTATCCCCCTCGATCGCACTCAGGTGGGTCGGCGATGGCGACCATGACTTCGGCCCTCGCGGATCAAGCGGTTTCACCCGCAAGGGGAACCTCGCCGAAGCGGCCGATGCCATTGCCGAATTTGCCGCGGAGGTTTGATCACTCGGCGGGCACCTGGGCCGGAGTTTGTTCGGCGGACGGCTCCGGAACGCGGTTGGGCAACAGCGACGCAGCAATGAAGACGCTTGCCGAGGTGACCGCAAGGAGTCGAAACAGCATGTCAAAGCCCCAGTTGGCGTGGATCCAGGCGATCAGGGGAAGCGCCATGGCGAGGATCGTAAAGGTCAGGACGAAGCGGGCGCCATATATCGAAGCGCGCAGTTCGGGGGTCGCTGTCTTGCCGATGATGTAGTCATTGATTGGCAACTGCCCGAACGATCCCGTGACAAAGAACATCGCCACGATCAGGGCCCACCAGCCGTCGAGCCCCGGCATCACCGTGAAACAGACCGCCTGCAATCCTGCGACGATGAGGAACATCGTGCGCGGGCCGGCGGTGTCCAGAAGGTGGCCGACGGCGATCTGTGCCAGCGACGCAATGGCCGCAACGACAAACGTCGCCCAGCCGATCATCGTGGCGGTGTCGGCGATGCCCGTGAGCCGTTCCTCGAAGATCTTGGGCAGGGCGAATGTGACCGACTGGAACACCAGGGCGGAAATGCCGGTGGTATAGAGCACGATCAGGGTGATGCGAAGATAGAGGTCGCGGTCCTTTTGCGGCAGGTAACTTTTGCGCGGCGGTTTGCCTCCAGCGGCGCGCGCAGCCGCCCGGCGGCTCTTCGGCAGCTCCACCACGTCGTTCCACATCACCGCGAGATAGACGAACCCCAGCACAAGCGAGAGGATGCCCGGCCAAAAGAAAGCCGATCGCCAGCCCGCCGTGTCGATCATCAGGCCCGTCAAGAGCGCCGCGCCGCCGACGCCCAGATTGCCCCAGATGCCGTTGAACGCCAGCGCCATGCCGGTGCGCTTGGCCCCTTCGACGACGAGGGTCAGGCCGACGGGGTGATAGATCGCCGCGAACATGCCGACGGCGAAAAGTGCGGCGGCCATGGCCATTGGACCCTCAGCCAGCGCGCAGGCGATTGAAGAGATGCCGATGCCGAGGAAGTAGACGACCATCATTCCTTCGCGGCTCCAGCGGTCGGCAAGCCAGCCGGCCGGCAGGGAGAAGATGCCGAAAGCGATAAAACCCGGCGTCGCATACGCAATGAGTTCGCTATAGCTCATGCCCCATTCGAAGCGCAGAACGAGGGCGGCGACGGATGCGAACACCAGCATGACCAGGTGATCGAGGAAGTGGCCCAGATTCAGCAGCAGGAAATGCAGGCGAGCTTTGGTCAAGCGATTGTCTTTCGTTGTCGCGATCCAGCGCGAGCCTGCAGGTAGAGAGCGCAAATCATGTCCGGGCGCGCCGCCGCCCGACCAGTCACAATTCGTGGATGCGACCGATTGGCCTGGGCACTAGTGAGATGATTCAGAAGTTCGCTACCCCCTGCGGCTAGGTTCAGAGCGAACTTCTGTATCTGAATCACACTAGCAACTCTATAATTCTAGTGTAGCTTTTTCACCTGACGTTTGGTTTCGAGTCCAGCCGCAAGGGGGTACCAAACGGCAGGTGCGCTACACTAGTGTTCCGGTTCTGACATTTGCTTCCCGTTGCGGCTATGTTCCGAGCAAATGTCAGAACCATAAGGAACACTAGCAACTCTATGTTCCTAGTGTAGCTTTTTCACCTGAC
>LOEV01000231.1 GCA_001516065.1 Alphaproteobacteria bacterium BRH_c36
AAAGGGACACTAGAATCAGAAAGTTGCTAGTGTGATTCAGATTCAGAAGTTCGCTCTGAACCTAGCCGCAGGTGGTAACGAACTTCTGAATCATCACACTAGTGTTCCTCATGATCTTGACATTTGCTCTCATGCCCGGGCGGGAAGGCAATTGTCGGAACCGGAACACTAGAGCAACATCCGATCTGACGGAATCGCCGAAGGCGAATTCCTGGATCGGTTAAAGTTGCTCTAGAATCATAATGTTAGAGCATCTCTGTCCGATCATCCGATCGCACTTTGCGATCTCGTATGGTCGGATGATGCTTTAGGCACGCGCAAGCTCGCCGCGCTAGACTTTCACCTTGTTGAAGGAACCCGACCGATGAGTTCTGACAAACCCAGTACCGCCTCACCGATGGCCAACCTCAGCGTCGGCGGTAAAACCATCGACATGCCGGTACGCTCCGGCACCGTCGGCCCTGACGTGATCGACGTTGGCCGGCTCTACAAGGAAACCGGTTGCTTCAACTACGACCCCGGCTTCACCTCGACGGCCAACTGCTCCTCGAAAATTACCTACATCGATGGCGACGCGGGCATGCTTCTGCACCGCGGCTACCCAATCGACCAACTCGCCGAACAGTCGAATTTCCTCGAAGTCTGTTTCCTGCTGCTCAATGGCGAATTGCCGAACGAACCCGAGTACGAGGAGTTTCAGCTCGCAATCACGCGCCACACCATGCTGCATGAGCAGATGACACGCTTTTACACCGGCTTCCGCCGTGACGCCCATCCGATGGCCGTCATGTGCGGCGTTGTCGGCGCGCTGTCCGCCTTCTACCACGACTCAACCGACATAAACGATCCCGAGCAGCGCACAATCGCCGCCCGCCGTCTCATCGCCAAGATGCCGACCATTGCCGCAATGGCCTACAAGTATTCGGTCGGCCAGCCCTTCATCTATCCGCGCAACGATCTCGATTTCTCGGCCAACTTCCTGCAGATGTGTTTCGCGGTGCCTTGCGCGCCCTACACCGTCGACCCCGTAATCGCGCGCGCGCTCGACCGCATCTTCATCCTGCACGCCGATCACGAGCAGAACGCCTCGACCTCGACGGTGCGCCTGGCAGGCTCCTCCGGCGCCAATCCGTTTGCATGCATTGCCGCCGGCATCGCCTGCCTCTGGGGCCCCGCCCACGGCGGCGCCAATGAGGCCGCCCTAAACATGCTGAGCGAGATCGGCACCGTCGACCGCATCCCGGAGTACATCAAGAAGGCCAAGGACAAGACGTCGGGCTTCCGCCTGATGGGCTTCGGCCACCGCGTCTACAAGAACTACGATCCGCGTGCGAAGGTGATGCAGAAGACCTGCCACGAAGTGCTCGACGCCCTCGGCATCCGCAACGAGCCACTCCTCCAGGTCGCGATGGAACTCGAACGGATCGCTCTCGAGGACGATTACTTCGTCGAGAAGAAGCTCTACCCCAACATCGACTTCTATTCCGGAATCACGCTGCGCGCCATCGGCTTCCCGGTCGAAATGTTCACTGTGCTGTTTGCGGTCGCACGCACCGTCGGCTGGGTGGCGCAGTGGAAAGAAATGATCGAGGATCCCGAACAGCGCATCGGCCGCCCACGCCAGCTTTACATCGGCGCCCCGGTCCGCGATTACGTCCCGCGCGGACAGCGCGGCTGATTGCAGCTGCAAAGAGTTTGTCTGGATGATAGACGCCGCCGGAGCTTTCCGGCGGCGTCTACGTCTCGGCTGCTAGAGCATGTTCAGCAGAAAGCCTACCCCTCCAGTATCTCGACAACCACATCGGCGGCCGCTTCGCTGGGGGTTTGGCCGACGAGAAGCATCTTTTGAGGGATGCGCGACAGCGCTTTGAGCTGGGCTGCCCTTTCCGGTGTCTCCTTCAACAAAAGCTCCACCGCATCGGCAAGACGCACCGGTTCGCAGTCTTCCTGCAGAAGCTCGGGGAACGCGTTTTCTGCGAGCACGAGATTGGCCAGCACCACGGAGTGTACCTTGACGAGGAAGCGCATCTGCGCGGCAAGTCCGTCGACCCGGTATGCAACGACCATCGGCGTACCGGTGACAGCAAGTTCCAGCGTCACCGTGCCCGACGCCGCCAGCGCCGCATGCGCCAGCTTGAACGCCTTGAATTTATCCTCTTCGCCGGAAACGAGATGCGGCTTGACCGGCCACCCGGCAATCCCCGATTCAACGAGTCCGCGCACGCTCGCCACCGTCGGAATTATGACCTGCGGCTGCAGCCCGCGTTCGGCGAGCAACCCCACCGCCTTGCCGAACGGCTCCAGCAGGCGGCTGACTTCCGACGTACGGCTGCCCGGCAGCACGACGAGAACGGGCTGCCCTGGGTCGAGCCCGAGTCGGCCAGCCAGTTCCGTTTCGTCAAGCCCGTTCAGCCAGTCCAACCGCTCGATCAGCGGATGCCCCACATACGTGGTTGGCGGACCGCCGAGACGACGATGCGCCTCCGGCTCAAACGGCAGCAAAGCCAGGAGATGATCGACATATCGGGCCATCTTCTTCGCCCGGCCCGGCCGCCATGCCCAGACCGACGGCGACACGTAATCAATCACAGGCACGTAGGGCAGCCGCTTCTTGATCCGCTTGGCGATAGGATGGGTGAACTCCGGACTGTCGATGATAATGACCGCATCGGGTTGCGCGCTCAGGCCGGCCTCTACGGTCTGGTAGACTCGCCGGATGAGCCGCGGCAGCCGCGGCAGGATCGACAACGGCCCCATCACCGCGACGTCTTCGAGCGGAAACTGTGACACTAGGCCCTGACGCGCCATGTTCTCGCCGCCGACGCCAAGATAGCGCACGCGCCCATGCAGACGGCGGTTGAGTGCCTCCATGAGCTTGCCGCCGAGCGCATCGCCGGAATGCTCGCCTGCCACGACGAAAATTCGGAAATTGCGGCTGTTGGCATCGACAATGACCCGCTCCCGCGCACTTCGAATCGCCAGTCTGTCGGCCACCGAAACCGTCGCCATCCTGCGGTCGTTATCAGATCCTGCCATCGCGCCTACCCCGCCACTGCCGCAATGAAGAGATTCCGCTGGTCGGCCAACGCAATCGCCCCGTCCCCGACTCCGGCTGCGAACTTCTGCAGGACGACCGCCACGCCCGCCAGCCCGGCATCCGCTGCACTCGCAATCACCGCCGCATCGAGATCGCGGGCAATCGCCAGAACGGCAACGCCCGAGCGCCTTCCAAACAGGCCGCCCCCTCCCCATTGCCTGAGTTGTGCCGCCCTGTCGATAGTTTCGATAATGCCTTCGCCTGCCTCCACCGCCAGCACATGCCGGCGCGACAGGACAACCGCCCGCGCTGTATCGAAACCCGCCAACGCCGAAATCAGCTTGGCCCCCTTGCTTGCATCGGCTATGTCGCCGGCCCTCAGCCTGCGCCGGCCAAGCTGGCGAACAGTCATGTCGTCGCTGGAAAACGCCTCCGCCGGACCAACGCCGACCATAGCTTCGCTGTTCGCAAATTCGCTGGGCCGCACGCCTGCAACGAACACCCGGTGACTGACAGCCATGTCCTGCAATGCCGCCCGATCGATCGCCAGCACGCGCCCCGCCTCAACCGCAATTCCCTTGAGATCGGCCCCCGCCGACTTGCGCACCGTCTCCGGCCCGATTGCCGGCATATCGACGCGAAGTTCCTGGCCCGGCTTCGGCGCCTTGATAAGGATGCCGCCGCCGACCGGCGCCCGCGCCCGCATCTTTGCATGACGCTGCTGGCTCAGACGGTCGAGCATACGGTCTGTGCCCTCTGCCCCCTCGATCGCCTCGATCCGCCCATCGGCAACAACGACGGCCTGTCCGACATCGAAGGGGGCGAGAACCTGCAAGACCTCGAAGCCGGTGCGTATATCGTCCATATCTTCGCGCTGATGTTGCGGACCGGAAAATGTGCCCAGCCCCACCAGTAGTTCCGGCGCCACCTGGCTAACTCCGATGATCTCAAGGCCGCGCTTTTCGAAGAAGCCGATTACGCCGCGCAAAATGGCGTCGTCGCCGCCGGCACGGATCAATTGCAGGACGGTTGGGATGGCGCGAAAAAAACCGAGGTCGGGTTTGATCGTCGAAAGGTCGGGACGGCTGACGCTGCCGGCAATGGCAACCTGCTGGCATCCTGCCTTTTTGAAAGATGCGACGATCCCGCCGATCTGGCCCCAGTTTAATGTTTCCGGATGGAAGACGTCGAGCGCCGGGTCGGCCTCTCCCTCGATTGCCACGATATGAACGTCCACCCCGCGCGCCCTGAGTCCTTGCGCGATCTCGATCGGCAGGCTGCGCCCGCCTGCCAGGATGCCGATCCGTCTCGGTGAAGGTCTATGCATACGGAACCGAACCGCCTTTTTCGCCTGACCGCTGGTCTGCTTCAGATCGTGCAGTTCACGCCCCATTGTGCGGGAAACAGCGTGAACGTCGCGGTCCTCACGCGCTCTGCGCCCAGGTCGACGGCTCAGGTGCCGCTCTGGCCCCGCGGCGTGCATAGCGAACGCTTGCCGCCGCTTCGGATAAACTCCAGGATCTCCTGGACTGTCGTGTGATCCTTGAATTCGTCCGCGATATCTTCCATCCGCTCCGCCAGCGTACCTTCCGCAGCAAACAGCAACCGGTAGGCGCGCCGCAGATCGTGGATTTCCTCGCGCGAAAAGCCGCGCCGCTGCAAACCTACGATGTTGAGTCCGGAAAGATAGGCGCGATTGCCGAGCGCCATGCCGTAGGGAATGAGATCGTTTTCAAGTCCCGACATGCCGCCAACGAAGGCATGCGGCCCAACGCGCGCGAACTGGATGACAGCCGCACCCCCACCGATAATCGCGAAATCGCCGACGTCGCAGTGGCCAGCCAGCATGACGTTGTTGGAGAAGATCACATTATTGCCGACGCGGCAGTCGTGCCCGACGTGGGAATTGGCCAGGAATGCGCAATGATCGCCGACGCTCGTGACCATCCGTCCGCCAGCCGTTCCGGGATTCATCGTCACGCCCTCGCGGATCTGACAATCCGCCCCGATCGTCAGCGTCGAGGGCTCACCCTTGTATTTGAGATCCTGAGGCTGATGGCCGATCGAGGCGAACGGGAATACCTTCGTCCGCGCACCAATGCTTGTTCGACCGGCAACCACGGCGTGAGAAATCAGTTCCACGTCCTCGGCAAGCACAACCTCGGGACCGACATGGCAATAGGGTCCGATTCTTACCCCGTCACCGATCTGCGCCCCGTCCTCGACAACCGCCGAGGCATGGATCTTATGATCAGCCATTTCCGCTCGCAAATGCCCTTGCTTCAGCCGTATCGGCCAGCATCGCGCTGATTTCCGCTTCCGCCGCAACCTGACCCTTTACCTTGGCCTCACCGTAGAACTTCCAGACGCGGCCACGGTTGCGGATCTTCTTGACGTGATAGTGCAGCACATCTCCGGGCACGACCGGCCGGCGAAACTTCGCCCTGTCGATCCCCATGAAGTAGACGAGTTCGGCCTTGTAGTCTTCGCCGATGCTATGCACGCACAGCGCGCCGGCCGTCTGCGCCAGCCCCTCGATAATGAGCACACCCGGCATTACCGGAAACTGCGGAAAATGTCCCTGGAAGAACGGTTCGTTAATTGTGACGTTCTTCAGCCCAACCGCACTGTTGTCGCCGTCCATATCATAGATTCCGTCGACCAGCAGGAACGGGTAGCGGTGCGGCAGAAGCTTCATGACACGCACGATGTCGGCGGTGCCCAGTTCGGATTTGGAACTCACATCGTCCATCTTGTTTTCAATCTCCAACTTCAGTGCATCGCCATCGCCAGCTTGCGAGCCTCCGCTCGCTTGCCTCACGCCCCAGCCTGCCGTCACGCGAATCGACGGCGGAGGGGACTAACCATCACCCCCGCCATCTCCGCTACCCTTTGCGAGCTTAGCGAGAATGGCGAGTTCGCGGCCCCACTGCCTCAACGGTCGCGCCGGCGTTCCACCAACGCGGGCACCAGCCGGCACGTCTTCCTTCGGGTGCGATGCCCCCGCGATCTGTGCACCCGATCCGATACTGATATGACCGACCGTTCCCGATTGCCCTCCCATCACGACAAAATCGCCGAGCTGAGTGGAGCCGGAAATACCCGTATGGGCAACGATAACGCAATGGCGACCGATTACTACGTTGTGCCCTATCTGGACGAGATTATCAATTTTGGTCCCTTCACCGATAATCGTATCCTTAAGGGCACCCCGGTCGATGGTCGAATTAGCGCCGATCTCGACGTCGTTTTGCACAACGACCCGGCCGATCTGCGGCACTTTTAGGTGCCCAATGCGATCCATCGCGAAACCGAAACCGTCCTGCCCCAGACGCGCACCAGCGTGGATAATCACCCGGTCGCCGATCAGCGTGTGCTGAAGTGACGCGAGCGCGCCCACGTAGCAGTTGCGACCAATCGAGACGCGACGCCCAATCACCGCGCCGGCCGCGATCCTGCTGCCCGCGCCGATCTGGGCCTGCGCACCGACTATCGCACCCGGCTCAACAACGACGTCCTCTTCCAGCTCAGCACTCGGATGCACGCCTGCGGGCCCGCCGGCGTCGCAAACCGACGGCCACATCGCCTCGGGATAGAATTTGGAAAGCGCCAGCGCGAACGCACGGTAGGGCTTCCCCGTCACCAGCGGCACAGTGCCAGCCGGGACGCGATCGGCAAAAGCGCCATGGACCAGGCACGCCCCAGCCGACGTCGCTTCAAGTTGGGCCAGATACTTCCGGTTGTCGAAAAACGACACGTCCGTGCTCGCCGCATCGCTCAACGCACGAACATTGGAGAACTTCAACGACAGCGCTTGAACCTTGAAAGCGTCGGGAACTTCAGATCCGGTTGCGTCGGCCAGCTCCTGCAGGCTGAATGGTCCGGCGCAATCGTAGAAGGAAGGATGGTCCATACTCGTTCGCCTCTCCCGCGATTGCCCCGAAGCCAACCCGCACAAGCGCCCACTTCGTGGCGCGCCCGAATGCGTGGACAGCGCCGCTAGAGCGCGTTGACTTCTATGGACTCGCGGCCGAGTTTCAAGTCTTTGTTTGGTCGCATGCTCGAACGGCAAAACCGCGTACACGTTTGCTGAAGATGCACTAGTGGCCCGTCGCGCCTAAATCGCATCATAGCCGCAACCTCGTTCGATTTAGGCGCGGCATGAGGCCACTAGCAACATCAATGACTCAGTGAGGCGCCTTAATTGACACCGGCCTCGCCGCACCGCCGGCTAATTAAGGTGAGACGCCTCACTAGTGTAGCGCACCTGACGTTTGGTACCCGCTTGCGGCTGGACTCGAAACCAAACG
>LOEV01000232.1 GCA_001516065.1 Alphaproteobacteria bacterium BRH_c36
AGCCGGTCGCCGCCAACGATGCCGGCCTTCCGGGCGCGCCCTTGCCGCCGGCCCGCCGGCCCGATCCGGCAGGCTTCTCTAAAGAGGTCCTCAAACTGGCAGCCACCTGCGCGGAAGGCTGGGCGGGCAACCGCAAGGCATTCGTTTCGCGCGTCTGGCAGAAGCTGGCTGTCACGCACCCTGAGTGGGGTCTGTCCGAGATCGAATTCAAGTGCATGCTCGGTGAAGCCCACCGCACCGGCCACCTACGCCTCGCGACCGCCGATCTCAAGGACAAGTCCAGCGCCGCCGAGATCGAGGCGTCTGCAATCACCTACAAGAACACCCAATGGCATCTCATCCGAATTGTTGATGCCGGCTGACGCGAATCCGCGGACGGCCATTGAACACGACACTTAGAGATAGGCGTAAGGACCGACTGATTTATGCAACAGCGAGCACAAGACGCGATCGCTCCTGATGGGTTGTCGGATGCTTTCGAGCATTCGATCACTTGGGAGGATGATATCTGGCGGGCCGATCCCGTCGATGTCGATGGCGTGCACGCGAAAGCCCGTAGGAAATTCGAAGACGTTGTCACTTCGGTGCGCGAGCAGGGCACCGCACAGGCGCGCATCCTGTTGTTCCACGGCCAGTCCGGAGCCGGCAAGACACACCTTATCCGCGCGCTGCGCACCGGGGCCCACCGCAACCGGACGGCCTACTTCGGCTACGCGCAGATGACGCCCGACATTTCAAGCTATGCCGACTATTTTCTGCGCCGCCTGATCCATTCCCTCGAGAAGCCCTACGACCCCGACAACGGCGGCGAGAGCGGCCTGCAGCGCCTGACGGACCGCCTCATGGCGCATTGCCGCGACTTGTCGCCGAAGGACTTGGCAACCCTGCGCGACGCTGCCCTGGGTAATGACGAACTTGCCCGTCTTGTCCTCAGGCTTGCCGATGAGATCGTCGCCGAGCCCGGCTTTGCTGAATCTGAACCCGACGTCAACATTGTACGTGCTCTTCTCTACCTCCAGCGCCGCGATCCCCGCATCGACCAGCGCATCCGCCAGTACCTCTACGGCCGGCCACTCACCGCACTCGCCCACGAAGCGGTCGCAGCCCTCGATCCAAACGATGGCGAAGGACGCGCATTCGAGATCATTGCAGCACTTGGCCAGCTTATGTGGGTGGTCGACGGCGCCGCCATGGTCTTCTGCATCGATCAGGTCGAGGACCTCGTCAATTTCTCCGATCCGGAGGTGCGCTTCCAGAAGGCGGTCGGCGATCTCATGCAGATCACCAACCGGGTATCGAGCGCGGTCATCATCATCTCGTGCCTCGATGACTTCTACGACCGCGTGCGCGAACCGCTGGCTCAGTCCTTCCGTGACCGCATCGAGAAGTCGGGTCCTGTTCCGCTCTACGAAAGCCGCACCGCCGACGAAGCCCGCCAGATAATCGCCAAGCGCCTTGAACATTATGCGGACGGCACCGGCGGCGAATTGTCGGTCGGCGACCCGAGCGCCTATTTCGGGCCGTCGTTCTTCGAGGAATTCGCCGGGCTTTCGACACGCCGTCTCCTGGAGCATGCGCAAAGCCGCCTGCAGACGATGACAACGCCGGCGATCGAGGACGACGAACTCGAAGGGGCCGGTGGCTTCATCTCCGAACTGGCCAAGGCGCTCGGCGGCTGGGTCTCGCCTGCAGCCGAGACGGTCACCTCGCTCGCTCCCACAATCAACTACCGCGAGATCTGGGAGCCGTTCCATAGCCAGTTCGAAGCCGAGATGCCGTCCGACGACAACGAACTGATGGACAATCTCGTCGGCGCGCTGCCGCTTGCAGCCCAGGAGTGGGACGGAGCCGTCAGCGTCCGCATCGAGCGCGTCGAAATCGCCGACGACCTGCCGGTCTTCGATCTCTTTTTGAAGCACACTTCAGGCCTGGATCAGACCTCGCGCATCTTCCTGTGCAACCGCCCCACTCAGGGCGGGGGGCTGAAGCGGCAACTCGAAAAAGTGCTCAACGCAATGGGGTCGCGCCAGTGCTTCATCCTGCGCGCGTCTGACTTCCCGCCCAACAAGAAGAACCAGACGGCGCAGGCCTTCCGCAAGTTTCGCGATGCTGGGGGGCGCTCCCTCCTCGTGCCGATCCCCGAGTGGGAACGCATGATCACCGTGCTCGAATTCTACGGGCGCCACCGCAACGACCCCGGCTTCGACCGCTGGTTCGCGAACGCCAAGCTCCTCTCGAATGTCATCGCGATCATCCAGCTGTTGCGGCTCGATCTCTTGGGGCGCCCTTTGCCCGCACAGGCCGACGGCTCGCGGCCGCGTCCCAAGCCGCAGCTGCGAACTGTGCCCGCCGGCGAAGAATCCGATGCCGACGGTGAAATCCTCGACGGTGGCATACTGACGGGCAAACCCGTGCCCGCAGAACCGCTTCCAGCGCTGATGGCGCCTTGGGGAGCCGTCGAGGATGCCGAAATATCCGACCCCGACCCCGATCCGCTCGAAGATGAGGAGACCGATTGGAAGTTCGACCCGGACGATCCAGAAGGCGGCCTCGATGTCGGCCGCGAACTGAGTGGTCAGGGCCGTCAGATCCTGCTCAAGCGGTCCATCATGAAGCGCCACTCGGCGGTGCTTGGCGGCTCCGGCTCCGGTAAGACAACACTCGCACTCTGCTTGATCGAACAGCTTCTCCTGCAGGGCATCCCCGCGATCCTCATCGACCGCAAGGGCGACCTCTGTTCTTATGCCAACCCGGACGTCTGGCGCACGCACCTCGACGAGATCGCCGAGCGCCACTCCATGCGCGAGAAGCTCGCCGACGCCATCGACGTCGCCGTTTATACTCCCGGTCGTGCTTCCGGCCGGCCGATTTCCATCACTCTTCTGCCGAATGGCATCGCCGAGTTGCCCGAGCACGAACAGCAGCTCCTGGCCAATCTGTCCTCTGCGGCTTTGGGCGAAATGCTGCACCTGAAGAATTCGGCAACCCACCAGAAGCAATCCGGAACGCTATCGGTCGCGCTCAAGATCCTCGGCAGCCGCTCGACGTCGGAGGTGACGCTGACGGACCTCATCACGCTGCTGGAAGATGAAGATCCCGAACTCACCGACCAGACACAGCGCATGGACCCGTCGGGCAAGATCCGCCGCGACCTCGTCGCCCAACTCGACAGCCTTCGTCACCGCAACTCGGCACTTTTCGATGGCGGCGGCGAACCGATGAGCATGGAATCGTTCCTCGGCCTCGGCCCGTTCGCGCGGCCGGGTCGTACCCGCCTGTCGATCATCTACACCGGCTTCCTCGGCGACAACGAGAACATCCTGTTCTGGGTGTCACAGTTCCTTTCCGAGGCCCTGCGCTTCTGCCAGCGCAACCCCAACGACGAACTGCAGTCGATCGTCATGTTCGACGAAGCCGACCTTTACATCCCTGCAAACGCCAAGCCGGCGACCGCCGAGCCGCTGCAGAGCCTCTTGAAGCGGGCCCGTTCGGCGGGTCTCGGACTGATGCTCGCCACCCAGTCGCCGGGCGACCTCGACTACAAAAGCCGCGACCAGATAACCAGCTGGTTCATCGGCCGGGTTCGCGAAGATACCGCGCTCCGCAAACTCAAGGCCGCCTTCCAGAGCGAAAGCGGTCTCGATGCGGCAGCGGTTCTGCCCGGCCAGACGGTCGGCGAATTCCACCTCGTTCAGGAGGGCAATGTCAGGCCACTGAAGGCGCAGCGTTCGCTCATCACCGCCGAGCAGGTGCCGTTCGACCGCATCGAGCAGCTTGCGCGTGAAACGCGCGGCCAGGACGAGAAGCAACTGCCGCTGTTCGGCCGGAAGTAGCGGTCGCGGTGTGAGATCTCGTAAAGCCGGGGTTGCACCGGGAGTTAGCCGATTGCGTTGCCGGAGGGCGTCACGCAACCGTCTATCTACTTGAACAATGCGGCTCCACAAGTTACTAACGGAAAATTGCGCGTCAGCGGCAGGCGTGTCACCTGCCGAACGTGGATTTGCAAGATCATGATTTTATTGAGCAAACAGGAAGGTGCACAATAGCGCATTGAGATTGAACTGGATTTACCGGCAGGAGATATTACACTTTTGCGAAAATAGGGGTTTCAAAACTCTCTTTCCATATTATTGTACAACCGTAAGGGTGCGGACAAAGGCCTGTTTTGCCGATGTCAAGGGTCGCAACCCTGGGTAAGTGATGCGGGGTCTCTTGTGATGGCGACGAAGTCGTTCGTTATGGTGGTTCTTGCCACCCTGGCGGGTCCGGCGATTGGAATCGGGTTGTTCGTTTTGTTCAACAACCTTTGAGCTAGCCGGATACTTGCGTAATTCAGCTTGGGATGGGCCAGAATATTACCCGGTTTAATCCCTTACGCTGCACCGCTTTGCTGCTGCAGCGAGTTCCACTTGGCAGCGGCCGGCTAATCTCTGGCACCGAAAAAATTGACATTTTCGCTTCCGCCGACACGCTTGATTGAACGACGTTGGCGCCCATCGGCCTGTGATGCCGCCCTCATCCGCCGCTCATGGCGGTGAGGATCGTTACCTTGGTTCCAGCTGACACCGGCGTATCGAGCTGTGCCTTGTCTGCGCCAACGAAAATGTTGAGGTGTTTGCGGATCGACGGCCGCGAATCCGTCAACCGGTCGCGCATCCCCGGCCAGCGCTCCTCGAGTCCATCGACGACTTCCGCGACGTCGCGGGCTTCGATTTGGACTTGGTTTGGCGAACCTGGGAAGAGCCGAACTAGCGCCGTCGGCAGTGAGACCGTTACCACGTGCCTTTGGCTGGCGGCTGCGTCCCCACTGTTATGACCGACGTTTGTCATCCTTATTCCACCACCAGCGTTTCGACCGAGGTGATGGTCGGCAGGTGCCGGGCGACTTCCTTCCAGTTCCCGCCCTCGTCGGCACTGGCAAACACCGAGCCCGAGCTGCTGCCGAAGTAGATGCCTGCCGGATCGAGTTTGTCTGTCGCCATCGCCTGACGCAGGACACCGAAGAACGCCTGCTCTTGTGGCAGCCCTTCACGAAGGTCTTCCCACGTCTCGCCACCGTCACGCGTGCAGTAAACCGCAGCCTTTGCATCCGGCATGTAGCGTCCGAGGATGTCACCGTTGAGCGGGATAAGAAAAAATGTGTCCTTGTCGCGCGGATGCGACGCGCATGGGAATCCGAACGTGGACGGCAGCCCGTTCTCGATCTGGGACCAGGACTTTCCGCCGTCGTCGCTTCGGTACATGCCGCAGTGGTTTTGCTGGTAGAGCCGGCCGGGACTGCCTGCCGCCATCGCAATCGAATGCACGCAGTGGCCGACTTCCGGAAATTGCTGGCCCTCCGGCATATAGTTGTTGCGAATGCCGACGTTGCGTGGCGTCCAAGTCTTGCAGCCATCGCTGGTGTGGAACACGCCGACTGCCGATATGCCGATCCACAATTGATTGCCGTCGCCCGGATGGCGGATGATCGTATGCAGGTTGAGGCCGCCTCCGCCAGGCGTCCAGTTTGGTCGAGTCGGATGGTTGCGCAGTCCCTCGACATGGGCCCACGTCACGCCGCCATCCTCGCTGCGAAACAGCCCCGCCGGCTCGACGCCCGCGTAGATGCAGTCCTTGCCCGGTGACAGCGACCAGCCGCATTTGATCGGCTCTTCGCCTTCCGCGTATTTCAGCCCCTCTGAGGAATGCGTCCACGTTTCACCGAGGTCTTCGGATTTCCAGACTGCCGGCCCAAACCATTCGTTTCCGCCGGTCGCATAAACGGTTCGCGTCTCGGCATTTGCGATGACGTGGTTCAGAGGCCAGGCTTCGCAGAAGGGCCCGCGCAACTGCCACGATTGGCGAGCCGCATCGCCATCGAGAATGAACGCGCCTTTTTTTGTTCCGACGAGAATGAGAACACGCTTGGTCATGGTGCTGGCTCCGATACCGGGATACTGACTTTGATCAGCGGACTTCGACGATTTTATGTATGGAAGACCCACTCAGCGACCCTGAGCCTCGCCACGGAAGGCGGCTTCTTCTCCATTTTCGTCGAACCAAAGGCAGGTGCGGATCGCTGAAGTTAAGATCTGTCATCTATTTGCACACTGACGAATTGCACCATCCGCTCCAGACACGGCGGCCAACTCGTCGAGTACCCATGAACGTTCGCGGCTTCACGTGCAGCCGCGGTGTCAAACAGCGTCTTGAGCGTGAGCGCGGTTTTCCCGCCAACCTCTTCAAGGCTAAGCATGACGCGCGCGCCCGGCGGCAGGCCGGCTCCGCAGGCGTGTTCGATGTCGTCGTCGCCAGCGATGACGAACCGTTTCGGCGGATCGACTTCGAGGAAGCGCCCCGCGCACGGGTAGATCTCGCCATTCGGCGCCAGCATCTTCAAGCGAAACGCTCCGCCAACGCGCAAGTCGATTTCGCAGCCGGAGTTCTCGCAGCCCGGCGGGCCCCACCATGCCGCGACATGCTCCGGTGTTGTCCACACGCGCCAGACCAGCTCAGGCGGCGCGTCGATCAGTCGGGTAAACACGACGACGCGATCGGCGTGCGCGTCAACGTCGGGACTGGCCATCCGGCGCCGCTCCTGCCCTGAGTTTGTTGATGACGTCTTCCATCCGGTCGAGCCGGCCGGCCCAGATCTCTCGTTGCTTCCCAATCCAATGTTCAGCAACGGCAAGTTGTTCTGGAGCGATCTCGCATGTCCGCACCCGCCCTGATTTCTTCGAGCGCACGAGCCCGCTCATCTCCAGCACCTTGAGATGCTGCAGGAACGATGGCAGCGCCATCTCGAACGGCTCGGCAAGCTCCGTGACCGAGGCCGGCCCGCGGCTCAGCCGCTGCACGACCGCTCGCCGTGTTGGATCGGCGAGCGCGCGAAAAACAGTGTCGAGTGCGGCTTGTTGGTTAGGCATATGCCTAGGTTATGCGATGTCGCCAAGCGCTGCAACAATAAAGATAAGCCAACTGGCTAACCAATCGGGCCACCTGCGCAAACTTGTCCGCACCGAAGTTTCCGCCAGCGCCTTCACGCACCACTCCTGGTTCTGCTAAACCTACCCCATGCCATATCGCACGCTCAGTTCCGAGCACCTCGTCATCACCGTCGAAAAGCTGGAGCGCCGAATAACGGAGCGTTTTCCCGGCTGCGGACTGTCGAAAGTTTGCACGGAGCTGTCCGACATCGCCCGCAGCAGCCGCCGGAAGGTTGCCGCCGCCTCCGAGCCCAACATGCCGCTGCGCATCAGCGTCGGAATGGTTGTGCTGTTTGGTCTCGCGCTTCTGGCCTATGTTGGCACCATTATCGAGGTGAAGCGGGATTCGGAGAATTTGTTCGGCGTCCTCGAAGGCATCGATGCCGCCGTCAACACGCTCATCGTCACCGGTGCTGGCATCTATTTCCTGACCACGCTCGAAGGTCGCTGGCATCGCGATCTCGCGCTGAAGGATCTGCATGAGCTGCGCTCCATCATCCACGTCATCGACATGCACCAGCTCACCAAGGATCCGAGCCGCACGGCAACCGTTGGTACCCAGACGCCGTCTTCCCCGCAGCGCCCCATGTCGCCCTTCGAATTATCCCGCTATCTCGACTATTGCTCGGAGATGCTGTCGCTTTGCGCCAAGATTGCAGCCCTTTATGCGCAGGGCACCCGCGATCCGCTGATCATTGAGACGTCGAGCGATCTCGGTCAGATTACGTCGGATATCTCTTCGAAGATCTGGCAGAAAATCACTCTGGTGCAGCGCCAAATCGCCACCGAACCCCCCGAAAGCTTCGAGGTATCGGCAATGTCCCGCGGCACATCTTCGCTGGGACAGCCTCTCGATAGCCCTTGAAACAGGATCCGCCCCGCGCCGCTACCTCGGCGATCGCGCCATCGCGGCAACGCTGTTTGGCAACCCCTTGGGGGTCTGCTTTTCGCCTTCACACTTCCGCGTCCACGAGTTTAGGTCAGCTACGGATGATGAGTCTTCAGCCGGCTTAGTATACCTGGGTGTAGAACCTGCCAGGTTCACCCGCCCCTCTTTCCGGCAGCGCAGGATCTGCTATTCATCGCCCATGACCGATACTTCACATTCTCCCGCTACGCCCGCGCCGACCGATGCCGTGGCCCTCGCCCAGGCACTGATCCGCTGCCCCAGCGTCACTCCTGCCGAAGGCGGCGCGCTCGATCTGCTACAGCGCGTACTTGAGCCGCTCGGCTTCGCCTGCCACCGGCTACCCTTCACGGCCCCAGGTACCCCTGACATCGATAACCTTTATGCGCGTCTTGGCGCGGCGGGTCCTCATCTCTGTTTCGCAGGCCATACCGACGTGGTGCCGCCGGGCAACGAAGCCGCCTGGAGCGTCCCGCCGTTTGCAGCTGAGATCCGTGACGGCATCCTCTATGGCCGCGGCGCAGTCGATATGAAAGGTGAAGTCGCATGCTTTGTCGCGGCCCTTGCCCAGACCATCGAGGAACGCGGCGGCACACTGCCCGGCTCGGTCTCTCTCCTGATCACCGGCGATGAGGAAGGACCGGCCATCAACGGCACGGCAAAGATGCTGGATTGGCTGGAGAATCGCGACGAAAAGATCGATGCATGTCTCGTCGGCGAACCGTCAAATCCTGTCGCACTTGGTGATGAGATCAAGATCGGACGCCGTGGCTCGCTAAACGGCGAACTCATTGTCAAGGGCCGTCAGGGCCACGCCGCCTACCCCGACAAGGCCGATAACCCTGTTCCGAAACTGGCCCGCCTGATCGACCGCCTGTCGTCCGCGCACCTTGATGACGGCAGTGAGCGCTTCCAGCCATCGCACCTCGTCGTCACTGTCATCAGCGTACCCAATACCGCCACCAACGTCATCCCGGGCGAGGCGTGCGCGTCCTTCAACATCCGCTACAACGATCACTGGACGAAACCGGCCCTGGAAGCGTGGGCCCGCGCGATATGTGTCAACGCGGCAGCGGAAGAAGGCGCCGAGTTCACTCTCACGTTCTGGGGAACCGGCGACGTATTTTGCACTGAGCCTGGGCCGCTGGTCGAAACGATCTCGCAAGCCGTGCAAGATATCACCGGCCGCACGCCAGCCTTGACCACGGGTGGTGGGACCTCCGATGCACGCTTCATCAAGGATGCATGCCCTGTAGTCGAGTTCGGCCTCGTCAACGAGTCGATCCACAAGGTCGACGAGCATGTTCCGCTTGCAGATCTGGAGACGCTGACGCGCATCTACAAACGCTTCATCGAACGCTACTTCGGCATTGCGTGACCGACACGGGAAAGTTTATCGACCAGCCGAATTGGCCGCAGCCTGGCAGCTGCGGCGACGGTTCTTCCAGCCAGCCGGACCTCCCGGCGCATTTCACAGGTCGAAGTGGAACCGGGTAAGATCCATAGAACCGTTGAGAAGGATTTGGCTGTCGGCGTTCCCATCGCCGTTGACATCCATTTCGATGAGCGTGTTCGTGCCAATTTTTTCGTAACGAAGTTCGCCCGCTGAATTGCTGAACGCCGCGTCGCCGATGAAAGTAAACTCATCGTTGCCGGCGCCTTATACGGCGTCGATTCTGCTGACGTCTATGAGGTCGAATCCCTGCGTGAAGTCGCGGATGATATCTCTGAGTACCCCGACGCCGCTGTCACGCAGGAAATCGAACTCGAATTCATCGCGCCCGCCCCCACCGATCAGCAGGTCGCGACCGAAACCGCCTTCGATTTTGTCGACGCCCGATCCGCCATTTACCAGGTCGCGTCCCGCTCCGCCGCCGATGTCGTCGTTGCCACCGTTGCCGAATAAGCGGTCGTTACCGGCATCGCCGCGGATCTTGTCGTTGCCGGAACCGCCGCGAATGACGTCGTTCCCGGCATCGCCATGCAGGTCGTCGTTGCCGCTGCCGCCATTGATGATGTCGTTGCCCCTGCCGCCGCGCACGTCGTCGTCGCCGGCACCGGAACTGATCCTGTCGTTGCCGGCATGGGACCGGATGTTGTCATCGCCGCCATTCGTCACGATGATGTCATTGCCTGCGCCTGAACGAACCTTGTCGTCGCCGTTGCCGGTGCGGATCGTGTCGTCGCCCGCCGTGCCGGTTGCGCTGTCGTCGAAGGAGGATGCG
>LOEV01000233.1 GCA_001516065.1 Alphaproteobacteria bacterium BRH_c36
ATCGCGCAGCGACATCCGCGCCAGCGCCGACGTCAGCCCGGCTTTGACGTCCTCATCGCTGACGTCTCCGGCGACCGGCGGTCCGATTACAATGACGATCTCACCCTTGACGCTGTCACGGCCCGCAAAATCGGCAGCAAGTCCGCGCAACGAAGCCCGCGCCATTTCTTCGTTGAGCTTGGTCAGTTCCCGCCCGACCGCCGCCGGCCTGTCGCCGAGCCCCTGCGCCAGATCGGAAAGCGCCTCCGCGACCCGCGAGGGCGCTTCGAACAGGATGAGGGTTGCAGGCACATCAGCTAATTCCGCGATGCGCGCCAGCCGTGCCTGATGGCGCGTGGGAAGAAATCCGGCAAACAGGAACGTGTCGCTCGGCAGCCCCGAAGCGACAAGCGCAGTCAGCGGCGCCGAAGCTCCCGGAAGGCTTGTCACCGGATGGCCTGCCTCCACGCAGGCCCGAACCAGTTTGAACCCTGGATCGGATATGAGTGGCGTCCCGGCATCCGAAATCAGCGCGATTGTCTCGCCCCGCCCCAGTGCCGCCAGAATGACCGGCCGTTCGCGCTCGGCGTTGTGCTCGTGATAGGGCCGCAGCCGTGCGACAATGCCGAAGTGGCTGAGGAGGCGCCCGCTGTGGCGCGTGTCTTCGGCATAGACCGTGTCGGCCGAAGCCAGGAGGGCAAGCGCCCGCAGCGAAATGTCGCCGAGATTGCCGATCGGCGTAGCGACGAGATAGAGCCCCGGTTCGCGGCGTTTGGCCAGAAGCTGGTTCAGTTCGCCCGCGGCGCGCGCAGCGACCTGTCCGTAAGCCTCTCCAGAAGCAGCGCGCGCAGCATCCGTGCCGGCCTCGTTCTTGCTCGACGGATCTAGCACCGCCTCTGCATCCGCACCCGTCGTTCTTGAATAATTGCTTCGGCGATGCACCACAGCCAGTGGAACCCCTAAATAATCTCATTGTCACAGCACACGACAAAACGACTCCGATTCGCCAGAATCCGTCGATAGTGGCAGCCAGAGACTTTTCGCGTGCGCCAACACCATCTAACCAGAAGTGGGGCAGCTGGCGAATCGGCCCGGTGCCTCGAGCACTGATAGATTTGCAAGCGCGCGCAAACAACGAGGATGACGGGCAGCAATGAATCGACCTCACCACACCAACGGAGGCAATTGGTGGCCCGGCTGGAAGCGGCCGCTGGCGGCATTTCTGGCGGTGTCGTGTGCTGCTCTGATGGCGGCCGGCTGCGCAACCAACCTTAACAATGCCGCCAACGGCGCCAATGGGCTGCCTGCCGAGGCCCCGGCCGCGCAAAACAAGCCTGTCACGATCGCGATGGTCCTTCCACTCACAGGCTTCGGCCGCGCCGCCATTGTCGGCAAGAGCCTTAAGCAGGCCGGTGAACTCGCCCTTTTCGAATCGGGCAACCCTGCTGTTCGGCTCATCGTCAAGAACGACGACGGCAATGCCGGCTCGGCTGGAACTGCAGCCCAAGAGGCCCTTGCGGAGGGCGCCGAAGTCATCGTCGGACCCCTGTTTGGCGCTTCCGTCCCCGCCGTGTCCGCTACCGCCCGCACGACAAACACGCCGGTCCTGGCCCTGTCCAACGATCGCAACGTCGCGGGCAACGGCGTCTACTTGATCAGCGACCTGCCCGAATCCGAAACCGAGCGCATCGTGTCCTACGCAATCATGCGGGGAAAGCGCCGTTTTGCAGCCCTCATTCCCACCGGAGCCTACGGTGACACCGTCGAGCGCGCTTTCCGAACCGCCGTCACCCGCGGCGGGGGAGTGGTTGTTGCCGCCGAACGGTTCGACGCCAGCGCCAACGCCATGCTGGAGCCCGCCCGGCGCATCTTCGACCTGATCAAGGAGGCTGCCCAGACAGGCGCCCCGGTCGACGCGCTGTTCGTGCCGGGCAATCAGGACACGCTACCCACACTGGGGCCGCAGATCGCCTACGCCAACATCGATACGGCAACAACTCAGCTCATGGGTCTCAGCGGCTGGGAATTCCCCAACATCGGCCGCGAGAAGGTCTTCGTCGGCGGCTGGTATACCGGCCAGGACCCCGCCGAGTGGCAGGCCTTCTCGGAGCGTTTCGCCCAAACCTTCGGTCAGGCCCCTCCGCGCGTTGCCGCCCGCGCGTATGAGGCTGTCAGCCTTGCCATTTCACTTTCAGGGAAACCGAAGGGCCAACGCTTCACACAGGCAAACCTCACCGTGCCGGCGGGCTTCGCGGGCGTCAACGGCCGCTTTTCGCTTAAACCCGACGGCACCTCGGAGCGCAATCTTTCGATCCTCGAAGTCCAAACTTACGGCTCGCACCGCATCGACGATGGCACCAGGGCGCCCGGCCAGTCGCTACTGGGACATTCGCCCCCCGGCCTGACTGGAACTTATTCACCCCTGCCTCCAGGGCAGCTTCCCTCAGACCTGCAGCATCGCCGGCCGCTGCCCGTTCAACCTGTCGCCGGACGCACCACTTACGCAGTGCCGCTTTAGCAGGATGTCGAATGCCAACCGTTGCGGCCCTGCACCCGATGCTGCACTCTACTGACGCAACGAACTCCCACCCGGCCCATCCCCCTTGTTTGCCGTCCTTGCCATCGTCGCGCCTGTCTTCGGCCTGATCTCGCTGGGCTACGTCTTCGGCCGTCTCGCGTGGCTCTCGCCTGTCGCCGAGCAGGGCGTATCCGAGTTTGCGTTCCGCTTGGCGATTCCCGCCCTTCTGATGAAGACGGTCGTCACCGCCGAACTTGGAAACCTGTCCATTGCCGGCGTCTGGCTCAGTTTTTACGGCGCCATCGCGACGACCTACGTCTTCTCTGTAATTGGCACGCATTTCATATTGCGCCGCCCGCCGCAGGATGCAGCCTCGATTGCCATGTCCTCGATCTTCGGCAACGCGGTGATGCTCGGCATCCCGATTTCACTGACGACGTTCGGCCCTGCCGCCGCAGCACCTCTGGCGCTCGTTCTGTCCGTCCATGCGCCGACGTTGTGGCTGGCAACGACGCTGCATGCGCGCCTCGCCGATCGCGGCGCGAATGCGGGAGGTGGCGATATTCTCGCAACGCTCGTACGCGACCTCGGCCAGAACCCGATTATCATCGGCATACTCATCGGCGGCGTTTGGCGGTTCTCAGGTGTCCCCGTACCGGACGTCGTACTGAAGATGCTGGGCCTGCTCGCACAGGCCGGCGTGCCGGCGGCCCTCGTCGCCCTCGGGCTTTCGCTCGTGCGTTTCGAGATCAAGGGACAGGTTCCCACCCTGTCGATGATCGTGGCGCTGAAGCTTCTGCTGATGCCGTTCGTAGCGTTTACGCTGGGTCACTACGTGTTCGCCCTCGACCCGCTTCCTCTCGGCGTCGTAGCAATCCTCGCTTCCGTCCCGACCGGAGCCAACGCCTACATCTTCGCCACCAAGAACGGCCGCGCCATCAATTCCGCGTCCGGCGCCGTTGCGCTTGGAACCGTCATTTCGGCGCTGACCGTGTCTCTGCTTCTCGCTTTCATCAAGCCGTGAAGCCGTTCTGGAGCATGATCAGCAAAACGCCTGCCCGCGAAGGCGGGGGTGTACGCGGTGTCTCGCCGAAGGCGAGCACCACCGAAGCGGTTTGAACATGCGACAAAACAAAGATTTGAGAAGCGCAGCCGCAAATCGACGAAAAGTGAACGCGCTCTAGCCGCCTGGACGGGCCTATCCGTGCAGCACGCGGGCTGCACGCGCGAGCTTCTTGATCAGATCCTTGTAGCGCTCCTGGGCGGCAACATCCTTGAGATGCCCGTTCTCCTCGAAGGCATTTGCGGCACGCGGCACCGCGAACTGCTCGGGCAGCACCAGCGCGCCAAGACCGAGTTCGAGAACGTGGCGCACGGTATATAGCCCTCGCAGCCCCCCCATACCGCCGGGCGAGGCCGAGGCCAACGCGAACACGCGCGTGCGGAAGACTTCGTTGGGCGCCTCGCCCTCTTCGCGGACTCGGCTGATCCAGTCGAGCGTATTTTTCAGAAGAGGGGTTATCGAAGCGTTGTATTCGGGACAGGAAATCAACACGCCTGTATGTAGTGACAACAGCGCCTTTAGCTTGCGGGCATTCTCGGGCGGCCCTTCTGTGCGCTCTATGTCGCCGTCATAGAGCGGCATGGAATAATCGCCGAGGTCGGCGAGCGTCGCGGCAATCCCGTTCGCATCCGCGATCCGGGCACCGAGTTCTGCAACCCTCATGTTGTGGGAACCTGTCCGCGCCGAGCCGGCAAAAAATAGAAGTCGCGTCGGTTCACTCATTGTGTCCGCTGTCTCCACGCTGTCGTTTCGGTTCCGTGCCTTGGCTCAGACCCAGCCGTCGCCGTCTTCCGCCCCACCGGGCTCGTCGCTCGAATCGTCGGCCTCGTCACCGACGGGCAGCGGTCGGGCGTGGTGGCAGGTCAATTTCCAAGCGCCGTTCTCCAGAACGAAAACGTTGCTGGCGGTCATTTCGTTGCCTTCGATCACCTCGGTGCAGAATACGACGGCCGTCTTTCCCTGCCGGATCACCGTCGGCGTCCTGGCGAATACCGCCGGCGGCTCCCCCATGACCATCACCTGGTGCCAAGACGTCATGACGTCATCGCGGCCGCTGATCCCGGGCCAGTTGGGGTGGTAGACGGAGATGCTTTCCCGCGACGACCACAACTCGTACATTGCCGCCATGTCTCCGGACCGGAAGACATCGTAGAAGTGCTCGTTGGCAGCGAGCACTTCAGTAAGTCCTGCATCCTGATCCATACTCATCGACGAGTTCCTCCGCTCACTGGCGCCGTGGCCAAGAATGTCCCGGACCGGCAGCGCACTCAAGTGATGACTACAGGCCAAGAACGATCGCACCGCCGTTCAGGCCGGCACCCGCAGCACACATTAGCACGCGATCGCCCGGCTGGAAGCCACGTGCCTCCGACAAATACGACAAGGTGAACGGAATGGTCGCCGCCGAACTGTTGGCGAACCCTTCGATTGTCGACATTACAGAGGCTTTCGCGATGCCGAGATCCTTGCGGACGGCTTCGATGATCCGCGAATTGGCCTGATGGGGAACGAAGTGGGTGACGTCGGCAGGGCCAAGTCCTGCCCCATCGAGCGCCGAGCGAGAACTGTCCGACATCATCCCCACAGCCTTCTGGAACACCGCCCGGCCGTCCGCCATCGACATCAGCACGTCGTCCGGCGGCAAGCCCGGCGCGTAGGGCATGGCGCTGCCGCCGGCGGCGATCTTTATCAGATCGTAGCCACTCCCCTCGCTTCTGAGGTCGGCGGCACGAACACCGGTGCCCGCCCGCCCTGTGGGTCCAAGCAGCACCGCACCGGCCGCATCCGCGAAAAGAACTGCGCTTGCCATCTCCTTCATGTTGATGCGCCGGGACAAAATATTGGCCGCTATGACCAGCACTTTCGCCCGGTAGGTGCGCGCAAAGGAATCGCCGAGCGCCAGAGCATAGAGGAAGCCGGCACAGGCCCCGGCGAGATCGATCCCCCCGGAGTTCGTCAATCCCAGCCGATGCGCCACCAGCGGGGCCGACGGCGGCAAAAGATGATCGGGCGTAGACGTGGCAAGCAGCACGAGACCGACGTCCTTAAAGTCGGTGCCGGCAGCAGAAAGCGCCATCTCGCCGGCTGCGACTGCCATGTCCGAAAGCTTTTCGCCTTCCCCCGCCCAGCGCCGTTCGCGGATTCCTGTGCGCTTCTCGATGAAGCCCGCTTCAAGCCCGAGTTGCTTCTCGATCTCGTCATTCGTGACGACTCGTGGGGGCGCGTAATGTCCGAGCCCAAGGAGTCCAACGCCATCCATCACCGCCCCCCGGAAAGCACGACCGCCGAAGCCGCGCCGATCGCAGAATAAACCGTATCCAATTGTTCCGGGGTCACACAGTAGGGCGCCATCACGTAGATGGTGTTCCCCAATGGCCGCATCAGTATTCCCTTGTTGAGGAAGAACTCCATGAGACGCGGGCCGGCGTTGGCGAGATAGCCGGCATCCTCCACCTTCAAATCAAGCGCCGCAATGGTCCCGCACTGCCGGACGCTGGCGAAAGTTTCGTCGGTCCCAAACTGCGCGAGCCGTCGTTCATGCATCGAGGTAAGCTTTGCGATGCGCTCCAGAACCGGCTCGTCGCGCCAGATCGCGATATTCGCCAGCCCCGCCGCGCAGGCGATCGGGTTCGCGGTGTAGGATGAGGAGTGGAAGAAAGTCTTCGCGCGGTCCTGCGAATAATGCGCTTGGAAGATCGCCTCGCTGGATAGTGTTGCCGCGAGCGGCAGGTGCCCGCCCGTCAGCCCCTTCGCAAGGCACAGGATGTCGGGCGTAACGCCGGCCTGCTCGCAGGCAAACAGCGTCCCCGTCCGCCCCCAGCCCGTCATTACCTCGTCGGCGATAAGCAGCACATCGTACCGGTCGCAAATGCGCCGCATCTCGGCGAGCGTCTCGGATTTCCAGACAAGCATCCCGCCCGCCCCGAGGATCAATGGCTCCACGATCAGGGCCGCGACCGGCTCGGCCTTGCAGGCCGCCTCGAGCGCATCTAGCGTTTCCTGCTCCCCACCCGCCGCCGGAAACGGCACTCGCGTCACATCGAACAGCAACGGCTCATAGGACGCATTGAACACACCCCGTGCACCCGCCGACATCGTCCCGACGGTATCGCCGTGATAGGCGTGTTCGAGCGCAACGACGCGGGTGCGCGGCGCGCCCGTATTGCGCCAGTAGCCTAGCGCCATCTTCAAGGCGACTTCCACCGCCGTCGAGCCTGAATCCGAATAGAAGACGTGCGCCAGTCCCGGCGGCGCCATCTCCACCAGCGCCCGCGCCAGCTTTTCGGCCGGCTCATGGGTAAAGCCCGCGAAAATCACCTGATCTAGCTTTTCGGCCTGCTCGCGGATCGCCGCAACGATTCGTGGATGGCAATGTCCGTGCGTCACGACCCACCACGAGGAGATCGCATCGAGAATGAGGTCGCCTTCAGGTGTTCTCAGATACGCCCCTTGGGCTCCGGCGATCTCGATCGGCGCGGGCGCGATTGCGTGCTGCGTGAAGGGATGCCACACCGGCGAGCGCGGAGCACGGGACGTCATGAAAAATCCCCGACGACGAAATTCTCCGCGAATGCTGACGCGAGGCCTGCCGCCGTCAATGGCGAAATAACCGGCAGCCGGCCAAGCCGCTTCACCCTGCCGCGCGCCGCGATGATCTCTTCGCTATCGGCGTTCTCCTCGCCAACGAATGCAATGCCCGCGATTTCCACGCCCCGTCCGCGCAGCGCCTCTATAGACAATAATGAATGATTGATCGTTCCAAGCGACGTCCGCGCTACCAGCACGACCGGCAAGCGCCATTCTGCGACGACGTCGATCTGGAGAACCGAACGCGTCAGCGGCACCATCAGCCCGCCGGCGAGTTCGATCACCAGCGGCCGCTGGTGAGGCGGCAATTGCAGCCTTGCCGGGTCGATCTCCAGACCATCGAGTTCTGCTGCCCGGTGCGGCGAGGCCGCCGTCGCGAGACGATAGGCTTCGGCGTGAATACGCTCGCCATGGAGGCCGCCGAGATCGGCAACCGTCTCGCTATCCGTCGCCCCCTCGAGCCCCGCCTGAATCGGCTTCCAATATTCCGCCCCGAGCGCGCTCGCGAGGGCGGTGGCAAAGACAGTCTTGCCGACTCCGGTATCTGTTCCTGCGACGATCATGGCTCGATGCCCTGACATCAGCGCACCTGTTCCAGTTCGAAGGCCAAGGCGTCGACAAGCTCGCCAACGACCTCCTCGTCGACATTCAGCGTCAGCGACATCCGAAGCCGCGCCGTCCCTTCGGGCACCGTCGGCGGGCGGATGGCTCGGATGTCGAAACCGCGCGCCTTGAGCCGCTTCGCAAGACCAACCGCACGCTCGTCCGATCCGATCATAACCGGCTGGATATGCGTACCCGTCGGCGTGATCCCGCAGCGGTCATGAAGCAGCGCCCCCGTCTGCGAGACGAGTGATCCATGCTTGGGGCGTCTCTTCGCGCCGTCCGGTGTCTCATCCCCCGCACACAGTCTCAAGGCTGCGCGCACGCTCGCCGCCATCAGCGGCGAAGGCGCCGTCGAGTAGATGAACGGACGGCACCGGTTGACGAGAAAATCGATGAGGACGCGCGGCCCGCAGATCAGCCCGCCCATAGCGCCCAGCGCCTTGCCGCAAGTATGCAGCGTTACGACATTTGCGCGTCCTTCGAGATGCGCAGCCAGCCCCTTGCCCTGAGGGCCGAGCAGGCCGGTTGCATGCGCTTCGTCGATCACCAGAACGCCATCGTGGCGCTCGGCCACCGCCATCAGATCGTCAAGCGGCGCGAAATCCCCCTCCATGCTGTAGAGGCTTTCAACCGCCAGCCAGGGACGCCCAACGCCTCCGCCGTTGCGCCACTGCTGGATCGCATCGGCAAACGCCAGCGCGTCGTTGTGAGGTGCAGAAACGACATCGGCCTTCGCCAGCCGCAGGCCGTCGTGCACGCTGGCATGCACCAGCGCATCGTGCACGACGACATCGCCCCGCTGCGGCAATGTCGCAAACAGCGCCGCATTGGCCGAAAACCCGCTGGAGAAATAGAGCGCCGCCTCCGAGCCGAAGAACCGCGCGGCCTCCTCCTCGAGCGCCGCGTGCTCGGGATCGTTGCCGCGCAGCAG
>LOEV01000234.1 GCA_001516065.1 Alphaproteobacteria bacterium BRH_c36
AGGAAGTGTGGGCAAAAGCAGAGCCCCACACGACTTTAGGAAGCCAACACAAGCTTGCGCAGTGTTGAGCAAGGAAGTGTGGGCAAAAGCAGAGCCCCACACGACTTTAGGAAGCCAACACAAGCTTGCGCAGTGTTGAGCAAGGAAGTGTGGGCAAAAGCAGAGCCCCACACGACTTTAGGAAGCCAACACAAGCTTGCGCAGTGTTGAGCAAGGAAGTGTGGGCAAAAGCAGAGCCCCACACGACTTTAGGAAGCCAACACAAGCTTGCGCAGTGTTGAGCAAGGAAGTGTGGGCAAAAGCAGAGCCCCACACGACTTTAGGAAGCCAACACAAGCTTGCGCAGTGTTGAGCAAGGAAGTGTGGGCAAAAGCAGAGCCCCACACGACTTTAGGAAGCCAACACAAGCTTGCGCAGTGTTGAGCAAGGAAGTGTGGGCAAAAGCAGAGCCCCACACGACTTTAGGAAGCCAACACAAGCTTGCGCAGTGTTGAGCAAGGAAGTGTGGGCAAAAGCAGAGCCCCACACGACTTTAGGAAGCCAACACAAGCTTGCGCAGTGTTGAGCAAGGAAGTGTGGGCAAAAGCAGAGCCCCACACGACTTTAGGAAGCCAACACAAGCCCAACACCGGCCTGCCGAGCGCTGGCCCTTTGAGCCGCAAGGCTCGGGGAGCAAGAGCAACAGGAGTGAGCCGCGCTCAGACATTGCCGCAACCACGTTCGTCATTCCCGCGCAGGCGGGAACCTAATCAAGGTTGGAATTACTCGGGACATACGCTGAAAAAAAATATGGCTGGCTTGGGTCCCCACCTGCGTGGGGATGACGATGGTGTAGTTCGCGCCCTGTCAGCAACACTGGCCTGCCAAGTGTTGGTCAAAGGCAGGTGCGACCTGAAGCTCGCCCTACACAAGTTGACGAAGGAAGGCGATTGAAGAGACCTATCGAGCCGCAGGCTCGGGGAGCCAGTCCAACACCGGCTTGCCGAGTGTTGGCCAACGAAGAGTGCGACCCGGCGCGAGCGCCGCCCTTGGCCGCGGAGGATCGTCAGGCGCCGGATGCGCCGAAGGAGTGGGCATCCGAAGGCGCACTTTCGATCCAAAGGCTCGGGGAGCAAGAGGCACAGGAGTGAGCCGCGCTCAGACATTGCCGCAACCACCTTCGTCATTCCCGCGCAGGTGGGAACCTGAGCACGGTTACGGTTGATCGCGGTTCGCCCCGATAAAATCGGGCTTGCTTGGGTCCCCACCTGCGCGGGGATGACGGTGGTGGAGTTCGTCCCGGCGCATCCCAACACCGGCCTGCCGAGCGCTGGCCCTTCGAGCCGCAGGCTCGGGGAGCAAGGCGACCCGCGGCGAGCCGCGCTCCAGTGGAGGGCCTCTTCGGCCCGTGAACTCAAAAAAGGCTGGCGGACGACCCGTATCCTGATCGTTAGGGCTGCTTCGTTCCCGACCTGACCCGGTTGGCGACGGATGCGTCCGCCGCCAGCCCACTTCTGATATGACGGTTTTGCTTTTGCGATGCAAGGGCCGCCCGACATCTGTCATCCTCACCAATTAACCTTCAAGTTGCGCTTCCCGGCTCGTCCGTGCTCTTGTCTTGGTCCACGAAGGAGGCACGCCACGCATGAAGCCCACACTCGGTCCGACTGTCATCCTCGACAGGCTCAGCGAAAAGCGCACCGACAAGGATTATATGGAGGCGCTGGTTTCAGCCGAAACCTCGCGATTTTTCGTGCTCGCCGGCGACAAGGCGGTCGTCGATTCGAACGAAGACCGCACAAAAACGCACATCCATTGGTTCACCGGCACCGAAATCGCTGACCTCGGTCTTGCGGTCAACGAAGCGATTTTTTTAGGCATCGACCCGGAAGACGGAACCGCCAAATACGCGGTTGCCACCAGCGAACATTACGCACGCGGGGCTCCCCAGGCCCGCGACGCTCTGAAAAGCCGTGTCGAAGTGCGCACGCTTGCCACCCAGGGCGCCATGCCGCAGTCCGAACTGGCGCTTGTCGCTCAGGCCATTTCGCTCGGCCATTGGCACGAGAACAACCGTTGCTGCGGGCGCTGCGGCGGCTCGATGAACGTCAAGCAGGGCGGCTGGAAGCGCAAATGCTGGGCTTGCGGCTACGAGGCTTTCCCGCGGGTCGATCCCGTCGTCATCATGGCCGTCACCGACGGCGAGCACATCGTGCTGGCCCATGAGCACCGTTTCCCCGACAAGATGTACTCGACGCTGGCCGGCTACGTTGAGCCGGGAGACGACATCGTCCACGCGGTGCGCCGCGAGACGAAGGAGGAGACCGGCCTCGAAGTCGGCGAAGTGAGGCTGCTCGGCTCTCAGCCCTGGCCATTCATGCATTCGCTGATGTTGGGCTGCATTGCGCATGCCGAGCACAGGGAACTGGTGGTTGATGCCGCCGAAATCGAGCACGCGGCCTGGTTCTCGCGCATGGAGGCAAATTCCATGCTGTCGGGCATCCATTCCCAGGAGTTGTGGCTGCCCGGGCCCCAGTCGATGGCCCACCAGATTGTCAAAGCGTGGCTGTCCAACGAGATTTGAAGGGCCGCGGCTGCGGGGGTGCTGCCACACTGTGGCATTCAGACGCTTGCCGTCGGGTGCCGACTGACTAATGATTGAAGCCATGAAAGTCCTGCGACAGTCCGCCATCGTGAAGCGTACCGCGGTGTGGTCGGCCCTTGTGGCGACCCTGCTGCACGTCGCGTTGCTTTCGCTACATGTTACCGCGAACTTTGAGCGCGCCATCGCCGCCCCGGGCGATCTGGCGAAGCTTTCGGTTCACGCGCTGTGCGGCACCGGCGTGTCGGCGCCGCTCTCCGAGGACGGCTCAAGCCTGCCCGCAGGCTCCGGCACATCCGCCGGCAACTGCCCCATCTGCACCGGCGCTGCCCCGGTCGCCTGCCTCAGCGCACCGGATGCTGTATTAGCACCGGTCACCTTCAACATCGCCGCCGAGCCCCCGCCGGCCGCGATAACGGTGCCTGCCGCCCGCCGGCAATGCTTCGCGGGCTCGATTCGCGGTCCCCCAGCTCTCGTCTGACCCTTAATCGCGACGTTTTGAAAGAGCAGTCCCGCACACTGCGTGCGTGGGCGGTTCTGATCATCGAATTAATTCAATCTGCAGATGAGCAACGACTGGATGTTCACCGTTGGCTGGCAGAAGGCGTTCTGAACATCAACGCAATCGACGCTAAAGAAGTTACCCTCAACTGCGAGGGAGCGACGGCCCCGCCATCCTCCCCGCTTCATCTCCTGGGAGATATCAATGCAAAAGACGATGCTGACACTGGCCGCCCTGCTCTTCGCGACCGGTATGATTGCTGCCGAAACGGCCGCCGCCTGCGAAAAGCATGACAAGGCCGCGCAGGCTCAAACGAACATGACCCGCATCGCGGACGCTGGCACGACGCATTCCGATGCCCAGAGCCACGCCGGCCTCAGCGTCGACAAGCCCTGGACGCGGGCCACGCCGCCCGGAGCCAAGGTCGCCGGCGGCTTCCTGACGATCACCAATTCCGGCAAGGAGCCCGACAGGCTGATCGGCGCCAGCTTCGCCCTTTCGAAAAGCGTCGAAGTTCACGAGATGAGGATGACCGACGGCGTCATGCGCATGAACGAGGTCAAGGGCGGGCTTGAGATCGCCCCCGGCACCACGGTGGAACTGAAGCCAGGCGGCTACCATCTTATGTTCATGGATTTGACCGGCACGCCCAAGGAAAGCGAATCCGTGAAAGGTACGCTGCAGTTCGAGAAGGCCGGCGAGATCGCGGTCGAATTCGCCGTTGCTCCAATCGGTGCAAAGTCGATCGACGGCGCGGGCGACAACATGCCGGCTGGCCATGAACATGGTGGCCATGAGATGAAACACCAGCATTGATTGAAGCGAGGAGAACGAAGATGGCAGCGAAGACTTCGCTACTTGCCCGCATCAGGCTCGTCCTTTGGGGGCTCGTCGCGCTTGCCGCCATTGTTGTCGGTGCGCTCTTCTTGGGCCACATGCAGGAGGCCGCCCGTCAGGGCGCCTCACTGCCGGGCGCCGCACGCTTCGGCGGCGATTTCGAACTCGTCGACCAGAACTCCAAGACGTTTTCAAGCGATTCTCTCAAAGGCCACCCGCACGCCGTGTTCTTCGGCTTCACGCACTGCCCCGACGTTTGCCCCACGACGCTGTTCGAGATGACCAAGCACCTCGAGGCCCTAGGGCCCAAGGCTGACAAGCTGATGGTGCTTTTCATCACGGTCGATCCGGCCCGCGACACCCCGGAGCAGTTGAAGCAATACCTTTCGGCGTTCGATTCGCGCATCGTCGGTCTGTCGGGAAGCGCGGAGCAGATCTCCAACGTGGCGAAAAAATACCGGATCGTGGCCGAGAAGGTCGCCACTTCCGATGGCGGCTACACCATGAACCATACAGCGACCGTTTTCCTGTTCGACGGCAACGGGACTCTGACGTCGACGCTGAGTTGGGAAGAGGATGAGAAAACGCGCCAGGCGAAGCTGGAACGTCTTGCTGAGCGGGGCTGACGGCGTCGCGCAAAAGGCGGAACTTAACGCGTCGCCATCGTGCGATTTTTTGCCAGTGCATCCCATACAACCCGGATCTTCGCCGTATCCTCGATGCGCCCGAAATCCTGGTCTTCGAGACGTTCTGCAAGCGAGCTGTCATGAAACAGGATCTCGACGGCGTGCGTGCTCCGCAGAAGAATTCTGAATTCTTCGAGCCGCAGGACGGATGGCTTCTTCGAACTGCGCGCCGGCATGACCCCGGAACCAGGGACCGTCTTGGCGGTCGACTGCTTTGAACTTGAAATGTCAGCAACGGGTCGTGGCCAGACATCGCTTCCCCATATGACTGCGCTGATGTCCTGGTAGGCGAACTGATGCGCCGCCAGATATACAGCATCTCCCGTCTTCAGATCGACAGCGCCTTCAAGAACCAGGACGTCGTCTTCACCGAAATCGAAGGCGCTGACTCCGATCGGCGACATCCGCGGGATGCTGTCGGTTCCGATCCTGGCGAGAATGTCGGGCTTGTTGAGCCGTTCGCGTTTGGGAAAGCATTTCAGGAATTGCACGCCTGCTCCCTCGAGCCTGCCAGCGGGAATCGGCAGGTGCGCACGGGCATCGTGGACGAAGTCCCTGAACTGCACCGCGGTGAGTTCGTCGATTTCTTTTTCCAGTTCAGCAAGCGGCTTCGGCACCTGATTTTTATGGTAGACATAGGACACCACCGCCGCGATGAAAGCCATCGCCGCGATGGCGATCATCAGTGCGATCAGCCACGGCGGGCCGGTATCGAAATAGAGAACGTCGAAGGCCGCGATGCCGATAGCCAGGGACATTGGCGCCGGCCAGCCGCGGCTCCAAAGCGGTTCGATGCCTGACAGCACCATCAAAAGCAGGCCGGGCAGCAGGAATACAAGTCCGTCCGACTGCCCGAGAATCTGCCGGTCGGTTTCTTCGGTGAGGATGACCTTGATGACAGGGGTCAGGAACAGCGCCATGCCGGTAAGGCCGACAACCCAGCGCAGCGTCAGCGTCGTCACCTTGGCCTTCAGGTATTCCCTGAGATTGCGGTCGTGCTGCTTCGAGAAGTAGTCGATCAGGAGGCGTTCGATGGCCTTGCGGTTTGAAGGCCCAGGGCTAGCTGCAGGAGTTTGCGAGGCGGCGGCAACAGCGCCGGCTGGCGGGCTGGATAATGTCCAAGCGGACTCCTGCATGGCGAAACTCCAACAAAAAACACAGTATGACAGATGAGCGGCACCAATTGTCTGCACCCGCCACCCTGCGAAATAGCACAGCTTGAGGCTTGCGAAATGGGCCAGATTAAAATTCGTGCTTCACGCTTTGCGGTAAAGACAGTAGCTGTGCCTGCCGGGCATCGGCTCGATGATTGCCGCTAGACGCAGCGGCCGCCATCGACTTCGATCGCAACTCCCGTGATGAACTCGGAAGCATCTTCCGCCAGGAAGACGGCCGCATTGGCGATGTCAGAGGGGCGCGACATCCGCCCCAGCGGGATGGTGGCGACAAACTTGGCGCGGTTTTCCGGCGTGTCCGGTTGCCCCATGAACGATTCCAACAGCCCCGTTTCGCCGATCACCGGATTTATCGCATTGACGCGGATTTTCTTCGGGGCCAGCTCGGCGGCAAGCGACTTCGTCAGCGTGATCGCAGCCCCCTTGGATCCGTTGTACCAGGTCAGCCCCGGCCTCGGTCTCACGCCCGCCGTCGAAGCCGTGTTGATGATAACCCCTCCACCGCGTTTCTCCATCGCAGGAACCGCCGCCAGTGTTGTCAGGTAGAGCGACTTGACGTTGACCGCGTAGATCCGGTCGAACTCGTCTTCGGTGACCTCGAGGGCAGGCTTGTTCCTGTGCGTCGCCCCGGCGTTGTTGACGAGGATGTCGAGCCCGCCGAAATGATCGACAGCCGCCGCGACTATCGCCTCGACGTCCGCCCGCCGCGTCACGTCCGCCGCGATGCCGACGGCAGCCGACCCGATCGCATCGGCGACCGCCTTGGCTCCCGATCCATTAAGATCGGCTATCACGACCTTGGCGCCTTCGAGCGCGTACGCTTCCGCGATGCCGCGCCCGAACCCGGAGGCGGCACCGGTGACGACGGCAATCTTGTTGGCAAGCCGGCTCATGTCACCTGTGCCCCTGCATACCGATGTGCGGGTTCAGCTTGCGTTCCATCTCCGCCCGGTAGGGGCTCGCCCGGTAGGTGCCGAGAATGCGCACCTGCGTTGAGAAGAACGAAAGTTCCTCAAGGGCAAGCTGCACCATGCGGTCAGCGGGGTGGCCTTCGACGTCGGCAAAGAACATCGTGGCGTTGAAGGTGCCCTCGAGCTGGTAGCTTTCGAGCTTCGTCATGTTGACGCCGTTCGTCGCGAACCCGCCCAGCGCCTTGTAGAGGGCGGCTGGAACGTTGCGCACGCGGAACAGGAAGGTGGTGACGACAGGGCCGTCGTCGGGCTCCGCGTCGTCGGGTTCGGCTGACAGGATGACGAAGCGCGTCGTATTATGCACTTCGTCCTCGACGTCGCTCTTGAGGATCTCAAGCCCGTAGATTTCTGCCGCCAGCGTCGTCGCAATGGCGGCCTGCGAGGGGTCGCTGGCTTCCGCCACCATGCGCGCCGAGCCTGCCGTATCGGCTTCTGGAACCGGTTTCAGCCCGAGCTGGCGCAGCGTGTTGCGGCACTGCCCAAGCGCCTGGGTATGGCTAAGCACCCTTTTGATGTCCTCGATCCTGGTTCCCGGCTTCGCAAGCAGTTGATGGCGCACGCGCAGGAAGTGCTCGCCGACGATGTAGAGGTCCGACTCCGGCAACAGGTAGTGGATGTCGGCAACCCGCCCTGCGACCGAATTCTCGATTGGGATCATCGCGTAAGCCGCTTCCCCCGAGCGCACCGCCGCGATGGCGTCCTCGAACGTCGGGCAGGCAACCGCTTCCATCGCCGGGAACGCTGCGGCGCAGGCCACATGCGAGTTGGCGCCCGGTTCACCCTGAAAGGCGATGCGCTCGCCGGGGCGCTCGGCTCCGGCCGGGCGTTCGGCACTGGTCTGCGGCTTGATAGAGGCGTTCTTGCTGGTTGGCGGCATGTTTTGTCCGGTGGTGGTGTCTCGGCCGCAGCAGGCCTGGGAGGCGGAGGCGGTACGCACGGGCCGTACGCGAGGAACGAGGCTGCGCGAGCTGTCGGAAAATCGACTGCCGCTCAGCCGGATTGTTCTTTGTTCTCAAAGGCCTTCCGCGCCCGCTCCAGATCGCCTGGAGTATCGACACCGAGCGGTACTGTGTCAACGATCCGTACATCGATGCGCATGCCATCTTCGAGCGCCCTGAGCTGCTCCAGACGTTCGCGGACCTCCAGCGCAGACGGCTTCAGCGCCACGTACTTTTCCAGCGCCGGCCGGCGGAAGGCGTAGATCCCGATGTGATGGTAGAGCGGCCCGTCGCCGAAAGGAGCGGTGGCGCGTGTGAAATAGAGGGCTCGCAGCACTCCAGGAGTACCCGTTGGCGTCCCCACGACTTTGACTACGTTGGGGTTATCGCGCTCGCTTTCCTCGCTGATCTCTGCTGCCAGGGTTGCGATGTGCACACTTTTCGTCGTGAGCGGTTCGATACAGGCGGAAACCAGCCGCGGATCAAGCGCCGGCAGATCGCCCTGCAAGTTGATGATGAAATCCGCGCCCCCCTCCGGGTCGACTTTGTTGATCGCTTCGAACACCCGGTCCGACCCCGAGACGTGGTCCTTGCGAGTCATCACGGCTTCCCCGCCGGCGGCGCGAACGGCAGCCGCGATCTCCTCGGCGTCAGTTGCAACAACAACCCGGCCCGCCTCCGCTTCGTGCGCGCGGCGCCAGACTTGGACGATCATGGGTTCTCCGCCGATTTCGAGCATCGGCTTACCGGGAAGACGGGAGGCCTCCATTCGGGCCGGGATGACGATCAGCGCGTTCCGCATTGGAGTCCTTATGTTGGCCGGAGGTAGCGAAGTGCCCCACCTCACAAAGTCGAAGGCGACGATTGGTCTCGCTGATGAGGGGTGTTAGATGGCCCCGAAGCGAGTTGCAAGCGGGGCGCGAAACCATATAGTCCCGCCAGAGATCCGCGTCTGTCTGCCTCGAGTATTGTGCAGGCTGACAGCGCAATGACGCATCTGGGCAAACTGAAGCATTTGGGCAAGCAGGACGCAAAGCGAACATGGATTCTTTCGAGCTGAATAAGATCGCCGGGGCTGTTTTGGCAGCGCTCCTCATCATCGTGGCAAGCCGCACGTTTATTGAAATTGCCACCGCGCCCCACGGCGGCGGCGAGCATGCGGTGGTCGGTTATGAGCTGCCCAAGCCCACCGGCGACGCCGGCGGCGAAAATGCCGCCGCGGGCGGCGATTCTACTGCCGCCGGGGCCCCTGCTGCCGGCTTCGACGCCGCCAAGGTCGCTTCCCTGGTCGATTCGGCAAGCGCCGAGAAAGGCGCCAAGCTCTTCAGCAAGTGCAAAGCCTGCCACACCAACGAACAGGGTGGCGCCAACAAGGTCGGCCCGCATCTGTGGGGAGTGGTCGGCCGTCCCAAGGGCGCAGTGGAAGATTTTAAGTACTCCGAGGCCATGAAGGCCAAGGGCGGCAACTGGGATAACGAGGCGCTTGCCCACTTCCTGCACAAGCCCAAGGAATACATGGAGGGCACGAAGATGATCTTCTCGGGTTTTTCCAGCGACGCCGATGTCGCAGACATGGTCGCATATCTCAACACGCTGAAATAGCCGGCGGCTTCCGATATGAGGGGCGGCGGTGCCCTAATCCGCGCGCCGGATCGTTTCCCATGTTGACCACGAACGCGCCTGGACCACGGACCCGCCAAATTCCGGCGGGTCTTTTGTTTCAAGGGGTTAGCATCAAACCTGCCGTGCGGTGAGCCTTTGCAAGCTTAAGAACGTTTAACTACCGCGTAGCGCCGTCACCGGCTAAGACAACGATAAAGGAACAAGCGCACCCGAAGTCACGAGTGTCCGATTTCGAAGTTCGCTCACACAGGAACGGCAAACAGCGGCGAACTCTCGATCATCGCCCAAGGAGAATTGCCTGATGGTCCAACGCGCATTGAGCCTCTTCAGAATCGGCCTCTTGGCTATTGCCGCAACTGCCGTTCTGGTGTCTGGCAGCGCTCAGGCCGAGGACCATCGCCATCACGCCTTGTCGCTCGTCGGCGAACCGCAATATGGGCCTGACTTCAAGCACTTCGACTGGGTCAATCCGGATGCGCCGAAGGGCGGAACCGTCCGCGTTGGTGCGCTTGGCTCCTTCGACTCGCTCAACCCGTTCACCATCAAGGGCGAGGTCGCCGACGGCGTCGGCTCACTTGTCTATGACACGCTGATGGCGACCAGCCTTGACGAACCATCGACGGAATACGGCCTCATTGCCGAATGGGTGTCCTATCCTGACGACTATTCCTCGGCGACATTCCAATTGCGCGAGGGCGCCCGCTTCCACGACGGTCAGCCGATAACCGTCGAAGACGTCATCTTTTCGCTGGATGCACTGAAGAAAGCCCATCCACTATTCAATCTCTACTACAAGAACGTCGTCGCCGCCGAAAAGGTCGGCGAACGCCAGGTGAAGTTCACTTTCGACATGAAGGGCAATCGCGAGCTGCCCCAGATTCTCGGCCAGCTCACCGTGCTTCCAAAGCATTTCTGGGAGGCAAAGGACGCCAAAGGCCAACAGCGCGACCTCTCGAAGACGACGATGGAGCCGCCGCTGGGTTCGGGTCCATACCGCGTCAAGGAGGTCAATCCGGGCCGCGAGATCATCTATGAGCGCGTCGAGGACTACTGGGCCAGGGATCTGCCACCGCGTCGCGGAATGTTCAATATGGACGAGATCCGCTACATTTACTTCAAGGACAACACGCCTGCCTTCGAGGCCTTCTTGTCCGGGCTTGTCGATTACCGTCAGGAATCGAGCGCCAACTACTGGGCGACGCGCTACACGACCGACGCCGTCAAATCGGGCCTGATCAAGAAGGAGCAGTTGAAGGACGGCAGCGTCGCCCGCATGCAGGCGTTCGTCTTCAACACGCGCCGCAAGCAGTTCGTCGACCCCCGCGTCCGCCGCGCCCTCAACTATGCCTTCAATTTCGAGGCGATGAACAAGTCGATGTTCTACGGCACCTACGTGCGCGTCGGCAGCTACTTCGACAATTCCGAACTGGCCGCCACCGGCCTGCCCGAAGGCCGCGAACTCGAAATCCTCAAGCCCTTCAAGGATCGCGTTCCCCCTGAAGTCTTCACCGAAGTCTGGAAAAACCCCAAGAACGACGCTTCGACTGATTTCCGCAACAACTTGCGTCAGGCCATGGCCCTGATGAGCGAAGCGGGCTGGACGCTGAAGGACGGCAAGCTCGTCGATGCAACCGGAACCCAGATGTCGATCGAGTTCCTGATTGCCCAGCCGATCATGGAACGCATCATCGGCGCCTACATCGTAGACCTGAAAAAGATCGGCATAGATGCGCGTGCCCGCCTCGTCGATTCCAGCCAGTACCAGCGCCGGCTTGAGAATTTCGATTTCGATGCCATCACCGCGAGCTTTGCCCAGTCGCATTCTCCAGGAAACGAACAGCGCGAGTTCTGGGGATCTTCGGCGGCCGACAAGCCCGGTTCACGCAACGTCATCGGCATCAAGAACCCTGTCGTCGACGAGCTGATCGAAATTCTGGTGCAGGCGAAGACCCGCGAAGACGTCGTTGCCGCGACGCGTGCCCTCGACCGCGTCCTGTTGTGGAACCATTATCTCGTTCCGCAATGGCACTTCCCCTACGATCGCATCGCTAGCTGGGATATCTTCGGGCGGCCCGAAAAGCTGCCGTCGCAGGCACCGAGCGCCGTCATCGTCAATTGGTGGATCG
This sequence comes from Alphaproteobacteria bacterium BRH_c36, assembly GCA_001516065.1. GTDB lineage: Bacteria > Pseudomonadota > Alphaproteobacteria > Rhizobiales > Hyphomicrobiaceae > Filomicrobium. Next base: position 11,440 of record LOEV01000234.1, read on the forward strand.
ACGCAGCCAAAGCTGAAAAACTGAAAAGACAGCGCGGGATGTGATCGCCGGCCGGCTCTGATGTTTTTCACCCAGACGGGAGTTTCGATGCAACGGGCAGCCATGCAGCTCTGGTCCAGGACGCTTCTGGCGGCGGCAACAACCGCGGTCGCCGCCCTGGCTCTCTCCACTGGCGCGTTCGCGGCCAACCCGTCACATGGCCTCTCCGCCTTCGGGGAACTCAAGTACCCCGCGGGCTTCCAGCACTTCGAATACGTCAATCCGGATGCCCCCAAGGGCGGACGCATGTCGATGATCGGCACGGCCGGCCTGCCGACGTTTGACAGCTTGAACGGCTTCATCCTCAAGGGCGATGCCGCCCAGGGGCTCGAATACGTCTACGATACCTTGATGACCCGCGCCGATGACGAGCCCGATGCCGTCTACGGCCTCGTTGCCCAATCGGCCGAACTGGCTGACGATAGGAAATCTGTGACGTTCAAGCTGCGCCCCGAAGCCAGGTTCGCGGACGGCTCGCCCGTCACCGCCGCCGACGTGGTCTTCTCCTTCGAGGCGCTGAAGGAGAAAGGCCACCCGCTCTACCGCTTCGGCCTGCGCGATGTCGCCAAGGCCGAAGCTCTCGACCCGCAAACGGTCCGTTACGAATTCGAAGGCGACCGGCTGCGCGACCTGCCGCTCTTCGTGGCGACGCTGCCCATTCTTCCCAAATCATTCTATGACCAGCAGCCCTTCGACGAGACGTGGCTCAAAAAGCCGCTCGGCTCCGGCCCTTACGAGGTCGCCGACTTCAAGGCGGGAACCTTCATCGCGTACAGGCGCCGTGCCGATTACTGGGGTTGGGAACTTCCCGTCAACCGCGGCCGCTACAATTTCAACGAACTGCGCTACGAGTATTACCGCGACCGCACCGCCGAACTTCAGAACCTGTTGAACGGTACCTTCGATCTGCGCGAGGAATTCACTTCTGTCGATTGGGCGACCGCCTACAACGTCCCTGCCGTCAAGGACGGCCGCATTCTCCGCCTGACGTTGCCGGACGCCCAGCCCTCAGGCGCGCAAGGCTTCATGCTCAACACGCGCCGCGACAAGTTCAAGGACAAGCGCGTCAGGAAAGCGCTCGATTACGCATTCAATTTCGAATGGTCGAACAAGAACCTGTTCTATGAACTCTACTTGCGCACCGCGAGCTACTTCGAAAACTCCGACATGAAGGCCGAGGGTAAGCCCTCGTCAGACGAACTCGCCCTACTCGAACCATTCCGCAAGTCACTCGATCCTGCCGTCTTCGAGGAGGTCTACACGCCGCCCGTCAGTTCCGGGCAGGGCCAGGACCGGAAACTTCTGCGTGAGGCGAGTCGGCTCCTCACAGAAGCCGGCTGGACGCTGAAGGACGGCAAGCGGATCAATGCCGATGGCCGCCAGCTCGACATCGAATTCCTGATCTTCTCGCCCTCCTTCGAGCGCATCATCAACCCGTATATCGAGAACCTGCGCCTGCTCGGCATCGAAGGAAAGATCCGCCTCGTCGATTCCGCCCAGTACGAGCGCCGTACCAAGTCGTTCGACTTCGACGTCACCACGCGCCGCTACGTCCTGCGCCTGACGCCCGGCGTCGAGATGAAGAACTACTGGGGGTCCTCCACGCGTGATGTCGACGGCAGTCTCAATCTGGCAGGCATTGCCGATCCGGTGATCGACGCATTGATCGACAACGCCCTGGCAGCCGGTTCGCGAGATGAACTCGTCACGGCAACCCGGGCCATTGATCGCGTCCTGCGCGCTGGCCATTACTGGGTCCCGCACTGGTACAAGGCCTCACACAACGTCGCCACGTGGGATAAGTTCTCCTGGCCCGAAACCAAACCGAAGTACGACCGGGGCATTATCGAGACGTGGTGGTATGACAAGGAGAAAGCTGCCAAGCTCTCAGAGCGATAGCCCACGAGAGGACGCACAGTTAGCCACCCCGTTCCAGCCCGCTTATAACAGACAGAACCGATCCGCCGATGGCCGCCTACCTGATCAAGAGACTGCTGCTGATACTGCCGACGCTGTTCGGCATTATGCTGGTGAGCTTCATCGTCATCCAGTTCGCCCCGGGCGGGCCGGTCGAGCGGATCATCGCCCAGATCCAGGGCCACGATGCCGCGATGACGGGCCGGATTTCGGGTGGCGGCGGCGATGGCCTCGGCGGCGGCGCTCAATCCCAGGCCGGTCAAGGGTCCATCGACGCGGCTGCTTCCAAGTACCGTGGCGCCCAGGGTCTCGACCCTGAATTCATCAAGAGCCTCGAAAAGCAGTTCGGTTTCGACAAGCCCGCCCACGAACGCTTCGCAATGATGATGTGGAACTACGTCACCTTCAATTTCGGGCAGAGCTACTTTCGCGATACCCCGGTGCTCGACCTCATTGCGGAAAAGTTGCCGGTCTCCATCTCGCTCGGGATCTGGATGACGCTTCTCAGCTACCTCATCTCCATTCCGCTCGGCATCCGCAAGGCCGTCAACGACGGCACGCCCTTTGACGTCTGGACCTCGGGCGCACTCGTGGTCGGCTATGCCGTACCAGGCTTCCTCGTCGCCGTTCTTCTTCTGGTGGTCTTCGCCGGCTCTTCGTTCTTCCAGTGGTTCCCCTCGCGCGGCCTGCATTCGGAGATGTACCAGGACTTTACGTTCTGGGCGTGCACGACGAACATGGGCTGCGTTGCTGACTACTTCTGGCACCTCACGCTGCCGCTCATCGCGCTCGGCCTCGGCGCCTTCACGACCTCGACCTTCCTTACCAAGAACTCGTTCCTCGACGAGATCCGCAAGCAGTATGTGCTTACCGCGCGCGCCAAGGGGCTGAATGAGAATCAGGTTCTCTACGGCCACATCTTCCGCAACGCCATGCTGCTCATCATCGCCGGCTTCCCCTCGGCATTCATCCATGCGTTCTTCACCGGTTCGCTGCTGATCGAGACGATTTTCTCGCTCGACGGCCTCGGTCTCCTAGCCTTCGAGTCGATCGACAAGCGCGATTACCCGGTCGTCTTCGCCACCTTGTGGATTTTCTCGCTCATGGGGCTGGTGGTGAACCTCATCTCCGATTTCGTCTACACCCTCGTCGATCCGCGCATCGATTTCGAGAGCCGGGAGGTCTGAGGCGTGGACGCGAAAACCGAGGACCTCCATCACAAGGTGCGCCCCATCAGCGCTGCGCGCGAGACCGTGTGGCCGGCGCTCGCCAAGAGGCTCACCTTGTCGCCGATCAATCGGCGCCGCTGGGAAAACTTCAAGGCCAACCGCCGCGGCTACTGGAGCCTGTGGATATTCCTGGCGCTGTTCGGCGTTTCGCTGATCGCCGAGATGGTTGCCAACGACCGGCCGCTGCTCGTCAGCTACAAGGGCGAACTCCTGATGCCGGTGCTGTTCGACTATCCCGAATCGAAGTTCGGCGGCTTTCTCGCCGTCACCGATTACCGCGACCCCGTCAACATCGAGGAAATCGAGGCCAATGGCTGGATGATCTGGCCGCCTATCCGCTATTCATACACAACGATCAACCGCGATTATCCGCGCCGCAAGGGTGCCGACGATCTCTGTCTCGGCTTTCCCGCTCCACCGCCCTGGGCCTCGAACCGCGCCTATTGCGACGCCCCGCCCGAGCACATGCAACGCTTCAACTCCGTTTGGAACACGAACTGGCTCGGTCTCGACAACCAGGGTCGCGACGTGCTCGCCCGCGTCATCTACGGCTTCCGCGTCTCGGTGATCTTCGGTCTCCTTCTCACCATCATGGCGTCCGCGATCGGCATTGCCGCAGGTGCCGTGCAGGGCTACTTCGGCGGCATGGTCGATCTGATTTTCCAGCGAGTCCTCGAGATCTGGTCCTCGATGCCCTCGCTGTTCATCCTGATCATCATTTCGTCGGTGCTGGTGCCGGGCTTCTGGACGCTGCTTTTCGTCCTGCTGCTCTTCCAGTGGGTGTCGCTCGTCGGCGTCGTCCGCGCTGAATTCCTGCGCGGGCGCAACTTCGAGTACATCAAGGCCGCTCGCGCGCTCGGGTTGTCGGACACGACGATCATGTGGAAGCACCTTTTGCCGAACGCGATGGTGGCGACCCTGACCTTCCTGCCCTTCCAGCTCTCGGGCTCCATTTCGGCGTTGACCGCGCTCGACTTCCTCGGTCTCGGTCTACCGCCCGGTTCGGCTTCGCTCGGCGAACTGCTGCTGCAGGGCAAAAAGCACCTTGAGGCGCCGTGGCTTGGGCTGACCGGCTTCTTCGCGCTGGCCATCATGCTGTCGCTACTGATCTTCATCGGCGAGGCAGTGCGCGACGCGCTCGATCCGCGCAAGACATTCAAATGAGGGTCGCGAAGCGATGAAACCGGTAGAAACGCTTCTTCAGGTCCGCAACCTTTCTGTCGCTTTCACCCAGGGCAGGGACGAGACGCTGGCCGTCGACCGCGTGTCCTTCAAGATTGGCCGCGGTGAGGCCGTTGCCCTCGTTGGAGAGTCGGGTTCCGGCAAGACCGTGTCTGCGCTCTCCATTCTGAAGCTCCTGCCTTATCCCGCTGCCTCTCATCCTTCTGGCGAAATTTTTTTCCAGGGCCGCAATCTGCTGGCCTCGAGCGCGGAGGAACTGCGCGAGATACGCGGCCGTCGCATCTCGATGATCTTCCAGGAGCCTATGACGTCGCTCAATCCGCTCCACACCATCGAGAAGCAGGTCGGCGAAGTCCTCAAGGTGCACCGTGGACTCGACGATGCCGCCGCCCGCGTCCGCGTCGTCGAGTTGCTGCATAAGGTCGGCATCCAGGATCCCGATCGCCGCCTGCAGGCTTTCCCGCATGAATTGTCCGGCGGCCAGCGCCAGCGCGTCATGATCGCGATGGCACTTGCCAACGAGCCCGACCTGCTGATCGCCGACGAGCCGACCACCGCGCTCGACGTCACCATCCAGGCCCAGATCCTCGACCTTCTGAAAGACCTGAGCCGCGAGATGGGTATGGCACTCCTGCTCATCACCCACGACCTCGGCATCGTTCGCAAAATGGCGCGGCGGATCTACGTCATGAAATCCGGCGGCATCGTCGAGGAAGGACTGACCGAGGCGATCTTCAGCGATCCCCGGCACCCCTACACCCAGCACCTGCTCGCCGCCGAGCCCAAGGGCGAACCCGGTGCCTTCGATCCGAGCGCTCCCGTCGTTCTCAAGACCGAGGATCTCAAGGTCTGGTTCCCGATTCGGACCGGGCTCCTCAAGCGCACGACCGATCACGTCAAGGCCGTGGACGGAGTTTCCCTCGAATTGCGCGACGGCCAGACCGTCGGCGTCGTCGGCGAGTCCGGCTCCGGCAAGACGACGCTCGGTCTCGCGCTGCTGCGATTGATCGCCTCGAAAGGACCGATTTCCTACTTGGGCCGGCGCATTGACGGTCTGTCTTCCAAACAGATGCGACCGTTGCGCAAACAGATGCAGATCGTGTTCCAGGACCCGTACGGCTCTCTGTCGCCGCGTCTCGCGGTCGGTCAGATCATCGAGGAAGGATTGATCATCCTGCAGCCCGACCTCGATTACGAGGCGCGACGCGAGCGCGTGGGGGCCGCACTTGCCGAGGTCGGCCTCGATCCGCAGTCACAGGACCGCTACCCGCACGAGTTTTCTGGTGGCCAGCGCCAGCGCATAGCGGTCGCCCGTGCGATGGTGCTGGAACCGAAATTCATCATGCTCGACGAACCCACCAGCGCCCTCGACATGAGCGTGCAAGCACAGATCGTCGACTTGCTGCGCGACCTGCAGGAGAAGCGCGACCTCGCCTATCTCTTCATCAGCCACGATCTTCGGGTTGTGCGTGCGCTATGCAACTACGTTATCGTCATGCGCGCCGGCAAGGTCGTCGAGGAAGGGCCGGCTGACCGGATTTTCGAGGCGCCGCAAGAAGCCTACACGCGCGCCTTGCTCGCCGCCGCGCTCAATCTTGAGGTGGCTCCCGAAGCAGAGCTTGTCGGAATCTAGAGCGTCTGGCCTGACCCCGCTAACCCCCATCACCGAAATAACTCATATATTGCACAGGCAATTGCCCAAAATACCGCATTGGCATAACGTCCGGACACTGCCCGGCAGGGGAGAGTGTGCGTTCTGACAGCCCTTCCTGGGCATCGAAAACGCTGTAAGACTCCAGGGGAAAGTGCAAAAAATGGGAATGTTGGCTGAATTTCGGGAATTTGCAGTCAAGGGCAACATGGTCGACATGGCCGTCGGTATCATCATCGGCGGCGCCTTCGGCACAATCGTCGCTTCTCTGGTCAACGATGTCATCATGCCGCCGATCGGGCTTCTGCTCGGCGGCGTCGATTTTTCGGACATCAAGCTGACGCTCGCTGAAGCGGTCGGCGACAAGGAAGCCGTGACGATGAACATCGGCACGTTCATCAACAACGTCATCTCCTTCGTGATTGTCGCGTTTGCAGTCTTCATGCTGGTCAAGGCCGTCAACAACATGCGTGCGCAGTTTGAAAAGAAGCAGGAGATAGCCCCTGCCGCTCCGACCGTCACCGAGGCCTTGCTCATGGAAATCCGCGACGCGCTGAAGAAGTAGGAAACGGGTGCGCAAGTCGCGGGGGCCGCTGAGAAACGGCCTTCGCTGCGCCTCAACCGGATATCGCCCGGCACGCCGGAAGCCGCGACGAATTATAGAGTTGCGGCCTTTCGACTGATCGCTTCGATCTATCCCATTACGATCACTCAAAAAAAAGCGTTCGAATAGTGATTTCGAGCAGAACGACGCATTGACCCGACCGCTCCCGATCGGCGATAGAGAGTGGCAGGGGGATCTCGTAGTTTTCAACTGCCGGTGACCTCTCTTGCCAGGGTGGTTCGGTTTGCAGTCATGACGGCATCGCTGAGAAGCGCGTCATGTGCAGTCTACGGAACTCGCAAAACGAAGAATAGAAGATCGGGCCGCCGGGTGACGTCACCTCGGGGTGCACACGACTATCAAAACGCGATTGAGTTTGACCGGGCTGCAAGTCAGTCCCGAACCGGACGGCGAATATGAACTTGTATCTTCCGATCGCCGAAATGCCTGTCAATGTCCTGATATTCCTGGGCATGGGCGGAGCGGTCGGGTTTTTGTCAGGCATGTTCGGCGTCGGCGGCGGCTTCCTCATGACACCGCTACTGATTTTTTCAGGCATTCCGCCAGCGGTGGCGATCGGTACCGAGGCCGCACAGATCGTCGCCTCCTCGGTTTCAGGCGCCGTCGCTCAGTACCAGCGCCGCAACGTCGACATCAAGATGGGGATTGTCTTGTTGACCGGCGGTATCATGGGCTCGATCCTTGGCGTGCAAATCGTCAAGGAGCTGCGGCAGCTCGGACAGTTCGAGCTGTTCGTGTCGCTGGCCTATGTCATTTTTCTTGGCATCATCGGCTCGTTGATGATGATCGAGAGCCTCAACACGATGCGCAAGGCGCGTTCAGGCGCTGCCGTTTCCGCGCGCCGGCCGGGTCAGCATAGCTGGATCCACGGCCTCCCCTTGAAAATGCGGTTCCACCGCTCGAAACTCTACATCAGCGCCATCCCGGTGATAGTGCTGGGAGCCATCGTTGGTTTTCTCGGTGCAATCATGGGTGTCGGCGGCGGGTTCATCATCGTTCCTGCGATGATCTATCTGTTGCGTGTCCCAACCAACGTCGTCGTTGGCACCTCGCTGTTCCAGATCCTGTTCGTCACCGCCGCCACCACGATTCTCCATTCCGTACAAAACCACACGGTTGATATTGTTCTCGCCATGATATTGATGATCGGCGGAGTGATCGGGGCGCAGTTCGGGGCCGTTGCCGGTGAAAAACTGAAGGGTGAGCAACTGCGCTTTCTGCTGGCCGGCCTCGTCCTCCTTGTTTGCCTCAGGGTCGCCTGGAACCTCGTCGTGATGCCATCCGAGCTATATTCCATTTCCTCTGTAATAGGAGGTCACTGATGGCAGCCAGAGATGAATTCCGTCAGAAGTTCCGGCAGCGCTTCGAAGATGCGAACCGCTCGATCCGCAAGATCAAGCCCCGGGATCTGCGCTCCGCCATGACCGGCCGCAACGCAGTCTTCGCACTGGGGGCGGCGATGGTTGTGCTTCTCATCTGGATCTTCAACACCGGCGGCGAAGACGCCGACACCGCCGCGCTGCGCGAGACAGGCGCCTCTTCGCCAGCCGCCATTATGGAAGAAATGTCCAAGACGGCGATGCCAGCGCAACAGGCTGACCCTGCCGCGCCGGCCAAGAAGACGGAACAGGCGAACGTCGAGCAGTCCGCGCTAGAGGCATCGGTTGAGAAGGCCGAGCAGGAAAAAGCCGAACGCCGCCGCGCTGCCATGGCCGACAGGACCGTGCAGAATCCGAACTTCATCGAAAGCGTCGAAGTCGACATTTCAACTCGTTCGGTCGCCATCACCTCGGGGTTCTCCGGCCAGCGCATCGTCGTCTTCGGAGCCGTCCACAATTCCCAGCAGGCTTCTCCCCAACAGGGGCTTTATGATGTCGTCGTTGTTCTCGAAGGCGCGAAGAGCAAGCTGGTCAGCCGCCGCAAGTCGAACGTCGCCGGTCTGTGGATCAATACTCAGTCCGTCGAGTTCGAGAGCGTACCAAGTTATTACACGATTTCTTCGACGCGTCCGATCGTGGAGATTTCGACGCCACGGGTCTTCGATGAACACGGTATCGGCTTCCACCATATTCGAATCGAACCGCAAGCGGCCGGTGCCAATAAGCTTAATCCGGCTGAACTAAAGTCGTTCCGCGAATCAATCATCCGGCTGAAGGCCAGCGAGGGCCTCTACCAGAGGCGGCCGACGGGGGTCGAGTTCATCGGTCGCTCACTATTCCGCACCGCCATCGACCTGCCCGCCAACGTGCCCATCGGCCCGGTGGTGGCGCGCACCTACCTGTTCCGCGACGCCGAACTCATAGCCGAGAACACCGCCGCCGTTCAGCTGCAACGCCAGGGCCTCGAAGCCCTGATGTATTCGTTCGCGTTCGATTACCCGCTGTTCTACGGGATGTTTGCTGTCGCTATCGCTGTTGGCGCCGGCCTTGCCGCGTCCGCCGTCTTCAGTCGTGGAGCGCACTGAGGCGCGAAGTTTCCCGTTGCCACCAGCCGTATCATCGGATGGGCAGTCGTCATTGTGCCAGCACCGCACATGGGGTTCGATCAATGCTGGCAGGCTTCGGTTCTGCTACAGGGACTTCCTATCCGACTGTCGCTGGAAATTGCGATGCATCAGAACTAAACCCTGATTTCGCTTCGCGCGCGCAGCAAACTGCCGAGAGGGTCATTTGGCTGGATCGATCAATGTCCCCGCCTACAGCGACGCGCTGGTTATCCTCGGGACCGCCGGGATAGTCGTCCCTCTGTTGAGCCGGTTCGGTCTGAGTCCAGTCATCGGCTATCTTGGCGCCGGTGCCGTGCTTGGTCCCTTGGGCCTGGGAGCCTTTATCGGTGAGGTCCCTTTCCTTTACTGGGTCACCGTCGTTGATGCCAATAACGTCGCAGGCATCGCCGAATTGGGCGTCGTTTTCCTGTTATTCATAATCGGGTTGGAGCTATCCTTCCAAAGACTTCTGACCATGCGTCGGTTGGTTTTCGGGATGGGCAGTCTGCAGATTGCGATAACAACCGCGATCGTTGCCTTCGTTGCCGCAGGCTTTGGGCTGACGACCTCCGTCGCGCTGATCATTGGTGCATCGCTGGCTCTATCGTCGACAGCCATCGTCCTGGAGGTATTGTCCCGGCAGGATCGACTGGCAACGACGACTGGCCGCCTCAGCTTTTCCGTGCTGTTGGCGCAGGACCTCGCCGTCGTGCCGCTTCTCATCTACATCTCGCTGATTGCAGCCAGCAACGGCGGCACGATTCTCTCCGGCGTCGGCGGAGCCCTTCTCCAGGCGTTTGTCGCGGTGGTCGTTATCATCGCGCTTGGACGATTGACGTTGCGTCCGTTGTTTCGCCTGGTCGCTGCCACGAAGTCTGACGAGATGTTCATGGCTGCCGCCCTTTTCGTGATCGTTGCTACCGGTTTCCTCGCAGCGATTTCCGGCTTGTCCATGGCGCTGGGTGCCTTCGTTGCTGGCCTGTTTCTGTCCGACACGGAATATCGCCGCGCCATTCAGGCACGCATAGAACCCTTTAAGGGCCTGCTTCTAGGCATTTTCTTTTTCACAGTGGGAATGAGCATCGATGTTCGCGAGATCCTTCGCGAACCGGCCTGGATCCTCGCCAGCGTCATCGGTCTTGTCACCGTCAAGGCGCTAGTCGTGATCCTGCTTGCGCGCCTGTTCCGCCAGCCGTTGCCCGTTGCTGTCGAGTCGGGTCTGGTGCTAGGGCCGGGTGGCGAATTCGCATTCGTCGGCATCGGCCTTGCCGCAAGCCTCGGGCTATTGTCGAGCGATGTTTCCAACTTCACCTTGACGGTCGCTTCCTTGAGCATGCTATTAATCCCCGCCATGGCGATGATCGGGCAGTCGATCGCCGCGAAAATTACGCCGCAGCCAAGTCCCGAACCCGAAACGCTGGAAGCCCCCCTGCCGCGCGAAGGCCATGCAATCGTCATCGGATATGGCAGAATGGGCAAGATGGTCTGCGGCCTTTTCGGGGTACACCATATTCCCTTCGTAGCCATCGACTACGATCCCAGGTCGGTGACGATCGATCGTCGCAATGGCCACGAGGTCTACTACGGCGATGCGACGAATCCCTCCTTTCTCAAGGCGTGCGGGATAGATACAGCCGGCAGCGTCGTCATTACGATCCAGTCGCCATCGATAATCGACGCCATTGTCGAGCAGATCCGATTGTTACGTGCGGATGTCGAGATTGTTTCGCGGGCCGTAGACAACGACCACGCGCGCCACCTTTACGCCACGGGCGTCAGCGATGCCGTTCCCGAAACGACCGAGGCAAGCCTGCAGCTTTCCGAGGCCGCGCTTTTGGGTATGAATGTGCCGGCAGGTCCGGTCATCGCGTCAATCCACGAAGAACGCGAAAGACTGCGCCAGGAATTGCAACGCGCGGCACAATCCACCACGCAGGGCGAAAGACGTCGTCGCGTTCAATCGTGAGGCTGACCGGCATATTGCGGAGTAATTTGCACCCGATAACGTACTTCAGTCGTCCCGCAGCAACCGGGTTGCGATTGGGTAGAGGCCTTCCTGACCGAGCATCCAGACGGCAAACGAGTCGCCACCGAACAACGGCTCGAAGGCTTCGTCCATCACGTTGAGTCCGCCGGCGTACGAGCCGAAGGCAGGCATGATGAGCCGCACGCCGTTGCCGATGAAGCAGGGCCGCCGCAGGCTGAACCCGTCGCGTGAGATTCTGGCGGCTGGATGCAGATGCCCGGCGATCTCGTGTGTCGTCCACGCCCCGCGCGGTTCATGGCGCAGCGTGATGCCTTCGACCGTCAGTTCCGGAACCACGAACCCGCCGAGCCGGTCGGCGATTTCGGGATCGTGGTTGCCCGTCACCCAAATCCACTCGCAAGCGTCCTGCATGATCCGCAGCTTGTCGAGTTCGGTTTGCGGCATGCGTTCGCCAGCATCGCGGTCATGTAAGCTGTCGCCGAGCGCAACCACGGTCTTTGCACCGAACCTGTCGACCGCCTTCGCCAATTGCAATAGAGTTTCGCGTGTATCGTAGGGTGGCAGCAATTGGCCTTTTGCGGCAAACGAGGAGCCCTTTTCGAGGTGCAGGTCAGCGACGATAAGCGCCTTTTCCGCCGGCCAGTAGAGCGCCCCTGAAACGTCCGCGACAAACAACTTGCCGCAGACCGAAACATTCTGCTCCCTGAAGTCGTTTATCCCCAGGCGCTCTGGCTTCAGTTGCAGCATCGCCAAACCCTCGTGCTTCGAACGTGATTAAGAACGCGACTCTAAACTGCGCCGTCCCGATTGCGCACTCGACCCCCAGGTCTGATCCACGGGTTTCTACTCACATCCCATCGCGTCCCGGATCAGCTCCTCGGCGGCATCCCGCAGCAGATCTTCGCGGCCGCTTGTTCCAACCGGTTCGCGACCGATCTCCAAGAGGATCGGCACAGACAGCGGCGAAACCCGCTCCAGGTCCTTGTGCACGATAGCGCCCCGGATGCGCCTCAGAAAATCGCCGAGCCGCCCGATGTCGAGAAGCCCCGTTGCTGCGTCTGCCCGCGCCGCCTCGAGTAGGATGTGGCCGGGGTCGTGCTTCATCAGGACGTCATAGACGAGGTCGGTCGACATCGTCACCTGTCGTCCCGACTTCTCCTTGCCCGGATGCCGCCGCTCGATGAGGCCCGCGATCACGGCGCAACAGCGGAAGGTTCGCTTCATTAGGCTTGATTCGGCAAGCCATGTTTCGAGATCGTCGCCCAGCATGTCCTCTTCGAACAGTGCTGCAAGCGGGATTGACCCCGACCGGATCATCGCGCCGATATCGCCGCGCGCCCAGATCGAAAGCCCATAATCGTTGGCGACGAACCCCATCGGCATGACGCCTGCACGTTCCAGCCGGCGGGTCAAGAGCATGCCAAGGGTCTGGTGCGCAAGCCGTCCCTCGAAGGGGTAGACGACCATGTGATGGCGTCCGCCCCGCGGGAACGTCTCAACCAGCACCTCGCTGGCGTCTGGAAGCGCGGAGCGTTCGCCCTGCAGCGCCAGCCATTCGGCGACCTGCACCGGCAGATGCGCCCACGCCGCACGGTCGTGCAGCATGAGGCGGACCCGTTCGGCAAGATGCGTTGACAGCGGGAACTTGCCCCCCGCATAGCTCGGCACGACCGGATCGGAGGCTGACGCCCGCGAGACGTAGGCCTCGGTCTCCTTCAGCCCTTCGAAGCGCAGGACTTCGCCGGCAAAAACGAAGGCCTGTCCCGGAGCCAGCTGCTCGACGAAATGCTCCTCGACTTCACCGAGCACCCTGCCGCCGGTCAGCGGACGTCGCGGTGTTGAAGCGCGCGACCAAGATCCCCGCCCGCGCAACCGCCCGCCGCCGATAAGCCGGACCTTGATCATTGGGCTCTCGACGATCGTACCCGCATTCATCCGGTAGCTTTGGGCGATTTTGCCGTTCGCAACACTCAGCCGTCCGTCGGCCTCGGGGCGCAGCTTGGCGAACCGCTGGTAGGACTTGAGTGCATAGCCGCCGGTCGCGACGAAGTCGACGATGCGATCGAATGTGGCGCGCTGTATCCATGCGTAGGGCGATGCACTCTGCACTTCGGCGAAAAGCTCGTCCATCGCAAATGGCGCCTGGCAGGCCATCCCAAGCACGTGCTGCGCCAGCACGTCGAGCGAGCCGCGCCGCGACAGCGCAACATCCTGCACCCCTGCGCGCGCCGCATCGAGCGCCGCCCGGCATTCGAGAACCTCGAAGCGGTTGCCGGGCACGAGGATCGCCCGGCTCGGCTCATCGAGGCGGTGATTTGAGCGCCCGATCCGTTGTAGGAGGCGGCTTGAACCCTTGGGCGCGCCAACGTTGATGACGAGATCGACGTCGCCCCAGTCGATGCCGAGATCGAGCGTCGAAGTGGCAACGACGGCATCAAGCGTGCCCGCCGCCATCGCTGCTTCGACCTTGCGCCGCTGGCCATGATCGAGCGAGCCGTGATGCAGCGCGATGCGCAGGCCGTCCTCGTTGACCCGCCACAGCTCCTGGAAGATCAGCTCCGCCTGCATGCGCGTATTGACGAAAACGAGCGTCAGTGCATGGCGTTTGATCGCCTGATAGATCGAGGCGATCGCGTAGAGCGCCGAATGACCCGACCACGGCGGCGGATCGTCGGCTTCGAGGATGGCGATCTCCGGTTCCGCGCCGGACTGCGCAACGACAATATCGGCCAGCCGGGTTATCGCCTCAGGCGCGTCCTGCGCAACGAGATAGGCTCTCAATTCGCTCGGCCTGGCGACGGTCGCCGACAGACCGATGGTGATCAGCTCTGGCGCCAGCGTCCTCAACCGGGCAATGTCGAGGCTGAGAAGATCGCCGCGCTTCGATCCGGAAATAGCGTGCAGTTCATCGAGGATCACGGTGCGCACATCGGCGAAGAGATAGGGCGCGTCGGGATGCGCCAGCAGCAGGGCGACCTGTTCGGGCGTAGTGAGAAGGATCTCGGGCGGCTTGGTGCGCTGGCGCGTGCGCCGGCTGACCGGCGTATCCCCGGTGCGCGTCTCGCATCTGATTTTCAAGCCGATTTCGCGGATCGGGTTTTCGAGATTGCGCGCGATGTCGACGCTCAACGCTTTCAACGGCGAAATGTAAAGTGTGTTCAGGCCGGCACCCTTCAGCGTTGTGCGGTCGCGCCTGGAAAGCTCGACGAGGCTCGGTAGGAAACCAGCAAGCGTCTTGCCCGCTCCTGTCGGCGCGATCAGCAGCGTCGGCGTCCGCTTCGTGGCCCGTTCCAGAAGCGCCAGCTGGTGGGTTCTCGGTGCCCAGCCGCGCGTCTTGAACCATTTCGCGAACTCTGCGGGCAACGCGTCCGTCAACGGCCCAGGTGGCGGCGCAGCAGCACCCGGCCGCGTGGCGCGGACAGCACTGCCGGCCCTCGATCGATTCTGCGCAACGACCTCTGTTGCCGCCGTGCGTTTGCCCATGCGTGGTTTCTTCAATCCTTTGCGCTGTCCAGCCACCTGCGCTTTGCCATGCCCCGGAGGGTCGCCAGCAAGTTGAAGCCATGCTAAAGCCCTGCCGCCTTGGATTCCATCGCGGTGATCTCTCCCGGCGTCGGGCCGGGTCTCGATCTTGGAGCCAGGCAGAAGTTCAGTCGCCCTTTTTCGGAACGAAAGCTCAAGCCATGGATCGCAATACGCTGTTTGGCGGCAACCCTGTCGGAGTGCTAATCCGCCTCGTTCTGATATCCATCGTCGTCGGCATAATCCTGTCGGCGCTCGGCATCACCCCGCGCAACCTGCTGTATCACCTGGATATCCTGGCGCGCCGCCTCTACGACCTCGGCTTCGGCGTCTTCGAAAACATCTTCGGCTATCTCGTGCTCGGTGCCGTCGTGGTGGTGCCGATCTGGTTTGTTGCCCGCCTTTTCGGGTTGCTGAGCAGCGACAAGTCCGACAGCGGCCGCAAGGGCTGATGGGCCGCATCCGATCCGGATCGCTGGCATTGCGCGGCCTCGTTGATCAGTGACCGCTTTCCTGGTCCAGCGGCTGGCTCGCCCAGTGCGCAGCCCGGCGTCCGCTAAGTTCGCCGATGCACCCCGCCCCGACTTCTTCGCAGGCCTGCGCCAGATGGCCCTTGATGCGACCGATCAGCGCCCAGCCTTCGTAGATGAGCCCGGTGTAAAGCTGGATCAGGCTGGCTCCGGCCTCGAACTTCGCCAATGCCGTCTCGCCGCTGTCGATGCCGCCGATTCCGATCAGTGGCACCCGCCCGCCCGTCGCCTGATGCACTTTCGCAAGCATCACGGTCGACCGGTGAAACAGCGGCCGCCCCGACAGCCCGCCGGCCTGGCGGGAAGTTTCGCCGGAAACGCCCGGGCGGGTGATCGTCGTATTGGAGACGGCGATTCCCTCGACGGCGTGCGCCATCAGTCGTTCGCAGATCGGTGCGATGTCCTCTTCGGCAATGTCTGGTGCGATTTTGACGATGATGGGGCGCTTGGCTTCGCCCGCCGCTGCGAGCCGCTCGCGCGCCTCCATCAACCGTCCGATGAGTTCGTCGAGCGCCGCAGGAGCCTGCAGGTCGCGCAGGCCCGGAGTGTTCGGCGAAGAAATGTTGACCGTGAAGTAGCTCGCCACCGCGCTGAACGTCTCGAGGCCTTTGACGTAGTCGGCGGCGCGGTCCTCGCTGTCTTTGTTGGCGCCGATGTTGACGCCGACGATCCCACCCTGCTTCGCCCGCGCCTGCAGCCGGCGCAGCGCCGCTTCGTGGCCGCCGTTGTTGAATCCGAGCCGGTTGATCACGGCCCGTTCCTTGATCAGTCGGAAGACGCGCGGCGTCGGGTTTCCCGATTGCGGGCGCGGCGTCACGGTGCCTATTTCGGCAAATCCGCAGCCGAGCGAGAGGATGGCGTCGGGAACGCGCGCGTCTTTATCAAAGCCTGCCGCCACGCCGACGGGATTGGGAAAGTCGAGGCCGAACAGGTGCTGCTGCAGCGCTCCCGCTCCAGCCTTCTCGTCGCGCGCCAGGAGTCCGAGTTCCAGGCCCCGCAGCGCCATCTCGTGAGCATCCTCCGGCGGCAGCGCGAGCAGCATCGGCTGCGCCAGTTTGAGAAGGCCGCCAAACATCACAAAAGCCCCCCCGCAATGAGGGGCACGCCGTCGTCGCCAAGCGGTAGCTCGTAGACCGCCACCGCCTTGTCGGCCGGCAGGTCTGAAAATAAGTGTGGAAAAAGTTCGCCGCCGCGTGACGGTTCCCACTTGAGCGCGGGCCCGAGGTCCTCGGCCTGAAACGCAACGAGCACGAGATCGCTTTTTCCGTGAAAGTATTTGGCTGCCGTCCCGGCCAGCTGCGTTGCCGCGGACAAATGCACGAACCCATCGCGCAGGTCGTCGGCCGATCCCGCGTAGGTTCCCGCCTCCACGGCGCCCTCCCACTCGGCGCGCGGCAGGATTTTATAGACGATCTTAAATGTGTCGCTGAGTGCAGCCATTGAGATAGTCCATCGAGTTTTCGAGTTGCAGGTGGGCGGTGCGCGCAGCCATACTCGACCGGAGACAACATGCCGCCTTGGCGCTTTCTGTTCAAAGGGGAAATGGTTTCTGCCAGATGATGGATAACTCAGCGCCGCCGATCATGCTAGCTCATTGGTTCGACGAAGCCGAGTGATGCACGTGCGTGCAAACAAGAACTGGGACCCTACCCAGGCGGAGTACTAATGTTTCAGCCCCTGCCTACCGCCTCCATGTCAGTCGGCCAGTTGTTTGCCGATTCCCGCCGCTTCATCATACCCTTCTATCAGCGCCCCTATTCCTGGACCGTGGAAGAAGCCAGCCAGCTCCTCGAAGACGTCGCGAACGCAGCCGGAATCGATGACGGGCAGGTGCTTGAGTCCGATTATTTCTTAGGCGCAATACTGCTCCTCAACATCCCGGCCCCACCCGTCGGGGAGAACGTCCCTGCTTCCCACGACTTCGAGATCGTCGACGGACAGCAGCGCCTCGTCACACTTGTGATCCTGGCCTGCGCATTGCGCGATCTCGAAGCCTCCCCCGGCACTGAACTGGCCCGACGCCTCGACGCGCTCGCGCGCCCGCAGGCGGATCCGGGCGCCTCGCGCATCGTGCTTTTGGGCGACGATTGGAATTTCGTGAACGACTATATAGTTGCTCCTGGAGGATGCCTGCGGCCGGTGGCGCATACCGGAACGCTCGATAGCGCACAGCGGGCCATCATCGACGCCCGCAATTGCCTGATTAGGAACCTTTCCGAGTTCACCGCCGCACAACGCGCGGCCTTGTGCAACTACATCTGCGATAGTTGCCACTTCGTCGTCGTCACCACAACGGATATCGACCGCGCGCACCGCATATTCATGGTCCTCAACGATCGTGGCCGCCCGCTGCAGAAGAAGGACATTCTGAAAGCCGAGATCCTGCGATCAGTCGAACCCGAATATCGCGATCAGGCGTTCGCCCTCTGGCGTGACGTCGAAGCGCGCTTGGGCGACCAGATGGAAGCCTTTCTGAGCCACCTCCGCTCTGCCGCCGGCTATCACCGCCTGCAGGTCATCGCCGGGGTTCGCCGCATCGTCAGGGAATCTGGCAGCGCGCGCGGCTTCCTGCTGGACGTGTTCCGCCCGCTGGCCGATGCCTACGCCATGATCCTGTCGGCAAGGGACGCTGAAGCCGATATTCCCGCTGAACTGCGTCGCGTCCTTGTCGGACTGACCCGGCTCAGTGGTTCCGAATGGGTGCCCGCCGCGCTGCGTGTCCTTGGGCGCGATCTTCGCCCGGCGCAGGCAAGCGAGTATCTCGAGGAAATCGAGCGCGCCGCCTTTCTGATGCGCCTCGTCTGCCTCGGCTCTGGCAAGCGCCAGACGCGCTTTGCGAAAATCACCAGCCTGCTGTCGCAGCCCGATCTGCCTGCGCTCGAAAGTCTCTACGAACCGACGCGCGAAGAGCAGCGATCGATATCCTTCAATTTGCGCGATTTGCATGCCCGCAATGTTCAGGCCTGCAAGGGACTCTTGTTGCGCCTCAACGACGAACTCCAGCCCGAGGCGCTTTTCGCCAGTCCCACGGACTATACGATTGAGCACGTTTTACCGCAGCGCCCCAAGGCGTCGAGCCTTTGGCGCCAGTGGTTTTCCGACACCGAAGAGCGCATGGCGCTGACAGCCAGCTTTGGCAATCTCGTCCTTGTCAGCCACGAGCACAACGACGGTGCCGGCAACGACGAGTATCATCGCAAGAAGCAGGTCTATGCCAAGCCGACGTCGCGCCAGCTGCAACTGGCGATCACAAGTGAATTTCTATCGAGTGAAGAGTGGCGGCCGGAGCATATCCGCGAGCGCGAAGCCGCCCTCTTTGCGCTGTTGAACAAGATCTGGCGTCTTGAACTGGAGCCCGCAAGTATCGATGAGGCCGTCGCTTGAACCGGCGTTGGCGGCTTGAGGTAATCAGGTTTCTTGACTCCGCCCTCCCCATCCGACTTCTTTGCACGACAAGTTTGCATTCACCAAACCGGCTACCATGACAAGTGCATTGGGTTGCGACGACGTCGCTGTCGGCGATCTGCTCAGCGGCCAGAACCATTACGAGATCCCTGCTTTTCAGCGCGACTACTCCTGGGGGGAGACCGAAGCCCAGCGGCTCTATGACGACATAATCACGGCCTGCGAGACGGCCCGGCAATCGGAAGAAACGCTGCCGTTCTTTCTTGGCACGATGCTGTTTGTGGGACCCGACGAGCCGCAATCGAGCAGCCGCAGCGCACTGGTGATTGACGGCCAGCAGCGTCTCATCACTCTGACCATCCTGATCGCCGTGCTGCGCGACCTCGTCGCCGAGCCGGAGGCTGTCACGCTACAAGCCCGGATCGCGCTACAACTCGACACGTTGCACGTGCGCCCACGCCAGGTCGACTCCCACTTCCTGGAACATGCCGTTCAGCGCCCAGGCGCGACCCGCTTGCCTCGTGGCAAGTCCGACCTGAAGCCGGAAAACGAACCGCAGCGGCGCATGGAGGCGGTCCGCGCCTTGTTTGCCAATCACATTAAGGCGCTCGAACAGGAACGAAGTTGCGCGATCGCGCGCTTCCTTCTCGAACAATGCCGCGTCCTGCGCATCTGGGCCCCCGATATAGACTACGCCTACCGCCTCTTTCTTTCGATCAACAAGCCCGGCCTGCCCCTCAGCGACGAGGATATAGTCCTCGCCGAAGTCATCGGTCCACTGGCGGTGGATCAGCGCCGCCGCTACGACACGATCATCGCCCAGATGTCTCGCTATCGCGAACCGCAGCCGAAAGGACGCCGCCAGGACAAGACGTTCTTCACGCATTTGGCTGTTGCCCGAAGGTGGACGAGAAGCGACCGCATGATCAGCCTGTTGCGACGTGTCGTGGCCCGTGAAGGCGGCCCGCGGCGGTTCGCGGAAACCGTGTTCGAACCGATGGCGCAGGCCTATTTGGCGACGCGCGGTGAGGGGCCGCGGTCCGCCGGGTCTGAAGGGGTATACGAGGCGATCGACAAATTGCGGGTTTTGGAGCGGTTCTGTTGCAGCGAGTGGGTCGCCCCGGCGATGATGGCGCTGGTCCGCCTCAGGGACGACGACGAGAAACTTCTGGCTTATCTTCGTGCACTCGACAGGTTTGCGATTCTGCTGGCGTTGACGCGGGCCACCGCCGAAGACCGCCGCACCGCCTACCGTCCGATTATCGACCTTATCTGGGACAGCGAGGTGTTTCCCGATCCAGTAGAACTGTTTGCCCTCGACGAACAGCGCCAGGCCGCAGGGGTTCGCCGGATTGCGCTGAAGCTGAAAGAGTCCGCGAACGGTGCCGACAAGGCAGTCCTGATTCGCCTCGACGCGCACTTGTCGGGGCGCCCTTTGTCAGCCTACCTCGACCTCGTCGACAAGAGGTTTGTGGGCGAGGATATGCTAACCCTCGAACATATCGTGCCGATCGGCGACACGCTGGCGAAGACGAGCAGTTGGTGCCCGGAGTTCTCTCCCATCCGTTACCGCAAGGCTATGGCTAATTCCATCGCCAACCTCGTTCTCCTGGAGGCAAGCCGTAACAAGGCGGCAGGCCAACTCGGCTTCGCTGCCAAGAAGAAGACCTACTTCCCCGTTGACGACGCCCACGCACTGTATCTCACCGATCAGATCCGTGCCTCCAGTGACTGGAACCGCGAAACGCTGCAGAGCCGTTACCGAATTATGATGGCGGCAGCCCTTGAGCTGTGGGGCTTTTCGGGCCCGATCCCGGACTTGCCCGCCCCACCCGGAGAAATCGGCAGTGAACTGTCCAAGGGCGGTGATCGAACGCCAGGAGGTGAGCCTGAGAGTTCCTTCAAACATATGCGTCGCCGGCCGCGGGCCATCCCCAACAAGGACACCGGCGAACCGGGTTGAATCCGAAGCGGTACAGGCCATCGGCCGATACAGGTGCGTTAATCATCCCCGTGCCAGGCAATGCCGACTCGCAATCGAAAGATTGCCAGCCCCTCGCCTGCGCAGTAGCGTTGCGGGCCACAAACGACGACCACGAGCGCGCGTTTTTTCCGGGATTGGTACGGCGTCGCACTCATAACCGGCCCGAATTGAATGTTCGACGGCACCACGATTATTATCATAGCGCTGGGTTATGTCAGCGCTCTATTCGTGCTGGCGTGGCTCGGCGACCGCATGTTGACGGTTTCCAGCACCATGGGGCGGCCGTTGATTTATGCGCTGTCGCTGGCGACCTACTGCACCTCGTGGACGTTCTTTGGCAGTGTCGGTCTGGCCGCCGGGACCGGCTTCGACTTCGTTCCCGTTTACCTCGGGCCGATCCTGATGTTCACGGTCGGCCTGCCGCTCCTTTCACGCATCGTGCGTCTTGCCAAAGGCCAGAATTCGTCTTCCGTTGCCGACTTCCTCGCCGCCCGCTATGGCAAGAGCCAAGCCGTCGCGGCGCTGGTGACGCTCGTCACAGTGGTCGGCGTTCTGCCCTATCTCGCCTTGCAGCTAAAGGCCGTGTCCGCCTCGATCGAGGTCATTCTTGGCGGCGGCCAACTCGTCCCCATTGAGCTGCCGCGCATCGGCTTCGCCGATACCGCTTTTCTAATAACGATTGCGATGATCGTCTTCGCCATCCTGTTCGGCACGCGCCACGTCGACGCGACCGAGCACCAGGAGGGTCTGATGCTGGCCGTTGCCGCTGAATCGCTGGTCAAGCTGATGGCGTTCCTTGCGGTGGGCATCTTCATCGTCATGACCTGGAACGGCGGACCGCAGGGCCTCTACCAGCAGGTTCAGGCGACCCCGCCGGTGGCCGAACTCTTCTCCCAGCCCTTCCATGGCGGCACCTGGCTGACGGTCACCTTCCTGAGCTTCGTTTGCGCGATCCTGCTTCCCCGCCAGTTCCATGTCGCCGTCGTCGAGAACAATTCGCAGGATGAACTGCGTCGCGCGGCCTGGATTTTTCCCCTCTATCTGGTGCTGATCAACCTGCTGGTCGTGCCGATTGCGGCAGCAGGCTTGCTAGCCTTCGCCGACGGCAGTGTCGCTCCGGACATGTTCGTCATGAAGCTACCGGTCGATTCAGGTGTCGAGTGGGTGTCGATGACCGCCTTCATCGGCGGTCTGTCGGCTGCGACCGCCATGGTTATCGTTGAATCCATCGCGCTTGCCATCATGGTGTCGAATGGGGTCGTCGTACCGTTGATCCTGCGCAACCGCGTCGCCGATTACGTCGCCCAGGAGGACATGGCCGGTCTGCTTTTGATGATCCGGCGGGTCGCGATCATCGTCGTCATGCTGCTGGCCTACGGTGTCTTCGCAGCGCTCGGCGACGCGCAGATCCTCTCCACGATCGGCCTCATTTCATTTGCCGCGATTGCCCAGCTTGCCCCGGCATTCTTCCTTGGCCTGTTTTGGAAACAAGGCAACGCCAGGGGTGCGCTCGCCGGGCTGGCGGTCGGCTTCGCCATCTGGTCCTACACGCTGCTTCTGCCGTGGATCGTGAAAGCCGGCTGGATTCCCAATGATATCCTTCTCAACGGTCCGCTCGGCTTGAGAATGCTGCGGCCCGAGGAGCTCTTTTATCTGAACTTCGAACCGCTGACCCATGGGGTGCTCTGGAGCGTCTGCCTCAATATGGCGACATACATCGCCGTCTCCATATTCCACACGCCGGCCCCAATCGAGCGCCTGCAGGCGCACGCCTTCGTCGATGACGATCGCCGGCCGCCGCTGCCCCAGCCGACCTTCCGGCTGTGGCGCTCCTCCATCACCGTCAACGACATGCAGGAAACGGTCGCTCGCTATCTCGGCCGCGAGCGTGCGGAACGGTCTTTTCACGAGTATGCGGCAAGCCGTGGGATCGTACTCAGGCCCGATGGCGAGGCAGACCTGCAACTTGTGCGATTCGCAGAGCATCTACTTGCGAGTTCGATTGGCGCGGCGTCCTCCCGGCTGGTGCTTTCCTTGTTGCTGCGCCGTGAGAACATGACCGGCAAGAACGCCATGCAGCTGCTCGATGACGCCTCCGAGGCGCTGCAGTATAATCGGGATCTCCTGCAGTCGGCACTCGATCAGGTGCGCCACGGCCTCAGCGTCTTCGACAAGGACATGCGGCTCATCTGCTGGAATCGGCAGTTCCGCATGATCCTCGGTCTGCCCCCCGAACTGGCGCGCGTCGGTGCGCCGCTCGACCGTATCCTTCGTGCGCAGGCAGAACGCGGCGACTTCGGACCCGGCGATACCGAGGAGCAGGTCGCCGACCGTCTCCTGCGCCTGGCGGTCACCAAGGAGACCTTCCAGGAGCAGTTAGCCGGTGAACGCATCATCGAAGTGCGCACCAGCCCGATGCCCCAGGGCGGCATCGTGACCACTTTCTCCGATATCACCGATCGCGTCGCCGCCGCCTCCGCCCTGGCGCGCGCCAACGAAAACCTTGAGCGCCGCGTGCGCGAGCGGACCGCCGAACTGCTTGACCTCAACGCCGCTCTTGAACAAGCCAAATCCAAGGCCGATGAAGCCAATCTCGACAAAACCCGCTTCCTCGCCGCCGCCAGCCACGACGTCCTGCAGCCGCTAAACGCCGCGCGTCTTTACGCGACGAGCCTGATGGAGCGACCGCTCGATGGCGCTTCATCGAATCTTATCCGCAATGTCGATGCGTCCTTGAACGCTGTGGAAGAAATCTTTTCCGCTCTGATCGACATCTCGCGGATGGATGCGGGACGGCTAACCTTCGACATAGAACCTGTCTCGCTGGCCGAGCTGTTCGAAAACCTGCACGTCGACTTTGCCCCAGCCGCCCGCGAAAAAGGTCTCGATCTCAGAATCGTGCCGACATCGCTTTGGGTTCATTCCGACCGCCGGCTGTTGCGCCGCGTTTTGCAGAACTTCGTCTCCAACGCCATCAAGTACACCCGCTCCGGACGGGTCCTTCTCGGCGCTCGCCGCAAAGGCGGATCGGTCGCGATCGAGGTCTTCGACACGGGTCCAGGCATCCCCGAAGACAAGCGCGAGTTTATCTTCCGCGAGTTCCAGCGCCTCGAAGGCGCCGGCAGCACCGTCAGCGGTCTCGGCCTTGGGTTGTCGATCGTCGAACGCATCTGCCGCATTCTCGATCACCCGATCGGCCTCGTCTCAGAGGCCGGGCGCGGTTCCGCGTTCTCCATTCTTGCACCCCTTGCCGAAGCCCGTCCGCGTGCTGCAAGCGCTTTGGCGCCACGTCCGCAGATCGGCACCCTCGAAGGCATCAGAATTATCTGCATCGATAACGAGCCCGCAATCCTGGCAGGTATGCAGTCACTGCTGACCGGATGGAATTGCAACGTACGCACGGCGGCGAGCACCGCTGAAGCACTGCGCAAGTTCAGCGCGGGCGGACCGATCGATATAATACTGGCCGACTATCACCTCGACCTCGGCACCGGCCTCGATGCAATTCACGCCTTGCGAAAGGCAGCCGCAGTACCGCTGCCCGCAATCGTCATCACTGCTGACCATACGCCCGAAGTCGAACGGCTGATCCGGGATTCGGATGTGGGCCTCCTGCGCAAGCCGCTCAAGGCAGCGGCCCTGCGCGCACTGATGACGCGTTTCCTGCACAGCCGCCGCGCCGCCGCCGAGTAACGCGGGAGCTGCGGCTGCAGGACGGCAATTGCCCCCGGACCTGAATTGATCCCGGACCGAATTGCCAATGAGTCAACTGCGAAGGACTGTACTGTCGTCCGATCTAATTCGCCGCGCTTTGCCAGTCGCGATTGTCGATTCTGCTGATCGCGATGACCGCCTGGGTGCGGCTGTCCACACCGAGCTTCTGCAGAATTGCAGAGACGTGCGCCTTGATGGTGGCTTCCGAAACCGAAAGCTTGTAGGCGATCTGCTTATTCAACAGTCCCTCCCCAAGCATCATCAGGACACGCACCTGTTGCGGTGTCAGCGAAGAAAGGCGCCCCAGCATGTCGGAGGTCTCTTCGTCGAGTTCGCCACTCAAGTTGACGTCGGGCGGCGTCCACACCTCGCCGCCGAGCACTTTCGCGACCGCCTCGCGGATCTGCTCAATGGGCTGCGACTTCGGAATATATCCGGAAGCGCCGAACTCGATGCAGCGCCTGATGGTGCCGGGATCCTCGTTCGCCGAACAGACCACGACGGGGATTTCGGGGTATTGCGCCCTGAGGAACATCAGGCCTGACAACCCCTGCACCCCCGGCATGTTCAAGTCGAGCAGCACGAGATCGACGTCCCTCGACAGGCCAAGCTGCTCGTTCAGCTGATCGAGCGAGCCGGCCTCCTGGAATGTAGCGTCCATGGAGGCACTTAGGGCCTGATTCAGGGCACCGCGGAAGAGTGGATGGTCATCCACGATGGTGATGCGGTATTCCGCCATGCCACGCCTCCCTGGCTTTGGCTGTTGCGTGTTTGTTCGTTGACCTCCGGCCGCGATGAAGACCAGCAGGTGGAATCGCCCTCAGCCAACGTCAAATCGGATGCTGCTCTGGGTCGACGGCAGGAAGACAGCGTCGTAGAACCGACATAGATCATGAATTAAGCAACAAGCCGGGTCTCGTGGCAAGTTTGCGATTCCCACGCGATCCATTATCCATGAATGCACATGTGGGCAAACACGCAGGCACTAACCCCGACCGGCAATTTCTGATATTTGTCGGTTATATCTGGAGCAAGTCGATGATCGAACGCAAGGAACGAAAGCCTTACTGGCGCCACACGAAATGGCAGATGCTGGCCAGCCTCATTCCGTTCCTGATCGTTCTGATCGTTCTCCCGCTATATGCCGACGGCCTCAACCACAACAAGTTTCTCGGTTTCCCTCTGGGTTATCTCCTGGCCGCCCACGGCCTATTCCTGATCGCGCTCATTACGCTCAGCAGTTTCGTCAACCGGCAGGACGCCATAGACCACTGGCACGGTGCCCACGAGGACAACTGACGCGGCGGTGCCGGCAGGCTTCCGCGCCTGACCGGGTTCCGGGACGAAGGCCAGAACGAGGGACTAGGACCAGATGACCTTCACGCCTCGCGGCCGGTTGATCAATCCGCGCCTCGGCATCTATTTCGGGATTTTTGCCAGCGGCTTCATTTCGCTGGTCCTGATGCTTTTGATGTTCGAGCAAATGGGTGTCTCGCGGGGGCTCCTCAGCGGACTCATGCTCGGCGGCGCCTTGAGCGCGTTCCTCATCATATCCGTGGCGGGAATTTCGCGAGAGCCGATCGACTTCTTCGCTGCCGGCCGCCGCGTTCCAGCAGTCTATTGCGGCCTTGGCCTTGCCGTTTCGACGATGGGCGCCACCGGCATGGCCTGCCTGGCCGGCGCGTTCTTCCTGATCGGCTTCGACGCCATCTGGATCATGTCCGGCGGGTTCGCCGGGTATGTCGTCATGGCTGTCCTGCTGGCGCCGTTCCTGCGCAAGTTCGGCGCCTTCACCGTGCCGACCTACCTTGGTCGACGTTTCGACAGCCGCAATGTGCGCATCGTCTCCGCCGCCCTGTTTTCGGTACCGACTCTGTTGATCCTTGCCGCTGAGATCGGGATAGGGGCCAAGGCAGTCGATTGGTTGCTTGCACAGGGACCAGCGGTCGCGACCGCGGTCATGGTGCTTGCCGTAATCTGCGGACTTGTATTTGGCGGTATGCGCGCCCTGACCTGGACGGGTGTTGCAACAGGCGTGGCAGCTCTACTGGCACTCGTCGTCCCCGTCGCCATCATCGCCGTCCTTCTGGGCTACCTGCCCTTGCCGCAACTAAGTCACGGGCCGATGATCCGCGGCATCGGCAGGTCCGAGGCGATTGTCGGGATGCCGATCGGGCTGCAGCCGCAATTAGGGCTGTTGTTGCCGTTCGACGGTTTCCAGCCGGTCTTCAAACGCATCGCTGAACCGTTTGGCGCCATCGGGCCGCTGGCCTATTCGCTGGCCACGCTGTCGGTGATGATGGGGGTCGCCGCAGCACCTTGGATACTGCCGCGCATTGCGACCACGCCGGGGGTCTATGAAGCACGCAAGGCGCTGGGCTGGGCTTGCTTCTTTTTCGGCTCGATCATGCTGACGCTGATCACGATTGCCGTCTTCATGCGCGAATATCTGATGCAGGCCGCCGGCAGCTCCATTGCCGCCCCGCCCGATTGGCTGCGCGATCTCGTCACGCAGCGTTTTGCTCAAATCTCGACCCGCGGCAACCAGATCGGGGTCGGCGAAATCGCGTTCGACCGCGACAGCATTCTTCTGGCGCTGCCCCATGCGGCCGGGCTACCGGAAGTTTTCGCTAACCTCGCCGCGGTCGGGATACTTGCGGCAGCCTTCGCCGCCGCCAGCGCCGCCGCGCTGACGCTTGCTGCCATGTTGTCGGAGGATATCGTCAACGGCCTCAACTGGCAGCCGCCAGCCACCACAATTCGGCTCATCGTTGTCCGCGTGATGATTGTAATCGTCGTCTCGTTCGGCGGCCTGATCGCCGTAATTGCGCACGGCGATGCCCTGAAGCTGCTGCTCTGGGCGCTGGCATTGACCGCTTCAGCGGGGTTCCCGGTACTGGTCGCTTCGATCTGGTGGAAACGCGTCAACCAGTACGGGGCATTCGCTGGCATCGTCACTGGATTCGCCGTTGCGATCCTCATGATCCTTGCTTCAGAAAGCAGGCTGATCGAGCTGTCGAGTGTATTGGCAGCCATTGTCGCAGTGCCCGCGGGGGTTGCCGCACTCGTGACCGTCAGCCTGTTGACCCTGCCGCCGACCCGGCATTCGCTGGAACTTGTTCGCGATGTGCGAGTTCCCGGCGGGGAAATCCTGTATGATCGCGAGATGCGTATCCTTCGGCAGAAGGAGCGTCGGCGGACATGATGCGAATGGGGAAACATCGGGCCAGTGCGATGATCGTGACGTTCGCCGTTAACTGCCGCAGGCGAACTTCGCAACCGGGCCACGAGCCCGCCCTTCAGGTTGTCCGGGGTAGACCGTCGGCTGCATGCCGGCAGCATGCCTGCGGCATGTCGGGGCGGTTAACCAAATGCCGGTACGTTCGCATCCCTCCTTGCCCAATGGCGCCGCTCCGGACGATCACGGCGCTTTTCCCTGTGAGAAAGGCGGGCTAGTGGACTTCACCGAACGAATTGATCTTTATTCGCCGATAGAGCCTTACAGCTACGGCCATCTGGACGTAGGCGAGGGCCATGAAATCTATTTCGAGGAGTGCGGCAACCCGCGCGGCATCCCGGTCGTCTTGTTGCACGGCGGTCCCGGCGCAGGGTCCAGCCGCACCATGCGCCGCTTCCATGATCCGCGCCACTACCGCATCATCCTTTTCGACCAGCGCGGCTGCGGCCATTCGCGACCCACCGCAAGCCTGAGTTCCAACACGACTTGGCATTTGGTCGCTGATATCGAGCGCCTGCGCACCCACCTCGGCATCAGCCGCTGGCAGGTGTTCGGCGGCTCCTGGGGCTCGACGTTGGCGCTGGCCTACGCCGAAACCTACCCCGAGCGTGTAACCGGCCTTATCCTGCGCGGCATCTTTCTCGTTCGCCGGGCCGAGGTCGATTGGTTCTACACCAGTGGTTGCAGCTGGCTGTTTCCCGACCAGTACGCACCTTTCGTCGAGCACATACCACAAGCCGAGCGCGGCGACATTATCGCCGCCTATTACCGCCGGCTGACGCACACGGACAGGTCTGTGCAACTCGCAGCAGCACGCATCTGGAGCGCCTGGGAAGGTTCGACGTTGAGCATATTTCCGGAGCGCACGCACCTGCGTTCACTGACGTCCGATCAATACGTGCTCGCCTTTGCCCGGATCGAGTGTCACTACTTTGTCCATGCCGGGTTTCTCAATCGAGATGCCCAGCTTCTCGACGACGCCCACCGCCTCGCGGGTATCCCCGGCGTGGTCATTGCCGGCCGTTACGATGTAATCACGCCCGTCAAATCCGCCTGGGAACTATGCCGGGTCTGGCCCGACGCGGAATTGCGGATCGTTCCCGATGCTGGCCACGCCATGACGGAACCGGGCACGCTACACGAGCTTGTTGCTGCAACTCAAAGGTTCGCGGCACGAGGCCGTTGAGTTGGGCCGTTGATCGGGCGTCAGGCGCCATTGCCGTTCGCCAACGTGCCCATGACTCCGGGGGGCGTCGCAAATGGAGCCGTCGGCCGGTCCGCCGATCAACGCGCGTTCAGTCCACCTTCAATGTTCCGATGAAATGCAGCGCGATTTCGCGCCGGTGCGGTCGCCCGCGATGTTCGACGATATAGAGCCCCTGCCAGGTACCGAGCACCATTCGGCCCGCCTGCACGGGAATCGCCAGTGAGGTTGCCGTCAACATGGCCTTGATGTGGGCCGGCATGTCGTCGGGCCCTTCGCTGTTGTGCCTGTAATCGCCGTCTTCAGGCGCCAGTTGGTCAAGGCAGTTCATCAGGTCGCGCTGAACGTCCGGATCGGCATTTTCCTGAATGACGAGCGAGGCCGAGGTATGGCGGATGAAGACGGTCAACAGTCCGTCCCAGGCACCTTGGCCGGCCAGCCACTGCGACACGCGCCTGGAGATATCCGTGAAACCGGCGCCGGCCGTCTCTATGAGAAGCTTTCCGGCCGACTGCTGCAATGAATGGCTCATAGCCCTGACATGCGCCCATCCGCCTAAAGAGGGGTGGAGCCGCGCGAATCACGATTTTCGCGATGCTCGTTGGGGCTCGGCTTGTCGCGCGGACCCTGCCAGTCACGATCACCGCGATCCCCATGCGGAGGGCGATCCGGGTCGGTCTTTTCTCCGAAATCTTCGAAGCGCTCGCGAAACTTGCGAATCATCCCTTCGAGATAGTCGACGGCCCTGTCGACGTCCTCTTCGCTCGGCAGCTTCATTCCGGGCGGTAGACCACCGGGCGGGCCGTCCTGCTGCGATTGCGCCCCCTCGCCGCCATCGCGCTTACCGGTAATGAAGGTATCTTCCAGGCGGCGGACCTCGTCCTTGAGTTCGGCGTTTTCGGCTTTCAGCCGGCCGACCTCGTCACGCAGGCTGCGCTGGTCGTCGTCCATCGGCGTGCAGGCCCAGCCGTCGGGCCGCTCGGCGCCTTCGTTCTTAGCGCAAAGCGACATGGCGCCTGTCTCCTGGTCAAGTCGCACAAAACCTCCCTCGACGGGTGACATGGTGAAACGACCTGGGGGTTCGGCGGCAGCCTGACCGGCGCACAAAGCGAGTACTGCGGCTGCGAATGCGGGACGGACGTGCGGGATTCTCAACGGAGTTCTCCAGCTCTGCGGGCTTGCTTGCCCAAGAAGCGATTACGGCACGCAAGGAATATAGTCGCTAACTGTGGCAATTCCAGCAGAGTCCATTGAAATCGCATGGCAACTGCGTTCGGGGGCGAATAGCGCATGATGCGCGGCCGTCCTGCGGCGCAAAGTTTCGCCCGCACTGGCAAGAGTCGTTTCGGAGTCCTATGCAAGTCGTCGGAAAAATACCGAGACTTTTTGCTCGGCCGTCCAAGAATAGGAAACTATTTAACCGAACATTTACTGCCGCCTGACAGTTTTCTAGCGTCAGGTTCCAAAATCGTGGCGCGTCTGGATCCCAATTTTCTGCTCGAAGACCGACCGCCGCTAGTGGGCACACGCCCGCCCCTCCCTCACCGGAGCTGCCGGCCTTCAAGAGCGCAGACCGAGTGATAGGGGACTTGGAAGAAATGTCGATCCAAGACAATCAAACTGCCCGCGTTGTCGCGCAGGAGACCGAGGCCAACGCAGCCGAAGCCACAGTCATGGCCGACGATATGCACGCCATCGTCAAGCTCATCGCCACGCAGCTCGAGGACTCGGACCGCCGCCAGTCGGAAGTCCTCGGCGACATGCATCGGCGCCTTGCGGAGATGGGCAACGACGCCCGCCGCACACGCGCACAGGTGCCCGAGACGTTCGCACCAGCCTTCGAGCGCATCGAGGAGGGCATCGAGCAGCTCGCGCGCCTCGTCGCCGCCGCCGAGCTGCATCAGCCCCGGTCCTCGCTGCTGGACTCGTCCTCCGCAGGCAGCGCCGACGCCAGCCACGCCGGTGCCGGTACCGAGTTTGAAACGGACGAAGATGCCGACTGGCGCGCCACCAGCGAAGATGCGTTCCGTCAAGTAGTGTCCAACGTCGAATACTTTGCGGAACACTCCGAGGACCACTCCGCACAAGGCCCGGCGACTTTCGCTCCGATTTCGAGCGTATTCCCATCCGCCCGCGAGGCATTAGTTTCAGAGCAGCACCACCAACGCCACGAACGTCCTGACCGCAATGAGTACGTCGAAGGGGAAGCAAGCGCCGAAGACATGATGATTACGGATAACGCCGCCGACCGCTTCGATTCCTATGCCGATGCCGAAGCAGGCGAGCCTCAGGCGCCGTCCGAAGTCTCGCAAACCGGCCAGGCGGACCAGTCCGGATCTGAAACCCGCTCCGAAGCCCCGGTCTTCGCAAACTTAGCTTTCGAGTACGATGCGGCGCACGCGAATGACCGTGCGCATGACGAAGCTTCCGTCGAGCCGGACGCACACTGGGATCGCGAGCAGGCCGAGGCCTTGACCCGCATCTATGAAGCCCACCTCGCAGGCGACGCCGTTGAGCCGGCTCCGTTCGCTCGCCGCCATCTTAGCGAGGTCGCCACCTTGGCCGCGGCCCGGACGCTGGACGGAGACCTGAACAACGAACTGCCCGAAGCTGCCCTCCGCAACGCAAAGCAGGAGCAAGTGCCCGCGCCAGTAAGCCAACTGCAAAATGGCAGCCAGCCATGGATTTCGACCGCTGCTCCGATCATCGAGCAGGCCTGGCTCGAAGAGCGTTTTGCTGAAATCGCTACCAAGATCGAGGAATCGATCTTTGAACTGCGCGATGACCAGGCACTCCTAACGCTCAGCGACCGGTTCGGCGAATTCGAGGAGCGGGTCGGCTTGGCGCTCGAGGACGTTGCTACCCGCCACGATGTCGACGCCCTTAAGACCGCCGAATCCCAGATCGACTCGATGGTCGGCTATTTCGAGCGCGTCGAAGCTCAACTTGGCCGCATTGATAGCCTCGAAGGCCAGATGGAGACGCTGCTCGACCGACTGTCCGACGATAATCTCATGCAGTTATTCTCGGGGCAGGGCGGGCCGGACGAATTCGATTACAGTGCCGTAGCAGAGGCTGCCGCCGAAAGCGTCGCCCAGCGGTTCCTCGCCGAATTCGCCAACGGCGCGATCGGCGGACGGGGCGAAAGCGAAGCCTTCGGCGACATGCGCGAAGCTCTCGAAGCCTTCATCACCGAACGCCGTGAGCGTGACGAAGAAGCGGCCGGCATGCTGGACACCATCCAGCAGGCGCTGATCCGCGTTCTCGACCGGGTGGAAGTGCTCGAATCGAGTTACGAGAACCCGCCGATGACTTCGCAACTCGATGTCGATTTTGCCGAAGTGGAAGACGACGCCGCCCATGGCGAGTTCGAACCTGAGGGCGCCTTGCCCGAGCGCCGGCTGGAGCGCGCGCGCGGACAATCCGACTATTCCCAGACCCGTCTTGAGTATCCAGCCGCCGTCATGGGTCGCCCCGCCGAAGCGAAGATCGCCGTCGAGCCGCAGATCGAAGGCGAACCCGGAGTGCCCGGATACGAACAGGGCGAGGAGGCGTTCGACGACACCGGTGACGCCACCCGCGATGCCCATGCCTTCGGTGAGGTACAGGCCGGCGCCGCGCGTGACACCGCCGGCTACGAGGACGAAAAATTTGCCGCAAACGGACCGGCAAGCCAGTCCGGCTCGCAGCCTGAGTGGCAGTCCGACGATCGCGACCAGAACGCGATCAGCCCCATCGACCGCCTCCGCCAGGAGTTCATCGCCGATGCCCGCCGTGCCCGCGAACGCGCCGCCGAACAGGCCCTTTTGTCCGAAGCCGATGTAGAATCTGAAGCGGCACCGGCAAAGTCCAGGCTTTCCGTGCCCGGCTTGTCGAGCCTCGGTGCCAAGATGCGCGGCACCGCTTCGGCAGCGAAGGCCCAGATTCTCGCGCCGGCCCCTGGCAAATCGCCAGCCGACGCTTCCCCCAAGGCATCCGCAGCAGCCAAATCTGCCGGCAGGTCCAAGGCGCTTGCAGGCGACGCCGCCGCCAGTTCTCGCTTCGCCCTGCCTCGCAGCAAGCTGCTGGTCGGTGCCGTGATCGTTCTCTTCGCGACCGCCGGCGCGCTATTGATGATGCGCAGCCCCTCCCAATCGATCTCTGACGTCGCGCCGCCGGTCATCGAGCAGAACTTCGACCGCCAGACGCCGGGTCCGCAGCTTTCCGGGCCGGAGGAAACGGTTCCGGGCCTGAAGGGCGAGGAAGCTCCCGACCGCCGTGGCAGCCTTGATGGTGGCCGCATCTACGATGGCGAGTTCAACTATGATGTGCCATCCAACGATGCAGTCCCGCCACTCGCCTCCGGCCTTGCCGGTGTCGCGGTTGCCGATCTCGACACGCAGCCCAATCCTGTCGCCGTGGCCAGGGCCCAGCGCCAGCAGCGTCTGGCCAGGATGTCCTCCGACCTCGGCGCCGCAGCCGCCTATGCGACGCCCGCCAACCTCGTCACCGACCAGCCGGCAGTCGATCAAACCGTGGCAGCTCAGGGTTCGCTCGCACGCGCCGGCGATGGCAATCACCTCGATCTGCCGCCAGCCACCGTCGGTCCGTTGTCTTTGCGTCTTGCCGCAGCCAAAGGCGATCCCTCCGCGCAGTTCGAAGTCGCCGCCCGCCTTGCAGGCGGAACCGGCACGCAGCAGGACCTGAAAGGCGCCGTGCATTGGTATCAGCTGGCCGCCGCCCAGGGTTTCGCCCAGGCCCAGTACCGTCTCGGCACGCTTTACGAACGCGGCCTCGGTGTCGACAAGGATCTCGCCCGCGCCGGAGTCTGGTATGAGCGCGCCGCCGACCAGGGCAACGTCAAGGCTATGCACAACCTGGCAGTTGTCAGTGCCGGGCGCGAACTTGGCGGCCCGGACTACGCAACCGCCGCCAAATGGTTCGCCGCCGCCGCCCAGTACGGCTTGAGCGACAGCCAGTTCAACATGGCCGTCCTCTGTGAAAACGGCCTTGGCGTCCCGAAGGATCTGAAACGGGCCTACGTTTATTATTCCCTCGCTTCCACCAAGGGCGACGAACAGGCAAAGATCCGCCGCGATGCAGTCCGCGGGATGCTTTCGAACGATGACCTCGACGCAGCTGAGCGTCAGCTTCAGTCATTCCGGTCCAAGATCGCCGACCGTATGGTCAACGACGCCCGTGTTGCCGGCGAGGACTGGAAGAAGCGCGCCGATGGTGGCTACTGATCGGGCATCACGGCAGCGGTTGGATAAAAGCTAGAGCATCATCCGACCATACGCGATCGCAAAGAGCGATCGGATGGTCAGATAAAGATGCTCTAACTTTATGATTCTAGGCCAACTTTATCCGATCCAGGAGTAGCCTTCGACGTTCCGTAAGATCGGATGTTGCTCTAGAGCGGCTCAGTGTTAGGTGGAAGCACTCCAAGATAACGACTGTGGCCCAACTGCTCGACAACAGCTTGCTGAGTGTTGACCAAAAGGAGCGCTGCCCCCGCGCAGGGCCGATTGGCCCGTGGGGTCATCTGAGCGCAGACATCAGCCGCTCAACGCGCGGGGCTCAGGATCAGATAGATGAAGCGTGCCACTTCGCTCTCGAGGGGGAATGAAAGCATGCCCATGACCGAATAGCCAAGCAGCCACGGCATCACGTAGAAGCGGAACATGTAGAAGAACCATGCGACGAACAACGGCACCAGCGGCTCGACCAGGAAGCCGGGGGTGATCGGTCGGAACAGGCGGATCACAGGATCCGTCATTTGCACGAACGCCTTCATGAAGAAGAAGTCGGATGTTGTCGGCAGGAACAGGTTCATCGCCGCCCGGCCGATTAGCGTCCACATGATGGCGCCGAGCACGAAGTCCAGGATGATAACCCAGAACGGAAAAGGCAGGGGTTCCATGGTGGATGGGGCCCGTTGAACTGTCAGTGAGATAAAAGCAGGGGCAGGACGTTGAGGTCCAGCCCCTGCAAGGAAGTTAAGGCGACGACCGGCCACTCTATGGGGGTGGCCGGCGGTCTGGATCGGGTTAGTGCGATGCGGCCAGGATCGTATCGCCGCTCGGAATACGTGTCCGGTCGACCATGTCCTGCACCTCCGCGCTCGGAGCCGGCGTCAGTAGCGAGACCACGACCATGGCGACCAAGCTCACCGGCATGCCAATGATTCCGAAGCGCAGGTGATCGATGGCCCACACCGGCTCCATGAGGCCGTTGTAGATCATGTAGAGGTACCACGTGCCGGCACCGAAGCCGAACACCATGCCGGCAATGGCGCCAGCCGTGTTGGCTCTTTTCCACCACACGCCAAGGACAAGCGGGAAGAACAGTCCGGAACACGCGAAGCAGAACGCCCACGCGACCGCACCCAGAATTCCCGTCAGCTTCAACGAGGCAACGAGCGCCGCGGCGACACCGATCACCACCAGAAGTACGCGAGCAACGATCAGGCGCTTCGAGGTTTCCGCCTTCGGATCGATGATCTTGTAGTACAGGTCGTGGCTGAGCGCGTTGGCGATGGCGAGCAGGAGCCCGTCGGCCGTCGACATGGCGGCAGCCATACCGCCGGCGGCGACGAGACCGGAGATGACGTACGGCAACCCTGCGATTTCAGGCGTTGCCAGCACGACGATGTCCGGCCGCATGAAGAACTCGTTGAGCTGTAGGATACCATCACCGTTCTGGTCCTGCACGGCAAGATAACCAACCGCGCTCCAGTTCTTCACCCACTCGATCGCCTGTACGTCGGCAATGGATTTACCGATGATAGACGTTGCCAGATTTGGATCGATCAACTGCAGTTTCGTCAGCGTGGCGAGTGCCGGCGCCGTGAAGTACAGAAGGAAGATGAAGAACAGCGACCAGCCCACCGAGCGGCGGGCAGCCGTCACTGTTGGCGTCGTGAAGTAGCGCATCAGGATGTGCGGCAGCGAGGCCGTACCAGCCATCATGCACAGAGCCAGCGTGGCGAACTTCCAGGAGTCGAGACCGCCCTGCGGGTCGAAATGCGGCGTCGTCAGTACACTGAGGCCGGCGATTTTTTCTGCAGCGGCAGTGAGGCCGTACTGAGCTTCCAGTTCCTGGATACGCAGCGCCGCTTCGCCGTAGTTGAAGTGTGGGATGTAGCCGAAGTTCTGCTTGTTGGACATCCAGATCACCGGCACCAGGTAGGCGATGATGAGCACGATGTACTGTGCCACCTGCGTCCAGGTCACCCCGCGCATACCGCCGAGCATCGAGCAGAGCAGAATGCCAAGAAGGCCGAACCACACGCCGGCTTCGAATGGAATGCCGAGTGCGCGCGAGGCGATCGTTCCCGTCGCGTTGATCTGTGCCGTCACGTAGGTGAAAGAGGCGACAACCAGGATGATCACGGCGCAAAGACGGGCGATGTTGCCGCCGTAGCGCGTGCCGATGAAGTCAGGAACCGTATAGCAGCCGAACTTTCTCAGGTAGGGCGCCATCAGCGAGTTGACGAGCACGTAGCCGCCGGTCCAGCCGATAACGAACCCGAGATAGGGGTAGCCGCCGAAGTAGATGCCGCCGGCGAGTGCCACGAACGATGCACCCGACATCCAATCGGCAGCGGTCGCCATGCCGTTGTAGAGCGCCGGCACTTCCCGGCCCGCGACGTAGTAGGCTTCCGCCTGCATCGTACGCGACAGGTAGCCGATGATCGCGTAGATAGCGATCGTAAAGCACAAGAATAGGATACCGATTGTTTTGGCTTCGAAGCCTATCGTTTCCAGGTATGCCATCAGGGCAAAGAAAACGAGAAACCCGATAGTATAAACCCCGTAAACGAGGCCTAATTTATCGGTAAATTTGGCGCCCTTCGGCACGTCTTGAACAGCCATTGTTAGCTCCCCCCTATTCGTCGCTGACACCGAACTCGCGGTCGATCTGATCCTGGCGCCAGTTCTGGTACCAGATCATCACAACGAACGCGATCAGCGAGCCTTGAACGACGAAGTAGTAGCCGAGTTTCCAGCCGAATATGACGATTTCGTCGAGTTCTCGTGCGAACCACGGCAGCACCATTCCGAAGAAAAACCAGAGGGTCAGAATAAAGATCGTCAGGCTTCTGGTTTTCGCCCAGTGCTGTGTGTTGCGTTCTGCAACATCATTGGACATTTGTATCTCCTCCCGAAGATTTTTTTTATCACGGGCTCAACCTGACGCCCGCTTCGGAACATGCTAGCTTGATAAGCGGAAAGTCATCAATCGTTACCTTAGTCGTGGTCCATGCAGGAGAATAAGCGGTTGGCGAGTGTGGGCGGCGCCCTTAACGGGCTAACGCGGGAGCTTGGCCGTCTGGTCGGGCTGATCATTCCTATTGCCCGCTCAAAACCAGTTGAAAGCGTTGATTCTCTTATAGATTTTGTTGGCTCGCGGTCGGCTTATATCGCCCAGACGACGCTCTACGGCTATATGAAGACGCGTATGGGAACGAGCTTTCAGCGCTACTTCGAGGACGATGGCTTCTCTGCCACACTACGAGTCGCGGCTGTCAAGGTGGCGGTTGCCTGCGTCGACGATCTGACCATTTTCGCAGTTGCGAAAGCAGCCGAAAATGGAGGGCTTTCGCCAGCTGCCGCATGTGCTCTTGCAACCTGCTGTTACGAGCGCGCGGTCGATGACGTAATCTCGCAACGGGACAGGATCCACATTCCCGCAGATGCCGCCGCGAAGTTCAAGCTGAGGGTTCAAGTTACCGATTGGGAAAAGGCCGCGTATCGGGATACAGCATTCGTGCGCAGTCCCGAGGCGCTGGTTCGGTATGCGCCGGTCGTCGAGGAATTCATGAATGATGACAGCGAGATCGTCCGTAATTCGATCCGCTTTCGATGGATAGAGATTCGTAAGGCCTTGACGCAGCGCATGGACACCGAAGCCGTATGCCGGGATTGGTTGGACATCTGAACTTCTGGGGGCGAAACCATGCCATTCGCAAGCCTGCCACCCGACATCGGCGGGACGCCATTGACTGCTCTACCGGCCATTTCGCTTGACCTTGAGACGACCGGGCTCGACGTTACCACCGCACGGGTTATCGAAATTGGCGCCGTGCGCCTTTCCGGGACTACTCGGGGAGCCGCCCCGAATCTCAGCACCTTTGTCGCCCCGGGAGTTCCGATACCCGCGGTTTCGACCGCCGTTCATGGCATCACTGATGCCGATGTAATCGGCGCGCCGCCGTTCACACAAGCCATCAGAGGTTTTGAGCAGTGGGCGGGACAGGCAGTTGTCCTTGGATTTGCCATCGGTTTCGATCTCGCGGTTCTGAAAGTGGAGCATGAGCGCTACAGTTTGGCCTGGAGCGCGCCGCGGTCGCTCGATGTCCGTCATCTCCTGGAATTCCTCTCGCCTGCCCTTGGATCCTTGTCGCTCGACGCGGCGGCCGCCCGTTTTTCGATCGCCGTATCGCACCGGCACCGCGCTCTCGCCGACGCCCACCTCGCCGCTTCCGTCTTCAAGGCAGTTCTGCCGATGTTGCGCGATAAAGGAGTCCGCACTCTCGCCCAGGCCGAACGGGCCATCGATCAAAAAAACAGCCAGAAGATCGCGACCGAAGGAGCGGCCGGCTGGGTCACCACGGCAGCCCCGACTGACGCCGCAGGCAGCATTGCCGATTTTGCGCGCATCGACAGCTTCGCATTCCGGCACCGCGTCGGCGAACTTATGAATTCGCCGCCGCTCACCATCTCTGGCACGACCGCCTTGCGCACGGCGCTCAAGCAGATGGCCGATACGAAGGTCAGCTCGCTGTTCGTCACCGGTGAGAATTGCGAACCGACCAGGATCGTCACCGAGCGCGACGTCTTGCGGGCGCTTGCCCGCGATGACGTTGCCGCTCTCGACGCCAAGGTATCGAGCGTTGCCTCGCCCAAGCTCGTCACTATCTCGCGCGACGAGTTCGTCTACCGGGCACTCGCGATTATGTCCTCGCGCGGTTTCCGCCATCTCGGCGTCACCGACGAAGAGGGCCGGCTTGTTGGGGCGCTCAGTGCCCGCGACCTGCTTCGCGGGCGTACCGACGATGCCGTGGCGCTGGGCCTCAGCATCGAGAAGGCGTCAACACCCGACGAACTCGGTCGGATATGGCTCAACCTGCCAAATGTCGCCAGGGCCTTGGATCTCGAAGAGGTCGATGTCAGGGATACCACCGCCGTCATTTCGCGCGAGCTTCGCGCCATGACCCGTCGGGCCTGCGAACTTGCCGAGCAGGCATTGGCCACCGAAGGGTTCGGTCCGCCTCCCTCGCGGTACGCGATGATGGTGCTGGGTTCCGGTGGCCGCGGCGAAAGCCTTTTGGCAATGGATCAGGACAACGCCATCGTTTATGAGGAGCCCCCCGGCGGCGAGGACGTGGACGCATGGTTCGAACGCCTCGGCCAACGCGTCGCCGATTATCTAGATGCCGCCGGCGTTGTTTATTGCAAGGGCGGTGTCATGGCCTCCAACGCGGCATGGCGCATGAACGTCGCGCGATGGAAGGAGACAACGAGATCCTGGATCGCGCGCAACAAGCCTGAGAACATCCTCTCCAGCGATATATTTTTCGACGCTGTCACTGTGCATGGCGAGGCGGATCTGTTCGAAGAGGTTTGGTCGGATGCCGTCGCCCTCGCGGGACAGTCCCGCTCCTTCCAGAGCCTGCTGGCGCTGAGCGCTACCGGTTCTGACATTCCCTTCGGCTGGACCGGCCGGGTGAAGCTTGTTGATGGTCGCGTCGACCTCAAGCGCTTCGGCTTGATGCCGATTTTCTCATCCGCGCGCGTTCTCGCTCTGCGCCATGGCATCAGGCAGCGCTCGACCCGCGACAGGCTCACCGCTGCCGCTCAGCTCGAAGGCATTTCGACAACGCTTGTCACCGATTTGCTGGCGAGTCACAGGTTTTTTCTTCAAGCGATCCTGCGTCAGCAGCTTCGCGATATGACCGCAGGCCACAAGCTGTCCAATTCCGTAGCCCATGGCGAGCTTACCGCCCTTGAGCGTCAGGAACTCAACTGGGCATTGCATCAGGTCGGCCGGGTCGCCGACCTACTCGGCACGCCCACATCCTTGTAAGGCTCAGCCCGCCTGTGGTCCGGCTGCTCAACAACAGGTTGCTGAGTGTTGACCAAAGGAGCGCCGCCCCGCCGATGGCTAGGCCGACAGGCGGGTTCTCCCGTCAGCGAAGAGCAGGATGCTTGTCTCACAATTGCCGACTCCGAACCCAGCCGAATTGTTGGTCGGCAATTGCGAGGCGCCACACTAGTATGTCGTGAACTTTTTCCAGGTGACCGTCACCTTGGTTCCCACGTTGACGCGCGAATAAAGGTGGGCCGCGTCCTCGTTATACATCCGTATACAGCCCTTGGAGACCGCCGAGCCGATGGTCCATGGTGCGTCGGTGCCGTGGATGCGGTAGAGGCTTGAACCAAGATACAAAGCGCGGTTGCCGAGCGGATTGAGCGGATGGCCACCTGGAACGTGGGCCGGCAGCTTCGGGTTTTCGCGGCGCATTTCCGGCGTCGGCGTCCAGCCTGGATTGACCTTTTTTTGCGAAACGTGCGTCACCCCAGACCAGCGGCTTTTCTGACGCGGCACTGCGATTGGGTAGCTCGTCGCTTCGCCGCGCGAATGGATGTGATAGAGCTTTCGGTCGCCGAAGCTGACGATAATCTGACCCGGCTCATATCTCGGCGAGAAGGCGACGCTCGACTGCGATCCACCCGACCACAGGAAGTCGAACAGATCCTGCGCCGAAGCGCTGGCGCTTCCAAGGCCGGCAATGGTGGCTGAAAGGGCGGCGACGATGACTGCGCGGCGCAGTTTGAACTGAAATGGCATGACGAAATATCCTGTTCTCGTGCTTCTGCTTTTGGCTCCGTTCGAGACCCCGGTGGCGCCGGCTGCCAGCGTGCCAGCTTCAGTCGCGCCAAACGTTATCGCCCGTAAGGCAACGTTGCCCCGGA
Organism: Alphaproteobacteria bacterium BRH_c36; assembly: GCA_001516065.1. Classification (GTDB taxonomy): domain Bacteria; phylum Pseudomonadota; class Alphaproteobacteria; order Rhizobiales; family Hyphomicrobiaceae; genus Filomicrobium. Next base: position 52,112 of record LOEV01000234.1, read on the forward strand.
CTGTGACGCGAGGACCCAGACGCGGCAACCCCGGGGCCAGCGGTTCTGGCCAATTGCCCCGCTATCGAGGAACTTCTATTTTTCGATTGTCGCACCTGAGCCACACTCGATCCGTCCACCCTGGATTGATTCTGGGTACCAGTTCGTTAACCCGTCGACATTATCCAGCAGCCGGGAACGACAGGACAAAGTCCATGGTGCGAAGGCACCGCCCGAGTTCAAAGCATATTCAGCAAAAGAGCCATCTGGATCTGCTGCGAAGATTGAACTCCTCGGCTTTTGCAATGCCAGTGCGGGGCGATGCGAACACAATGACTTGCGCCATACGCTGCTGGATGCTGCGCAGCCGGCTCAGCCGATCTTCCCAGTCATGCTGCTAGGCTTGTCCCTGAACCCTGGCAGGGTGGCGTCGTTTCCGGCACCTTCTGGCGCCGTGCTGCGACGGACAGCGGCTTCGACCATGGCGGCGACTTGAACCAGGCTGCCAAGTAGGCCACGGCGACGATGATCCCGAAGGCGCAGAGGTTGACGAAAAGCGTGGCAATCGCGCTCTGACCCAGAAGGTTGATCGCCACTCCGCACAAAGTCGACAGCATAACGCCTGCAAGGAACGCCGGCAGCGATTGGCGACCAACTAGACTGACCACCCTCAACACGGTTTGCCAGCCAGAGTTCTGCCAGCGCGTCAACGTTGCCCCCGCCGGCCCGGCAACCGCATACGCAACATATGCGACCAGGAGGAAGTGCACGTACCGCAACAGTGCGAAGTTGCTCTTGTCGAAATAGGGGGCGAGCGCGTCGCGGATGGGTTGACCGTGGGGGAGGGAAAGCGCGATTGGATCGTAGGCGAATGGCACCATTGCAACGAGCAGGACCGCTGCGGCGATGACCGCCGCACGCCGTATCGGAGGCGCCGGGAGCCAGCCACGCGCGAAGGCGAACCCGGTGAAGAAAACGAGCTGCCACGCCAGCGGATTGAAGAACCACGTCCGGTCGCTCCACGGTTCGGCTGGCAACTCGATGAGCTTCGCGTTGCCGATCGCCCAGACCACGGCGATAAACGCCAGCACGGCGTAAGTTCCAAGGCGCGAAATCGCCAGCATCAGCGGCACCATCGCCAGCAGCACGATGTACATCGGCAGGATATCAAACAGGCCCGGCACGTAGGTCAATGTCATCAGCGCCAGCAAAACCCGCGCGACGTCGCCGGAAACGACGTGGTGCAGATCGATCCCGCGCACATACGCATCCCCTGTGCCTAGCCACATATCAACGCCGAGCATTGCTGCAAGCACCGCGAAGAACACCCCGATGTGGGCCCAGTAGACCTGCCAGCACCGGTGCGCGATTCGTGCCGAACACACGAGCAAGCCGCGGTCGTCGAATAGTTTTCCGTAGGCCAGCGCCGAAGCCACACCTGAACAGAAAACGAAGATTTCGGCCGAGTCCGAGAAACCGAACTTGCCGGGCGTATAGGCCGCCCAGGGGTTCATCTTCGCGTGCGCGACGAAGATGATGAACAACGCCAGCCCGCGAAAGAAATCGAGGCGGATGTCGCGGCTGCGCGCCGCTCCATCAGATGGAATTTTGTCACTCATTGGCTTGCGCCTCCTGGACGCAGGCAGATGCGATTCTGTAGCCGGATCGCTGCCGTCCGCGATCCTCACCGGCAATGCTGAGACTTATGCTGCGCCGCAAGATATCGGCGCGGCATAGGCGTCCAGCGAGTCAGTCTCGGAATCTACTCCTGCTGCTGGCAGCCGACTGCGCGGCAGTTTCGCACAGGCGATAAACGCCGCAGCTGGAACGAGTTACGTAGAGATTTGGTTCCAGTGGCTACGATTCGAGAAGTGTATGCCGCCGCTTGTGGCAAATCGGAGTCGGGAACACGGCGGGATTGTGCAATGCGAAGCAGATGTGTCAAAGCGCTGATTGTTGATTGAGCAAGGTCAATGCGCAGGCCCAGCTTCGTTTCCTACTTTGGCGCGATAGCCGGTGGCCCGTCGCGACAACCGCGGAAAGGGTGTTGACCCCGGCGAAACCGAAGGAGTGCACTCAGTATGAGACGAAGTATCACTTCGACGTTTGGGGCCGCAATGGCAGTTGGCGTGTCCCTCTTCCTCTTCGGCTCGGCCGCCAGCGCTGCTCCGGTCGCGCCCGCTTCGAAGGCGAGTGCGCCGGCTGCTGCCGATGGCGGGGTAGGCGTGGGTCTACCCGTCGTCCAGGTCGCAAAAAAGCGGCCGCGCAGCGCAGTGCGCAGGTCAGTGCGTCGCTCGACTGCGGCCCGCAGAACCATTCGTCGCGGCCGCATCGTCCGCCGCGGTCTGACACCGCGCCATCGCTATTATCGCCGACGCGCGCTGAACCGGGGCATCGGCGTTGCCATTGGCATCGGCATCATCGCACTCATCGCGCGCGAATCCGCCAACTCGGCCTTCCAGGCCGCAATGCGCCGCTGCGCACGCGACTACCGATCCTTCGACTGGGAAACAGGGACGTACGTGACCTATGGCGGCGACATCCGTCTCTGCCCTTACCTGCGCCCATATCTTTGAACGCAACAATCCCGACCATTCTCAACCATCGAAGGGAGCCGGCTTGCGGCTCCCGTTTCGGTTATTCGGGGCGATTTGCTGATCAAATTCGCAGCAATCGTCGCAGCAATATTCACACCGGGCGCATGATCGGTACCTTTGCGAAAACCAATGCAATGCAACGGCAAACGGGATCGGTTGCGCGAGCGTCCGGCCGGCGCTTCAAACGATTAGCCGAGCAGGCCCTCGGCAGAGAACGTCTTGGCGAGCTCCTCATCGAGATCGGCATAGATGCGCCGCTCGAGGTCGCGGAAGCCATCCGAAGTCGAATCCCTTGGATGTGGCAGATCGACGTCGATCATCGACTTCAATTCTCCTGGACGGGCCGACATGACGACGATGCGGTCGGCCAGAACGATCGATTCGGGCACCGAATGGGTGACGAAGGCGACGGTGCAGGCCTGTTCCCGCCAGATGCGCAATAGCTCCTTTTGCAGAAACCTGCGCGTCAACGCATCGAGCGCGCCGAACGGTTCATCCATCAAGATCACGCCCGGTTCGACGGCGAATGCGCGGGCAATCGCAACGCGCTGTTTCATGCCGCCGGAGAGCTCGCTGATGTGCTTGTCGGCGAACTCCGAAAGGCCGACCAGCTTCAGGTGGCGGTCGACCTTCTCGGTTCGCAGGTTTCTCGGCACGCCTTTGTTCTCTAGCCCGAATTCAACGTTGCCGCGCACGTCGAGCCAGGGGAAGAGCGCATAGTTCTGAAACACCATGCTGCGTTCTATGTCCGGACCCCTGACAGCAACGCCCCCGCAGAGGATTTGGCCCGTTGTCGGGGCGCTGAATCCCGCCATCATGTAGAGGAGAGTCGACTTCCCGCACCCCGACGGACCGACGATCGCGACGAATTCGCCGGCCTTGATTTCGAGGTCGATCCGGCGGCAGGCCTCCACCTCGCCGCCGCCCCGGCTCTGGTAGATCTTGCTGACACCATCGACCGTGATGCTCTTGCCCGGTTGGGAACTGTTTTGGGGTTCGCTCACGCTGCACCTTCCCAGGTCAAACGTCGCCCGACGTAGCGCAGACCCGCGTCAAAGGCGACACCGAGAACGCCGATGGCGATCATGCCGACCAGCACCTGATCGGCACGCAGGATCTCCATGCCGTTGGCGATCAGATAGCCGAGGCCTGAGCGGGCGGCCACCAGTTCGGCTGCGATGATCGCCGCCCATCCCGTCCCGAAAGAGATGCGCAATCCTGTGATGATGCTGGGTAGGGCCGCAGGCAGCACTATTTTGCGAAACAGCGCAAACTGTGACTTGCACCCGAACACCTGACCGGCATGGATGAGGTGCGGCTCAATGCCCTTGACGCCTGCCACAGTCGCCAGCAGAGTCGGGAAGAACGTGCCGATGAAGACGATGAAGATCTTTCCCGATTCCCCAATACCGAACCACAGAATCGCCAGCGGGATCCAGGCCAGCGGCGAGATCGGTCGCAACAGTTCGATCACCGGATCGACCAGCCGTTCAATCAGCCGGCTGCGGCCCATTGCGAGCCCAAGCGGCACCGCGATCAACATCGACAGGAACCATGCCGACAACACCCGCGCAAGACTGACGCCGGCATGCACGAACAGCTGTCCGCTGGCGACAAGTTCATAGAAGCCCTGCGCGACCAGATAGGGCGGCGGCAGCAGCGACACGTGCGGCTTCGTCAACGTCACCACGAGCTGCCAGACAACGACGATGAACGTCGCCGCGTAAAGATAAGGCAGCAGGTGCCCGAACAGTCCGCGTTCCTCACGCATCAGCACCTGTGCCTTTGTCTTTGTTGCCGCCGGGTCCTACTTGATTTCTGCAAGAGCTTTGGTCGCAAACGACCCGTCGACCTTAGGGTTGTCATCCGCATTGAGGATCTTCGCATCCTTCAGGAACTTGGTGTACGCGTCGATCGTATCCTGTCCCGGCACGATGTCGGTCGAATAGACGGAAATACCCTCGCTCAGCGAGTAGTCGATGACTTTCTGCGGGAAGCCGATTTGCTCGGCCCAGTATTCTCCGGCTTTCTTTGGATCCTTGACGATGAATTCGATCGCCTTCACGTTCGCCGTAATGAGATCCTGGACGAGTTCGGGGTGCTTGGCGATGAAGTCTTCACGCGCGTACTCGCCATTGCCGATGTAGTGTTTTTCCTTGATCGGCAGGATTTTTTCGGCCTTCAGGAGAACCTTCGAGTGGCCGGCGGCGAGCGCGTTGGAAACGTGCGGGTCCCAGGTGATGCCGGCGTCAACCGATTTCTGCTGAAGCAACGTAGGCACGTCCGAGCCCTTCGTCTTGAATAGCTCGATGTCAGAGATTTTCAGGCCCGCGTCCGCCAGCGCCTTGATCAGCAGCGGATATTGTTGCGAGCCCTCACCGGGAAAAGCGATGCGCTTGCCCTTCAGGTCGGCCAGCGATTTGACCTCGCTGTCGATGGGCACCAGGATCGCCGTCTGCTCGAGGATCGAGATCGCGATCAGTTTTGCAGGCAGCCGCGCCGAAGCGACGATCGCAGGCCCCATGCCGGCAGAAGCAATCTGCAGTTCGCCAGCCGCCATGGCCTGGTTTTCGGGAGCGCCGTAGGAAAACGAGCGGAACTCGATCTTTACGTTGTGCTTCTTCTCGATTTCGTCGAGGAGGCCAAGCGCCTTCGCGATGTAGATCGGCTGGGTTGCGGGTTGGACGCCGTAGTTGATCGTCTCCTGGGCCATTACGGCAACGCTGCTTGCGACGGTCAGGGCGAAGGCGCAGGCAACTGAAAGGCCGGCAGAAATTGATTTCGTTCGTCGAGAAGTCATCGGCTGAACTCCTGGTACGGTAACTGCGGTTCGCGGGCGTGATCGTGAAGTGTTCACGGCAAGCCTATTCGTATTGAGCGCCTTCGCAAGGAAAATTCGTCTCGATGCGGCTCAAAGAAGTGGCAGCGGGAGCAAAAAAGCGATGCACCCTGCTCTGGCTTTGAACACCACCCTATCTAATGTGGATCGAGCGGCCTGCGGTAGGTCTCCACGCGCGCGAGCCAGCCGTGCTGCCAGCGCTCGTCGGGAGGGTTGTTGGCGATGCGCCGCTTGAGCGCAGAGCGCGCTGCATCCGCGAATTCGCCGAGGACGTCGGCGGGCTTGCTTGAGCTTCCCTGCATCGCGAGGAGAACTTGCTTGAGCCCCCAGCCTTCGGGTTCGCGGGTATCGCGGTTGGGGAACGTCTCGGTCTCGCTGATCCCCTCACCCTTGAAGTTGATGTAATCGATCAGGGGGTAGAGATCCTTCGAAGCGGCGACGACGCGGTTGAACTGTCGCCGGACATGTTCGCGCGCGCTTCTGTCGGCAAGGCTCGCTTCGATCCGCGGCAGCGCCTCCTGCATTCTGAGCGCGAGAAATTGCGCCTGCAGCCCGAAGGTGTCGAACAGGAATTCCCGCAGGCTCGTCATTCGCTCCGAATGAAATTCGCGTTGGAACTGGCGCTTCGATTTCCACGGAGACGGCGGCACGGGAGTGACGTCGAGCCATTCAGGCGGTCTTGCGCCACGGCCGCGGAGGTATTCGAGCATGGCAGGAAAGCTTTCGACGAAGCGCGTTTCGAGACCCTGCGAAAACCAGATGAAATGTCCAATCCCGAGCGAAGCGAAGTCTTCCGAAGCGTTCCACGCCGTGATCGCATCGCGCTTCCCCCCGGTCTCGTTGAGCCATACTTGCTGGCCGACCTTCTCTGCAAGTTCCGGGGAGATGTCGATACGCTTCATTGGAGGAACGGCCAGTTGGGGCTTTGCGACGAGCACCGGTTCGGGAGATCCAGCAAACGTCTGCGCCGACGTGGCCAGAGTGATGACGGCGAACAAGTATGCGGTAAAACGGGGCAAGACCAATCCTTGAAATGCTCAATGCGGTCAAACAACTCACAAGTCGCATTGCGGCGTTGCAATGACAAAGAGCGCACAATTGTGCATTTCGCAGAAAAATGTCCGCCACTCTCGTCAGGTGCCGGCGCGCCTGCGCACCGATCCGATCAGCGCCGCGGCAAGACACGTCCACCCTACGCCGATAATGACGGCCCACGGCCAGGCGACTACTCCGAGTCCGAAGCCGAAGCCCCACTGCGTAGCAATGAGAACGACGGCGATACTGGAGAATACGGCGATCACGCTTGCAACGTCGTCGGCGACGCCGCGCAGATAGAAGGCGACAGCAAATAGCCCGAGCAGCCCGCCATAGGTGTAGCCCATGATCTGCAACCCGAACCACAGGATGGACGGCTGCCGGCCGAACCAGATCGCGATCGCTGCAAGAATGATGGCAAACACGACGACCAGAACCCGCGGACCGCTGAGTACGCCGCCGGATCGGCTGCGGCGCATCAGGCCGAGATCAAAATAGGCCGATGACGCCAAGCCGCTGAGAGCTGAATCGAGGGACGACATCGCCGCTGCCAGCAGACCCGCGATCAATAGGCCGCGCAGGCCGGGCGGCAACTCGTGCCGGATGAAATGGGGGAACACGTAGTCGAAGTGGTTCTCGCTTATCAACGCGCTGACGGCTTCCTGTGGGAATGCCTGGTAGTAGGCGTAAACCGCCACTCCGGCGCTGAGGAACAGGAGCGTGCTGACGAGGTCGGCGCCACCTGCAGCCGTGACCGCCGTCCCTGCCACCCGGGCATTCGGGCATGCCAGTGCACGCTGCGCAATGTCCTGGTCGGCACCGCCCGTGGCAAGTCCAAGGACGAGCGCGAAAAGGTTGCCCATCCAGAACGTCGCCGGGTCGGCAACATCGAAACGGAAATCGAAGATCTGGAACTTGTCGGCCTCCATGCCGGCCGTGACGATCTGCGAAAATCCACCAGGCAGCGTCAGCCCGACATAGATGATTGTGGCGACAGCCCCCGAGAGGAATAATAAGAGCTGCAGGACGTCGGTCCAAATGACGGCGCGCAGGCCGCCGGTCAGAACATACAACGCTGCGATTCCGGCGATCAGCCCGATCGACTCGAAAAGGCCGAGGTCGAAGAAAACCGAGATCGCAATGGCGCAGCCGGCGAGCCGCACGGCGCTTGCAAGACACCGGCTGACGATGAAAACCAGCGTGCCGCTGGTCCGTGTCCAAGGTCCGATCCTCAAACCCAGGTATTCGTAGACCGTGGCGACCTGTAGCCGGTAGAATTCGCGCACGAACACAGTCGCAACGAGATAGGCCGCCAAAAACGAGCCGAACCAGAGCTGCACGTAGGCGAAATTGCCCGCTATTGCCACGCCGGGCACGCCGATGAATGTCAGCGCAGAAAGCTTGGTCGCCCACGTCGAAGCCGCGACCGGGAGCCATCCCTCCTTTCGGCCAGCGAGAAAATAATCGGTTTCGGTTTCCGCGCGCCCGCTGACAAGAAGGCCGAGTGCCATCACGGAAACGCCGTAGGCGCCGATAGCCAGCCAGTCGAGCCAGTTCATGGCATGCCCGCAAGCATCATGAGTCGAACTGTCATGACTGCGATTGTCATGGCGCGCCCGCCGACCTACCAGCCCGCTTCATAGGCAGCGATCACAGCCATGTTGACGATGTCGGAATCGCGCGATCCCAGCGAGCAGATCTGCACCGGCTTCTGCATCCCGACGAGGATCGGCCCGATGATGGTCGCTCCGCCAAGTTCGCGCAGCATCTTCGTCGAGATGGACGCCGCGTGGAAGGCCGGCATGACGAGGACGTTGGCGGTATCCGACAGCCGGCAGAACGGATAAAGCGACATGAGCTCGGGGTTGAGCGCCACGTCGGCGGCCATGTCCCCGTCGTACTCGAAGTCGACGCCCATTTCGTCGAGCATCTGGACCGCCTTGCGCACGTCGTCCGACCGTTCGCCGCGAGGTTGTCCGAACGTTGAATAGGCGAGCAGCGCCACCCTGGGCTCGATGCCGAAACTGCGCGCAGCCCCCGCGGCCTCGACGGCGATCCGCGCCATCTCGTCGGCCGTGGGAATGTCGTGGATCGAGGTGTCGGCGATCAGCACCGCCCGCCCGCGCGAAATTGCCAGGCTCACACCGATGACCGTACGTTCAGGGGCCACGTCGAGCACACGGTGCACGTCCTTGAAAATTCCGGCCCAACTGCGCGTTACACCGGATACCATTGCATCGGCATAGCCGTGCGCCACCATCAGCGCGGAATAGACATTGCGTTCGTTCTGTACGATGCGCAGGCAGTCGCGCCTGAGGTATCCGCGCCGCTGCAGGCGCTCGTAAAGGTAGTCGGTAAACTCCTCGACGTAGGGGGAAAGGCGCGTGTCGTGCAGCTCGAATTCCGGGCGCAGTGCAATCCCAAGTCCTTCGAAAGTTTCTTTGACCCTGGCCCTCGTGCCAACCAGCATCGGCTGTCCGAAGCCTTGCGAATAGAAAGTGTTGGCGGCCCGGATAACGGCCGGCTCCTCGCCCTCCGCGAATATCACGCGTTTGGGATCGCTGCGCACTTTCTCGAAAATGGACTGCAGCCAGTCCGACAGCGGGTCGAGCCGCCCCCTGAGGCGGGCCACGTATTGTTCCATGTCGGCAATCGGCGCGCGCGCCACGCCCGTGTCCATCGCCGCCTTGGCGACTGCAGGCGGAATGGCCGAGATGAGACGCGGGTCGAAGGGCGCGGGGATGATGTACTCGGGACCGAACATCGCCCGTCGCCCCTGGTAGGCGCGCGCCACCTGGTCGGGGACGTCCTCGCGCGCGAGTTCGGCAAGCGCTTCCGCCGCCGCAACCTTCATCGCGTCATTGATCGTGGAAGCTTGCACATCGAGCGCGCCCCGGAAGATGAACGGGAAGCACAAGACGTTGTTGACCTGGTTGGGATAGTCCGACCGCCCCGTCGCCATCACCGCGTCGCTGCGCACCGCCAACACGTCTTCGGGCGAAATTTCGGGTTCCGGGTTGGCCATCGCGAAGATGATCGGCTTGTCGGCCATGCTCGCCACCATCTCGCGGCTGACGATGCCGCCCGCCGACAATCCGAGGAATATGTCGGCGCCCTTTATGGCTTCGGCCAGCGTCCGCATCTTGGTCTTGCGCGCGAACGGCTCCTTGTAGCGGTCCATCAGTTCCTTGCGGCCCTGGTAGACGACGCCCTCGATGTCGCTGACGATGAGATTTTCTTGTTTAAGGCCCATCGTGACGAGAAGGTTGAGGCAGGCGAGCGCAGCCGCACCGGCTCCGCTCGCCACCATTTTGACCTCACCGATATCCTTTCCGACGATCTTCAGCGCGTTGAGGATGCCCGCCGACACGACGATCGCCGTGCCGTGCTGGTCGTCGTGGAACACCGGGATGTCGAGCAGCTCTTTCAGCTGTTCCTCGATGATGAAGCACTCGGGCGCCTTGATGTCTTCGAGGTTGATGCCCCCGAAGCTGGGCCCCAGATACTTGACGCAATTGACGAATGCTTCCGGGTCTTCAGTCGAGACGAGCAGGTCGATCGCGTCGATATCGGCGAACCGCTTGAACAGCGCGCCCTTGCCCTCCATCACCGGCTTCGCCGCCAGCGCCCCCAGATTGCCGAGCCCGAGGATCGCGGTTCCGTTCGACACGACCGCCACGAGGTTGCCCTTGTTGGTGTAGTCGTAGGCCGCCGAAGGATCGTCGGCGATGGCCTTGACGGGTACGGCGACACCCGGCGAGTAGGCCAGCGACAGGTCGCGCTGGGTGGCCAGTGGCTTCGTCGGCGTGATCTCGAGTTTGCCGGGCTTGCCTTGCGAGTGGAACTGCAAGGCTTCCTGAGGAGTGAAACGCGCTTCGGTGAAGCGGCCGGGTTGCGACATGGGAATTGCGGTCCAAAAGGCAGGAGTGGAAGCCTCGGCCACGCGATCGTCTTACGGCGGCGGGCCGGGCAAGCGGCAGTGCAGCGCCACGATATGTTGCAAAGCCGCAGGGCACAACATACCCGTCAGGCCAATGGTTCAGGCAACTTTCCCGGTTGACGAAGGTCCCGGCCGGTTGCCAGGGGTTTCCCCGGCGGGGCTTGGCAGGCTATGGCTGGCCCAATGACTCTTCGTTCGGGACCGGCAGTTGGCGAAACGAATATCGCGAATGAATTCCAAGATGACCAGTAAGGCATTGGACGAAACTGATCGGATTGCGGCGGTCGAGGCCGCCGTTGCCGCAGGTGCGACGCCATCGATGGCCCAATACCTGGAGATCAAGGCGGCAAACCCGGACAGCCTCCTGTGGTACCGAATGGGTGATTTCTACGAGTTGTTCTTTGAAGACGCCGTCACCGCCTCCGCGGCTCTCGCCATAACGCTGACCAAGCGCGGCAAGCACCTTGGGCAGGACATTCCCATGTGCGGCGTTCCCGTTGTACGTGCCGACGAGTATCTCGAACGGCTCATCCGCCAAGGCTACCGCGTCGCCGTCTGCGAACAGCTCGAAGATCCTGCCGAAGCCCGCAAGCGCGGCTCCAAGGCCGTCGTCAAGCGCGACGTCGTCCGTCTGGTGACGCCAGGGACACTGACGGAGGAAACGCTTCTCGAGCCGACCGCCCGCAATTATCTGACCGCTCTGTTTTCGAGCCCTGAGGGCGCTGGCGGCAACGCGGCGACCCGCGTCGTCGCGCTTGCTTCCCTTGATATCTCGACCGGCGAATTCGAGGTCGGCGCGGCTTCTGAGACCGACCTTCCCGGCGAACTTGCCCGCCTCGCACCTCGCGAACTCCTGGTCCCCGACGGCATTTCGGGGGACGCCGCGTTTGCGCAAGCCATTTCGCTTTCCGCTGCAGCCCGGACGCCGCTTCCGGCTGCGCACTTCGACAGCCGTTCCGGCGAACGTGATCTCAAGCAGCGGCTCGGCGTCGCCGATCTCACCGCCTTCGGACAGTTCAGCCGCGCCGAACTTTCGGCCATCGGCGGGCTGCTAAAATACGTCGACCTCACTCAGATCGGCAGGAAACCGGTGATTCGCGCGCCGCGCCGCGCTGCCGGGGGCTCCGACCTGCTGATCGACCCGGCAAGCCGTGCCAGCCTCGAACTGACCCGCTCC
>LOEV01000235.1 GCA_001516065.1 Alphaproteobacteria bacterium BRH_c36
CCTTCAGGTTATGAGCCTGACGAGCTACCGGGCTGCTCCACCCCGCGTCACCAATGTCCCCGAGCGCTCGGACCTCACGGGCCGATGCGTTGCTCTAGCGTCCGGGGATGTCCGGATAAGCGGTGCTGCAACAGAAAAGACCCACCATCGCAAGTCCATGCACCGCATTCCAATGCCTCAGGCACCGGAGAGCGGACGTATAGCAAGTGTTCCAAGCCTTGTGAAGCCTGGAGTGAGCCCGCACGACCTTTTCATCGTGTGCGATTTGACGCGGGGGGAGGTCGTGGGGCGAAGACTGGGGCTTTCGTTGCGACCGCAGGTCTAAGCGGGCCGTCTCAGCAAATCCCGCAATGGCCATGCGGGCCGGGGCGAGATGAAGCGCGATCGCGGTTTCGATACCATGTGCCTTGGGATCGGGACAGGCAGCGGGCGCTCGCAGTGTGCAAACCGCGAGCGCAGTGTTCGCATGAAAGGCCGGCTCCTGAAGCTGCCGGCGCTACTTGGCGGTCGCCTTGTCGGTGAAGGCGCCGAGAGCCTTCGACATCTGGTCGAAAATCTCGTCTTTGTCGTCAATGTCGTGGCGATCTTTGAGTTCCTGGGGGTCGGTGTAGGCGAGATACACCTTGCCGTCGGCTTCCCACGCTAATGCCTTCATCGGCAGGTCGATGCCGATCCTGCGGTTGGCCTGCATCAAGGGCGTACCAAGCTTTGGGTTGCCGAAAATGAGCAGCATGGTCGGCGGCAGCTCGAGGCCGGCCTTCTTGGCGTTGGCCTGATGGTCAACGCGGCCGACGATGGCGATGCCCTTCTCTTCAAGGGCCGCTTGAAGCGTGTCGATGGTCTCGGAAACGCTGCGGGCGCTTTCCTTGACGATCATGTGGTCGTCGGCGCGGGCTGCCGGAATCAGTGCGACGGCTGCCGCTGCGGCGAAGAGTCCTGAGCGAAACAGGTTTGTCATGAAGGTCATTGGAAGCTCCTTAGGATTGATTTTGCACGACTGTCCTGCTTGTAGCGCGCAAACACCGGTCAGGCAGCGGCAATTCATCGGGTGCACGGATCCGTGAACGCGGGGTGAGGTTCCTCAATCGAAAGCGGCGGGAACAGCTTTCGAGGCGCTATAAGTCAACGACGAGTCACCAGGGGCTAGTGTTCCGACTCTGACATATGGTTCCCTGCCGGGAATCTGAATGTCAGCCCGGAACACTAGGCAACCTTTTGATTGTGTTCTGGATTCACAAACATTTGACGACCTCCACCCGGGAATCAATTGTTCGATCCAGACCACTAAGGCTGAACTTGCGCGCCGGCTTTGTGCGCTTCCCGGCGGCGGACGATCCACTTGGCGAAATAAGCAAGTCCAATCCAGCCGAGCGTCGCTAAAGCAAGATACTCGATCGCCTCGATGTCGCCGGTCTGAGCGCGCTCGACAACCTTGCCTAGGAGCGCGATCAGGGCCGTCTTGGGTATGATCCCGATTGCTGTGCCACCGAAGAACGCGGGAAAACTGGTGCGGGTGAGGCCAAGCCCCATATTGACGACGATGAATGGGGCCGACGGGATGATGCGCACGAGCAGCGAAGACATGAAGCCGTTGCGGCCGACCATGTCAGACAAGCCGCCGATTCCCTGCCAGCCGCGGCGGCGAAGCCAATCGGCGCCCAGATAGCGGGCCATGAAGAAGTTGACCGACGCGCTGACGAGGGTCGCGACGACCGCATAAACAAAACCATATGTCGGGCCGAAGGCTGCGACCGTAATCGCTATCAAGAGGAACTGCGGCGCGCCGATAAGAGAGGCGGCAGTATAGCCGAGCGAAACGACAGGGAGCGCCCAGGGGCTGCCGGCAAAGCTCTTGAAGGTGCGCGCCAGGATGCCGTTCTCGTCGAGACCGATGATGTTGGCGGTGAGCCAGAAGCCGACGGATACGGTGACGAGTGTGAAAATCAGTAACCCGATGTTGCGCAGGCTCTCCTTATCGCGGCCCTGAAGGATCGCGCGCAGGCGGGCCATGCGTTGCTTTTTCTCGCCGAGGGGTTGCGTGGTCATCGGGGGCGTTTCCTGATCGCCGTCAACGTCGAAAGATGATTTCGTTTCTCTTCCTTGCCCGGCCGCGATGGGATTGGTGCCGTTCACTCGCCGCCGCCGCTGCTGCCGAGGACCCCTGGAAGCGGGCCAGCGGGTGATTTGTCGGACGCCCGCGGGAGAAGCGATGCCGGCTGCTTTTCGGGTATCGATTCGATGATCACCGGGATGCGTGTGCGGCGGCGCAGCCAGCTGACGCCCACGAGATCATACAGACCGACGAGTGCACGGGTGAAATTGGAATACTTCGACTGGCCGGCCTGACGCAGGCGGTCATTGACGGGCACGTAGGCGACTTCGTGGCCGTACGTCTGGAACATGGCCGGCAGGTAGCGATGCACGCTCGTAAAGAAGGGAATGCGCAGGAAGGCTTCGCGCCAGTAAACCTTGATGCCGCAGCCGGTGTCGGGGCAGTTGTCGCGCAGGACCCAGTCGCGGATCTTGTTGGCGGCACGGGAAGCGAAGCGCTTGGAGCCGGTATCCTTGCGGGTCTGGCGCCAGCCGTTGACGAGGGCGGGGCCCCTGGTGCCGGGTGCGGCCAGGTGTTCGAGCAGCTTTGGAATATCGCGCGGGTCGTTCTGGCCGTCGCCGTCCATCGTGGCGATGACCGGGCTTGTCGCAGCCGTAATCCCGGTGCGCAGCGCAACCGACTGGCCGCTGCGCTTTTCGTGGCGCAACAACCGCAGGCCGGGATGGCGCCCGTCAGCGATCAGCGCCTTGACTTCATCCGGGGTCGTATCGTCGCTGCCGTCGTCCACGACGATGACTTCGGCAAGCGAGCGAGCCGGCACATGTTCGTAGGTCTCGGCGACGAGGCGGCCGATGTTCCCGGCTTCGTTGAGCGCGGGAATGACCACGGTGATGCGCATATCGGCTCCTAGTGTTCCGACCCTGACACCTGGTCCCAAGCGTCAGCCTGTAAACCCTGGTCTAGTCCGTTGTTTGTGTATCCGGTTCACGAAACGCTGGACGACCTTCGCCCGGAGTCAAGCCTTTGTGAATCCTTGAACACAAGATTCGCAGGCCGCGCGCGGGCGGCCGGGCGGTGGATCGTGCCAGGCAAGGCCCCCCGGCGGGTTGATCAAGGAATTGACATACACCACGAGTCGCGGCTGTTCCAAGGCTCATCGAAAGGTTGAGTGGCCGGGCACATTGACGCCGCCTTGCAATCGCCGAGGGGATAGGCTCCTGTTCGACGCCGCAGTAGGTCAGGCATCGGCTGCATGGAGCGTGGCCGGATCGACCTTTTCGATGGGCGGCTGGCGGTTGAGGGCTACACGACATGAGCGATATGCAACTTAGGGCAGGCGGTGTCGATGACCGTCAGTGGCTCCGCCTGCTGGCTGGCGGACTGGCGGGGTTGCTCATTTTGCGGCTGGTGGCGCTGGCGCTCAACCGGACGGACCTGTTCTTCGATGAGGCGCAGTACTGGTTCTGGAGCTTGGAACCGGCGTTCGGCTATTACTCCAAGCCGCCCCTGATAGCCTGGATCATCGGGCTTTCGACGGGCGTTTGCGGTACAAGCGAATTCTGCGTGCGGCTGCCTTCGCCGTTTCTGCATACGGCGACAGCGCTCGGCATCTTCCTGATCGGGAGGCAGCTCTACGATACGCGCACCGGCGTGCTGGCGGCACTTGTCTTCGCTACCTTGCCCGCCGTCTCATTGTCATCGGGAATCATCTCAACCGACGTGCCATTGCTGATGTTCTGGGCGATTGCGCTGTATGCCTTCGCGCGGTTGGCCGAAACGAAAGACTGGTGGCCGGCGATCCTATTGGGCCTCGTATTCGGGGCCGGGCTCAACGCGAAGTACGCGATGGCGTGGTTCGTCGTCTGCGTTGCCATCTATCTGGCGGCAACACCCGGCCGGCGGGAGCTTGCGCGCGACGTGCGGCTTTATGCGGCGCTAGCCATCGGTGCAGCGATGATCGTCCCCAACCTTTTGTGGAACCAGCAGAACAAGTTTGCGACATTCTCGCATACCGCGGACAACGCCAAATGGGGCGGAGCGCTCGTGCATCCCGATAAGGCGCTTGAGTTCTTCGGCGCGCAGTTCGGCGTATTCGGACCGATTCTGTTCGGGGCTCTTCTCGTCATCTGCTGGCGGGCCTCGCGGCAGCGATTGCCGGAGGCCGACCGGATGCTGCTGGCGTTCTCCGTTCCCGTGATCGCCGCGATCCTGGTGCAAGCCTTTTTGTCGCGGGCGCATGCCAACTGGGCAGCGGTTGCCTATGTGGCTGCAACCGTGCTGGTCACGGCGACGATGATCCGCGACGTCGCGTGGGGTTGGTTCAAGGCATCGGCGGCCATCCACGCCGCCGTCGTCGTGCTGTTTGTTGCCGGCATGGCGACGGCGGGGCTGGTCAAGCTGCCGTTCGGGGCCGCGCCGTTCTCGCGGACGCTCGGCTGGGAGGCGGTTGCGGACACGGTCCGGCAGGAAGCCATGGCGGGGGAAGCGCGAGGCGAGCCGTATGCCGCGATTTTGAGCGACGACCGGCCGATGACAGCGGAACTGCTCTACTATATGCGCGGCGCGAAGACGCCGATCTACGCATGGCGGGAAACGGCCAAGCCGCGGGATCATTTCGAGATGGTGCGACCGTTCACGGGCGCGGTGAAGGGGCCGGTGCTGCTGGCGACGCTGGGCGGGGATGCCAGCCAGGTTCCACAGCAGTTCTCATCAGCGGAAAAGATTGGCGAAAAGTTCGTTGCCGCCGGTCCCAACGCAACGCGGCGCGTGACGTTCTTTCGACTTTCGGGCTACATGGGCGAATGAGCGAACGACACAATATAAGCGCTGGGCTTGCAGCCGGGGCGGACGCCGATAGCGGACTTTCGGAGGCCTTCGTGCTGCTCGACAACAGTTCGGGCACGCATTCGCCATCGTTGCTGTTTACCGACCCCAGCGAGATCGTGCGGGCCGATAGCCCGCGCGAAGTCGCGGGAGGAATCGCGCGCATCGAGGCAGCCGTTGCCAGCGGGCTACACGCGGCCGGCTTCTTCTCCTATGAACTTGGCTACGCGATGGAGTCGAAAATCGCGGGGCTGATGCCGGAGAAGCGCGACATGCCGCTGCTCTGGTTCGGCCTTTATGAAGCCCCGCGGCGGATGACGGGACCGGGCGTTCTCGAGTGGCTGAACGAGACTACCAGAAGCGCCAGCCACGAATTCAGCGACGTCACCTTGGCGTGGACGCGGGAAGAATACGAACAGCGTTTCGACAAGGCGCTGGAAATGATCCGGGCCGGCGATATCTATCAGCTCAACTTGACGTTCAAGGCGCGCTTCAAGCTGTCAGGCTCACCGCTGACGTTCTACCGGGACTTGCGGGCCAAGCAGCCGGTCGCCTACGGCGCGGTGGTGGATACCGGAGAAGTGACAGTATTGTCGGCCTCGCCGGAACTCTTCATCGAGCGCGAAGGCCGGCAGATCCACACGCGGCCGATGAAGGGGACGGCGGCACGGCTTGGCGCCATCGAGGCCGATGAACAGCAGCGCCGCGTTCTTGCCAGCGACGATAAGCAGCGCGCCGAAAACCTGATGATCGTCGACCTGATGCGCAACGATCTCGGGCGGATCTCGCAAATCGGCAGCGTGCGGGTCGACGATCTGTTCACCGTCGAGACCTTCAAGACGCTGCATCAGATGACGTCGGGCGTGACGGCGACGCTGAAGGACGGCATCGGGCTGAAGGAGATCCTGGAGGGGATTTATCCGCCGGGGTCGATCACCGGTGCGCCGAAAATCCGGGCGATGGAACTCATTGCGGAACTCGAAACTGAAGCGCGCGGCGTCTACTGCGGCGCCATCGGCTATATTTCGCCCGAGGGGCGTTCGCTCTTTAACGTGGCGATCCGCACCCCGGTCATCCGGCGCGGCGGCCAGGGGGAAATGGGCATCGGCTCGGGCGTGGTCTATGATTCAGGCGGCGGCAGCGAATACGCCGAGTGCCTGCTCAAGATGAAATTCCTGACCGATCCGCCGAAGCCGTTCCAGCTCATCGAGACGATGCTGTATGAGCCGGGCAAGGGGCTATGGCTGGAACAGCGTCATTTCGACCGGCTCAGGGCATCGGCGGCCTACTATGCGTTCGCATTCAACGAAGAGCGCGCGCGTGGGGTCCTTCGGGCGGCTACCGAGGCGCACAGTGAGGAGACTTTGCGGGTGCGTCTGACTCTTGCCGAAGACGGGGCGGTAAACGTGACTGTGACGGTGCTTCCAGCGGATGCCAAGCTGGAGGTCATGGGCTACGTCGTGTCGCCGACGAGGCTCAACAGCGCCAATCCGTTCCTGTATCATAAGACGACGCGGCGCGAGCTCTACGATGAGGAATGGGCCAAGTATCACGACGAGGTTGGCGCCGACGAAGTCATCTACCTTAACGAGGACGGGGATCTGGCGGAAGGCAGCCGCACGTCGATCTTCGTCGAGCGGGACGGTGTGCTGGTCACGCCACCGCTGACGGCGGGCCTGCTTCCTGGCACGCTCAGAGCCGAACTGTTGGCCAGCGGGGGCGCGGTCGAAGGGCGGCTGCGGCTGGAGGATCTGGAGGCGGCGGAGGCCTGCTATCTGGGGAATTCCGTGCGGGGACTGGTGCGCGCGGTGCCGTTGGGACAATTGTCTGCCGGGGGAGTGGAAGCGCCGTAATGGCGCCGTCTACTTACTTCGCACGCACCGGGAAATGCACCCGCGATCCTTCCGCTTTTTCCTGTGAGGGAACATTGCGGCTCACCGATGCGGCAGCCAGCAGCCCGATCGCGGCAATCGTCAGGCAAATTGCGGCGGCGATTTCGTAGCGGTAGCGATTCAGCCGCTCGAAGCTTTGCTTACGGAGCATCGGGAGGTCCACGTGTCATTTTAAATGAGCTTCATAATTTGACGCTCATGCATCGCTATCGCCACTCCACGCAATGACGCGCGACAGACTGGCGCAATATTATTCACAATGTTTGCGAGGGGATTTTTCCTGGCGGGTGCCTTAGCACGCCTACTTACTGGGCTTTTTGCGCTCTCACCGCTCGTGCGCTCGCCTCGCCGTTTCCATTCGGGCCGATCACGCCGTCGGGCGACGCGCGGGGACGAACAGGCGGCGCAGAATGAAGAAGAACAACAGCAGAGCGACGGCGGCGGCGGCCAGGGCGAACGGATGTTTGTCGACGAGCAGAACCGGGCTGACCCGACCGTCGATTACGAGTTGCACGTCTTCCCAGGTCGCGGTTGGCGAAAAGCCCGCGTCCGTGCGCAACATCATTTCGACCGCCGCCGACTGATCGGTGCTGGTCAGCACAGCTTGGCGGACCCGCGCGCGGGCGAGGAGCTTCAGTTTTGCCGGCGACTTTGCCACCGCACGCAGGACCTGTTCGCGCGGGGCTTGCTCAAGGCCGGTCAGGTAGCCGGTGAGTTCGGACAGTTCTTCCTTCGTCAGGCTGCGGGCTAGTCCCTTCAAGGCGTCAGGTTCCAAGTCGAACAGACTGGCGCGGGCGTCGGCGGGCAGGCCGGCCAGCCGCAGAATGGCGACGCGGTCGTCGAGCGCCAGCAGCTGGCGAATCGTGGCCGAGGTAAAGGCGTCAGGTTTGGTCTCGAGATAGATGCCCTCCTCAAGGACAGCCTTTGTTCTGTCGCCGGCGACCGCATACCAGTCGAGGCCGGTCTCCAACGATCTCGTGGCGCGGGCGATCTGGATTGCGGAATCGGGCAGGCGCGAGACGGCTTCGTCGAGTGTGCCATTGGAAAGACGGCGCACGATTCCGCTTTCGTCTTCCTCCGCGAGCACCAGTCCGACGACCTCGTCGAGCCGGCCAAGCCGGTCGGGAGCAACGGTGTCGAGGAAGCTTCGAAACGTCTCGTTGCGCTCGGCAAGTTCGAGCGCCTTCAGGTGAGCCCGGCGAAATTCGCGCCAGACCTCGACGACGCGATCGGCTGCAGCATTGGCGATCTGCTTGACGTGGGCCGAGATCTGGCCGGCAATGGTTTCGGCGATGACTTCGCGGACTTTTTCCTTGGTGTCCTCGGACTTCATTTCGGACT
This sequence comes from Alphaproteobacteria bacterium BRH_c36, assembly GCA_001516065.1. Taxonomy (GTDB): domain Bacteria; phylum Pseudomonadota; class Alphaproteobacteria; order Rhizobiales; family Hyphomicrobiaceae; genus Filomicrobium. The sequence continues at coordinate 8,110 of LOEV01000235.1, forward strand.
CGATGATGGGCAGCACGCCGTGTCGGAAGTCCCAGATATCCTTGGCGATGAGAACGAGGCCGACGCCGCCGGCGACAACCGAGACAAGCCGGGCGAGTATACTGCCGACGATGCGTTGGCCGACGGTACGGGCAAGGTTGGCGAGTTGACGACGAACGATGAGGATCGCCACCCCGGTTGCCCCGCCGCCGGCCTCGCGCAGCACGGTGCCGGGGGTGACGTCTGCGGAGCCGTCATCGGCGGTGACAGCGAAATCCTTTTGCGCATCCTTGCGTACGAGGCTTGAGACGGTTGTGCCGTAGCGGGGCCCGAGGTAGGCCTGAAGGCATTGCAAGGCGGGCTGGGCAGCATCCTTAGCCGCGAACTCGATGCGCTTGCCGACGGCTTCGCCAACGCCGCTGGCGAGACCTTCGATGGCTTTACTCACCGCATCCGAGCGGTAGACGCGTTCGGCGACATTCGTTGCGAGTTTCTGGGCCTCCTCGCGGTAGGCCAGGGACTTGAGGAGATTGCCCCAACTGGTTTCTTCACGCACCTCCTTGATGGCGATATCGACGCGGGCGTCGATTATGGCGTCGACGTCTCCCTTGCGCCATTCGTCAGCGACCAGCGCCTGATAGTCGATCGAATTGAGGCTTTGTTCCAGAGAATACATAGTCACTTCGGCCACGGCCCTGCGGAATGCGACTTCATCCTGCGAATTGCAGGCTTCGATATCGGCACGGGTGACGCTTTGCTGGGCGTATGCCTGAAGTGTCGGAGTTGCCGCAAGTGAGAGGGCAAGCAGGCCCGAGATTGCCGGTCTCATTATGCGTGCCAAGTCGTCTCACTCCTTGAATTTAAGCCTAATTCAGCACTGCTCCCCAGGGGGCGAAAGGCCATTTGGTCGAACAGGGCATATATGGCGCTCGAACGTCACGCTGACAGCCCTCACGTTAAGTCTATGCGGTTTCTTCATGTCAGGAATAGTGCCGCAGCGGATCCCGCCACAGGAACTGTTTCATTTTCGCGGCGGTTCCGATGAATAGTGGAGCGACGACCAGCATTGTGGCGATGCTGAAGGTTAGGGCGTGCGGGCAGAGGCGGGCTAGCTTCCACTCGATCTTTTCGTGAGCGTGTAACGCTTTGTTTCCTATCGCCTCCTTGATCTCAAATTACCTGATCCCAGGTGTTCCATAGGCGACAGACGGTTAATCTGTTTCGGCTTAAATCACTCTTCAGAGCGGTTCTGAAGCTCTCGGGGAACCGGAGGTTCGGTTCCGACAGTCATAGCCTGCCGATTTGTGCGCTGCGGCATTCAGTCGGATGTGAGCCGGATCGATTACGTTGCTGTAACAAAGATCAAATGTTATTGACCCTGGGTTGCATACTTCCGCTAAAATCGGGCTTTTTGTGCGCTGCACAAATGGGTGTTTACAACTTGCGGCGCGATGCCTCATCGCCATTGAGGCCGGGTCGGGGATTTAAACACCGCTGTACTCGACTGGGCGTGGCGAACCGGAGCGTTCGCGATCGACTAGTGGCGGCCGCAAAAGCCAAGGACGAACGAGTTTCGCGGGTTCTTTGCGGCATCAGGGGCAGACCCGTCTCCGGCCGGAGCGGGGGAAGCCAGGAAAACAGAAGTTAACCAAGCCGACCCAGTTGGTTACGGCATCGTGTTTGCACGTGTTGTTATCATGGCATAGAAATGTCAGCTGGATGACGGCGAGTTTGGGTAAGGCAATGAAAAGCAAGACGAACAAACTGGCCTTGTTGAACGGCCTCTCCTACGACGGTGGCCGTGTAGGCGTGCTGTTGATCCATAGCCTCGGCGGTACGCCGCTCGAATTGAAATACGTCGCGCAAGGATTTGCCCGTGAAGGCTACTCGGTCGAGTGCCCGATCCTCCCTGGAATGACGAACGGAACGGATGTCTTGAGTCTGTCTCGCTGGCAGGATTGGTACCGCGAAGTTGAGCGGTCGTTCGAAACGCTGCGCGAGAAGTGCGACACGGTTATTGTCGGCGGTCTGTCGGCCGGTTCGATCCTGGCGCTGAAACTGGCCAAGGACCGTCCTGACGACGTTGCCGGTGTGCTCGCGTTCGCGCCGACGCTTTGGCCGAACGGCTGGGCGGTTCCGTGGACGTTCAACTTCTACCGGCTGGTGCATACGCGCTGGTTTGCACGCATGTTCCGGTTCAGCCAGAGAGCTCCTTACGGCATAAAGGACGAGCGCATCCGCAAGTTCATGGTCGATGCGTTCAAGTCGGAAAATCGCAAGATCGAGGAAGTCTACGCGCGGCCCGGCGTCATGGTGCTCGAATTTTGCCGTCTGGTGAAGAAGGTGCGCAGCGAACTGTCGGGTATTACCGCGCCAACGATGATCGCGCATCCCCGGCACGACGATCAATCAAACCTGCGCAATGCCCTGACGCTTCAGGCTAAACTCGGCGGACCGGTTGAAGCAGTCGTGCTGGACGACAGCTATCACATCGTCACGCTTGACCGGCAGCGCGACATCGTCCTCGAACGCGCTCTCGACTTCAGTGGCCGGTTGGTCGCCCGTATCGCACAGGAGCGCAAGACCGCGGCTCCGAAGCGCACCGCCGATGTGGTCGAAATTACCGGCTGAAGCTGCTTCCCGGGGCTCCAAACGGCGGCCTGACCCGGCAGCCAATGGGAAAACAAAAAAGACCGGGGCGAGGTGAAAACTCGATTCCCGGCCTTTTTGCGTTCTATTGCTGGTTTATTGCCTGCGGCGCTATCGAGAAACTCTCTGCGGTGACGCATTGTCGCCGCAGCGCGGGAGGTCGGATGGTGCGCGTTTCCAATAAATTGACTTTCCAAGGATTTTCAGCCCGGCATAGCCGTAGACCTCCAGAACATCGGGGCGAGCCAGCTTGATCTCGACGTCATAGCTCGATCCGACTTTTGGATCGTAGACCCAGCCCGAGCCCCATGTTCCATCCGATTGCGGTCGTAAATTTCCGATCACTTTAATTCCGCAAATCGGACGGTCCCGCATCTTCGGTTCGGGATTGTAGATGTCGTGAAGGGGCTGACCCTTGGAGTTGAGCTGGTTCTCCAGCCAGACGATGTGACCGCAAAGCTGTTCGCCGCAGGGGGCGATTTCGACCGCGCCGCGTCCGGTATCATCATACCAGAGCCCGAATTCCGCAGGCTCGGCCGATGCCGCCGGCGATGCAAGAAGGAAACCGGCAGCGATGGCTGCAAAGAGCTGCGCCGTTCGGCTTTGTGTCGGGAAAGCAGGCATGGGCATGGCATTCCTCAATTCCGCTGTTGGATTCCATCGTATTCGGATGAACCATCAAAAGGGCACAAATCAGGTATTTAGTTTCTTATCAATATACAATGACTTGGCCACCGAAAGATGACTTCATAGTGACGCAGCTTATTGAATTGTTCCACAATAACATTATGTTGGCCCATTGTTAACCTTACTCAATGCAGGCTTGTGATACAACGCCTCATGTACGGCCGTGCCGGGGTGTGCTGTATCGGCCGTTCCGGGCGCGGCGGGAAGAGCTCCGGGTGCTTTCGGAAAACGGTCCTTGTGCATTCGACGGGGCGCCCATGGGCGTTTCGAGCCGTTAGAATAAACAACAGTAGAAAGTCGGATCCGCTTAATGATCTTTACGCTTGCCTTCCGAAATCTTTTTCATGACCGGATTCGTCTTGCGGTCACGCTGGTTGGCATTTTGTTCTCGATCGTCCTGGTTGCCGTGCAGCTTGGGCTGTATCTTGGCGCGAGCCGGATGATCACGGCGAATATCGATCATGCCGATGCCGATTTGTGGATCATGCCATTCGGGGCGAAAAGCTTCGAGGATGGCGGTCTGCTGATGGGCACACGGGAGCGGCACCAGGCACTTGCGACACCCGGTGTTGCACAGGTGACACCGCTCGTAGTCCGCTTCACTGAATGGCGCAAGCCGGCGGGCGGGTCGACTCGCGTCGTCGTTGTGGGAACCGATGCCGAGGATGGCGCGGTGAAGCCCTTGTCACTGAAAACGGGTACCTGGGAGGATATCAAGGCACCCGACTCCATCGCCGTCGATGAAACGTACCTGAAAGATCTCGGCGTCGATGGCATCGGCGATACTGCGCAGATCGGCCCAAGCCGGGTGAAGGTCGGCGCGCTGACCTCGGGTGTTCGCTCCTTTACGCAATCACCTTACGTCTACACGCCTTTGTCGCGCGCCCGGTCGTTGGTCGGGGCGGAGGGTTCCGATCTGGCGACGTTCCATCTGGTCAAGGTCTATCCGGGTCAGGATGTCGAGCAAGTCCGCACGAACCTCTTGAATCGTCTCGAAGGGGCGGAAGTACTGACGACCGGGGAATTCCATCAGCGCAGCCTTCGTCAATGGCTGTTTCGTACGGGTGCCGGCGTCGCGTTGATCGGCGGGGCGCTATTGGGCATTCTCGTCGGCACGGTGATCGTGGCGCAGACGCTCTATTCCAGCACCAAGGACCACATCAACGAGTTCGCGACATTGCGAGCGCTCGGCTCGTCTTCGGGCTACATTCACAAGGTGATCCTAACGCAGGCCGGTCTCAGTGCAGTGATCGGTTACGTACTCGGGATGGTGCTGGCGCTGCTGATCGTGCTGGCCAGCCAATCGACACCCCTGCCAATCGTGATGACGCCGCAGCTTGCCGCCGGACTCTTCACAGTCACCGTATTCATGTGTGCGATCTCGGCCGTATCGGCTATCGTCAAGGTGACAAAGATCGATCCAGCAACGGTGTTCAGCCGATGACACGCAAGAAGTCTGCGGCGCCAGCCGCCAAGGAAAACAAGCCCAAGCCGAAGCCCGAACCTGTCCTGTCGGCGACAAACATCGTCAAAGAACTGGGTCGCGGTGCCGGCACGGTGATGGCGCTCAAGGGCGTGGATCTGCGACTGGTTCCTGGTGAACTGACGCTGTTGATGGGACCGTCGGGCAGCGGCAAGACAACGCTGTTGTCGATCCTGGGCTGTATCATGACGCCCACGTCGGGTGAACTTACGGTCGCCGGCACTAAGACCGCCGGGCTGTCGCCGGACGAACTGGCTGTCCTCAGACGGGATCACATCGGCTTCATCTTCCAGTCCTACAACCTGTTCCCGACGCTTTCGGCGCTTGAAAATGTTCGCATTGCACTCGATGTCCGCGGACAGAAGGGTTACGAAGCGGCCCGCCGTTGCGAAGAAGTGCTCCGCGAGGTCGGTCTTGGTCACAGGTTGCGCAACTTCCCAGGCAATCTTTCCGGCGGAGAACAACAGCGCGTTGCCGTTGCCCGAGCAATCGTATCGTCGCCGTCAATCGTTCTGGCCGACGAACCGACGGCTGCACTCGATGGCGAAAACGGCAATGCCGTCATGGAACTTCTGGCGCGGATCGCGCATGAGCAGGGCCGCAGCGTCCTGGCCGTGACGCACGATCCCAGAACTTTGCCCTATGCCGACCGCGTCGTGCGGATCGAGGATGGGCTTATCGTTGGCGAGGAACGCAGACCGGAAGGTCTCGACGCGCCAGAAATTACCGATCTCACTAAGAGGCGAAAAGCGCATGCCTAAGATCGACTCGACGTTCTCGACATTCCTGATTGCCGCGACCATCGTGGGCGGTTTCCTGTTCAATTCCATCGACGGCAGTATGCAGGGAAGCGGGAAACATTCCTTGTTCGTCGGCAACGCAGCCGAAGCGCAGAACGTCGCGAGCACCGATATGCCGCGTTGGGCAGCTTCGGCGACCGGCCGTGTCGAACCTGCTTCGGGCGCGGTCAATGTCGCGTCTCTCATCGGCGGGCGCATCGTCCATGTTCCGGTCGCTATCGGCGCGCAGGTTGCCAAAGGCGACGTGCTTGCCCAGTTGGACGACACGGAGGCCCTGCAGCGGATCATGGCGGCGACCGCGGAAGCAGACGTGCGCGAGCTTGAGCGTCAGGAAGAGGAAGTTACCGGGCTGGCGCTGGAGCGGCGGGAAGCCGAAGATGAAGTCGCAAAGGCGCGGCGTCAGCGGTTTGCCGCGTGGCGGGCGCGTGATGACACGGTGGAATTGAAACGCAGCGGGGAAGCCCGCGAGAGTGATGTCACGGCAGCGCGTGAAGCCGCCGAGAAGGCTGACGGGCGTCTCGCGAAGGCGCGTGCGGAACTGGCCAAACTCAATGCCAAGGCGGACATGCCCCTGCCCGGGCGACTGGACACCTCACTGACAATCGCCCGCACCGATCTGGCACTTGCTGAAGAAGCTTTCGAGAAGACACGCATTCGCGCACCTTTCGATGGCAGCGTGCTCAACCTCTTTTCCCGTATCGGCGAGACTGTAGCGCCGGGACCCGAAACGCCTGTCGCGGTGTTTGGCGATCTGAGCAAGATGCGGGTCCGCGCCGAAGTCGAAGAGCGCGATGTTGCGAAGGTGCGCATCGGACAAAAGGTGGTGGTGAAGTCGGATGCCTTCCCTGATCAGCAGTTCGAGGGCGTGGTGAAAGAAATTTCCGGTGCACTTGGCAGTCCGCGCATCGCCTCGCGCGGCCCGCGGCGTCCAAACGACGTCGATGTCCTGGAAGTGCTCGTCGACCTCGAAGGTGTCCCGCCGCTGCTGACGGGGATGCGAGTGGACGTCTTCTTCCATCGAGAGGAAGCGGAGCGCAAATCGGCTTCGATCGCGGCCAAGACCTGAGCTGCGAACTTGTGATCGCGGCGATTTAGAATCGCATAGGCGCGACTTGAAATCCCAAGCAAGAAGCCCCGGACGGTGCCGTCCGGGGCTTCTTTGTTTTGCGTTGCATCGTTTTCGGCTTGGCCGTTGGCTCGTCAGGCGTTGCGTGCGGCAGCGTCGATGTGCTGGGCCAGATCCCGTTCGATGCCGAGGCTTTGCGCGAGTTCGTGAAGGAACTGCTGTTCGCCGCGCGTGTCGGGATCAACGGCAATGCGGGCTGCCGAATAGATTTTGGCGGCCTGCTCCCTGGAACTGACGGCTGCGGCAATCGAATCGGGGGTGGCTGGTGCATTCAGTTCGCGGGCCAGGAACTCTTCGGCGGCCGGTTCGAGTTCGCCACTGCCCTGCTGCAGGCTGTCGAGGATGCGGCGTTGTTCGTCGCCGTCGATGCGGTCGTCGGAAGCGGCTGCCGCGATCATGGCGCGCAACATGAGAACGGCATCGTCGTTGGTGACGGTTGCCGGTTCGAATCCGGAGCCGGTCGGCGGCATCTCGATTGCGCCTTGGCGTGCGGCGTCGGCGGAATTGCCGTTCTGGTAGTTCTGGTAGGCCTTGTAGGCAAGGCCGCCGATGAGGGCGAGCGCACCGAGCTTGGCGGCGGTGACGGCTGCTGACCGGCCGGTCTCAGTGCCAAGGATGAGTGCGCCGAGGCCGCCGAGAGCCGCTCCTGCGCCGAGTTTGTTGCTGGAAATCAGATCCTGCAGCGCTTGCAGCAATTCTTCCGGCGACTTGCCTGAGAACTGACGGGTGAGGTCGCCCATCTTGCCGCTGGCGCCGGTGGCATCGTCGATTTTGCGGGCGCCTTCCTTCGTGCCTTCGCTCGCCTGCGCTAGGAGATCGCCGAGGATGTCGGTGATGCTGCCGCCGGCGCCACCCGTTGATCCGCCTGACTGCGATCCGCCGGTCTGGGCCGCGCCGCCTCCCGATGCCTGGCCGAGCTTGCCGAGGAGATCGTCGAGGCTGAAGCCGCGGCCGCCGCTTGCCGGTCCTTGCCGGCTTCCGCCGCCACCAAGTTTGCCGAGCAGATCACGCAGCGGGTCGCCCTGGGCGCCGCTGCTGCTGGAGCCTTCGCTCTGGGGGATCATGTTGCGGAGGAGGTCGGACAGTCCACCGCCGCCCTTGCCACCGAGCAGGTCACTCAGGGGGTCGCCCTGCTTGCCGGATATAGATGCGCCGCCGCGCTGGCCTCCGGTCACCAGGGACTCGAGGATGCTCTTTGCGTCAAACATGGGCTTCGCCTCCGAAAACTTGGTGAGAGACGGCAACATTACGCACGCATTGAGACTCCAGCAAGAAACATTGCGAGCAATCCGATATCTGTGATTCTCCCGTCTGGCTCCTATTCGGCTGGTGCCGGACTGCCGGTGGCAGAGCTGCTGCTATCTGGTTTTGCCGAGGCGGTGACTTCGGCTGGTTCGTCGGCCGCGCCGACGAAGGGTGCAACAAGCCGCCAGATGAGCTGTCCGATGTCATCCATCAGGATGTAGACAGCGGGGACGAAGAGAAGCGACAGCACCGTCGACGAAACGAGACCGCCGATCACGGCAATGGCCATCGGGGAGCGGAATTCGCCGCCCGCATCAAGGGCCAGTGCCGAGGGAATCATGCCGCCGACCATGGCGATCGTCGTCATGACGATGGGGCGGGCGCGCTTGCGGCCGGCGTCGATGATGGCCTCGTTGCGCGGGACGCCGCGCTTGACCTCTTCGACGGCAAAGTCGACGAGCATGATGGCGTTCTTCGTTACGATGCCCATCAGCATGAGGATGCCGATGACGACGGGCAGGCTGATCGGGTTGCCGGTCAGGGCGAGGGCAACGATGGCGCCGCCGATCGAGAGCGGCAGTGAGAACAGGATCGTTATCGGCTGCAGGAAGCTTGCAAAAAGCAAAACCAGCACGGCGTAGACCATCATCAGACCGGCGCCCATCGCCGTTGCGAAGCCTTCGAACACCTCGACCATGATCTCGGCATCGCCGAACTGTTTGACTTCGACGCCGTCGGGAAGATTCTTTGCGGCGGGGAGCGCGAGCATGGCGTTGACGGCATCGCCGAGCGGCGATTCGCCGACGAGGTCGGCGCCGATCAAGATGCGGCGATTGCGATCGTAGCGATCGATGGCGGTCGGACCCTGCGAGAGTTCAAATTTCGCTACCGTTGCGAGCGGCACGGAGCCGCCGGCGGCAGTCGGCACCATCAGGTTTTCCAGGAGCTGGCGGTCGGAACGCGCGCTGTCAGGAAGCTTGACGCGGATCGGAACCTGGCGGTCACCGACGTCGAACTTCGCAAGGTTGGCGCCGATGTCGCCGATGGTGGCGACGCGGACAGCTTCCGAGATGGCCTGCGTCGACACGCCAAGATCGGCGGCAATGTCGGTCCTGGGATAGACACGCAGCTCGGGCCGGTCAAGTTCGGCCGTCGAGACGACGTTGAGAAGGGTCGGGATGCGTTTGGCCTCGCTTGTCAGCGCGGCACCGACGCGTTCGACCTCGGCTGCGTTCGGACCGCCGACGACGAGTTGAAGCTGGCGCTGGCCGTTGTCTTGCATGAACCAATAGCGGATGTCGGGAATGTCAGCGAGATCGCGGCCGATCTCTTCCTGGAGTTCGGCCTGTGAGATGGCGCGCTTGCTCTTGTCGGTGAGGTTGATGATCAACGTCGCCTTGCGCACTTCGGCGCCCGACCCAAGGATCGTTCCGCCATTGACGAAAACGCTTCTGACATTGGGGTTCTTCTTGAGGCGCTCGGCGATATGGCTCGTCACATCGCGGGTGTCTGCAAGGGGCGAGCCGGGCGGCAGTTCGACGCCCAACAGCGAGCGGCCGACATCCTCGGTCGGCAGGAAGCCCGAGGGGAGGAGGTAAAACGAACCGACCGAACCGGCGAAGATCATCAGTCCGAGCGCGACGGAAGCGATGCTGTGGCGAACGGTCCAGCCGACGAGGCGCGTGTAGGCCTTGATCGCCCAGCCTTCCTTGTGCTCGGGCTCGGCCGGCCGCATGAAGTAGGCAGCAAGCAGCGGAGTGATGAGGCGCGCGACCAGCAGCGAGAAGAATACCGCGAATGCCACCGTGAGTCCGAACTGCTTGAAATACTGGCCGGCGATCCCTCCCATGAAGCTTACCGGAACGAACACGGCGATGATGGTGACGGTGATGGCGATGACCGCCAGGCCGATCTCGTCGGCGGCTTCGAGGGCGGCGCGGTAGGCGGATTTACCCATGCGGGTATGGCGGACGATGTTCTCGATCTCGACGATGGCGTCGTCAACGAGAATGCCGGTGACGATGGTGATGGCGAGCAGCGAGACGAGGTTCAACGAGAAGCCGGCGGCACTCATGGCCCAGAACGCCGGAATGATCGACAGCGGCAGGGCGATGGCGGCGATGACGGTGGCGCGCAGGTCGCGCAGGAACAGGAAGACGACGAAGACGGCGAGGGCTGCACCTTCAAGCAGCGTCTTCATGGTGGCTTCGTAGGTGCCGACGGTGTTGTCGACGGTGTTGTCGATGCGTTCGATGCGGGCGTCCGGATAGTCGGCGGCGAGGCTCGCGATTTCCCTGGTAACGGCTCTTGATACGGTCAGGTCGCTGGCGCCCTTGCTTCGCGAGATGGCGAAGGCGACCACGGATTCGCCGTCGAGCTCGGCAAATGTGCGCGGCTCTTCCCACGAGTCGGTGACGGTCCCGAGTTCGTCCAGCCGGATCTTGCGTCCGCCGGGAAGCGCGATGGAGGTCGCGGCCAGATCCGCGACGGTCTTCTTGCCGGCGAGCGTGCGGATCGCCTGCTCGCGATTGGCGATTTCACCGCGGCCGCCGGCGAGATCGATGTTGGTGGCGCGGAGCTGGGCGTTGACTTCTCCGGCAGTGATACCGAGCGACACAAGCCTGTCCGGGTCGAGTGTCACGTGAATTTCGCGCAGCACGCCGCCGATGCGGTCGACGGCAGAGACACCCGACACGCTCTGCAGGCGGCGCTTGACAGTATCGTCGACAAACCAAGACAGCTCCTCGATGGTCATCGCGGGTACGCGAACGGCGTAGGTGACGATCGGGAGGCCCTCGATCTCGATGCGCTGGATGATCGGTTCATCGATTGTGCGCGGCAGGTCGCTGCGGATGCGGGCGATAGCGTCCTTGATGTCGTTTAGTGCGCGGTCGGGATCAATCTCGAGGCGGAACTCCACCGTCGTCACCGAAGAACCTTCGGTCAGCGCCGAAGTCTGGTGCTTGACGCCGGTGATGCCGGCGATAGCGTCCTCGACTTTCTTGGCGACCTGGGTTTCAAGCTCGGCGGGTGCGGCCCCGGACTGGGTGATCATTACCTGGATGACAGGAACGTCGATGTTGGGGAAGCGGGTGACGGGCAGGGTATTGAAGCTCAGCCAGCCCAGGACGATGAGCACCAGGAAGAGCACGAGGGAGGGGATAGGCTGGCGGATGGCCCAGGCTGAGATGTTCATCAGTTGGCCTCGCTGACGCGCGGCGGCGGCGCGACGGCGCGGACCGCATCGCCATCGCGAAGGAACGTTCCGGCCCTGGCGACGACGACGTCGCCCGGGGCAAGGCCGGACCTGATTTCAACATCCTCGTTAGAAGTCAGGCCGCGCGTCACTGGCGCGGTCGCGACCTTGCCGCCGAATACCTTCTGGACGAAGGCCTCACCGTTTTCGAACAGGATGGCGGATTGCGGCACGGACAGGCCCTTGCTGGTCGCAACGGTCAGCGTCCCGCGCCCGAAGGCGCCAATCTTCAGTTGCGGCCCGCTGCCAAGAAAGATGCGCACGCTGCCGAGCCGTGTGGTGCGGTCGATCTCCGGGGATACGAGGCGGACTTCGCCTTCGACGTTGCCGGCGCCGGCAATCTCAACTTTGGCTTTCTGGCCGGCGGCCATGCGGGCAAGTTTGGGCTCGGTGACGTAGGCTTCAAGTTCTATGCCGCCATCGCGTGCAAGAACGAACATCGGCGACTTGGTGCCGGAGGCGACGTCGCCGATGCGCGCCGAGCGTCGGGTGATGAGACCGTCGGCGGGTGAGCGGATTTCGGTCCTTGTCAGGTTCCAGTCCAATTCGCGCAGCTGGGCTGCGATCTGGGCCTTTTCGGCTTCGGCCAGGAGGACGCCGTCGCGCGCCGCCACAAGTTGCGCGCGCGCCGTGCGGGCCGCGGCCT
>LOEV01000236.1 GCA_001516065.1 Alphaproteobacteria bacterium BRH_c36
CGAAGGCGATTCCTGGATCGGATAAAGTTGCTCTAGAATCATAATGTTAGAGCATCTTTATCCGACCATCCGATCGCTCTTTGCGATCGTGTATGGTCGGATGATGCTCTAGCGCACTCCCGGCGACTGCTTAACGGACTACAAAAAAACGATGCCACGATTCCGCTGCCAGGATGTTGCGCCAGATCATGCGTCATCGTCGGCGGGAATCGCATCCGCCCGCCTGAAAGTTTTACTCTGCCGCTTGTCGGCTATGACAGTTAGAAACCGAACGCCTGTTTGAACAGATCGGAGATCGGATTGTCGTATTGTTGCTTCACGACGATTCGCGATCTGTCGATGCGCACCGGTGCCAGATGATCCCGGCCCTTGTCGATCTGGTTCCAGCGTCCAGCCAGCGCCAGCTTGATACGTTTCTCGTGTCCGTAGACGTCAGGAAAAGCCGAGACCTCGCCATTTTCGTCGGCCACCGCGGTGAAGTACGTGACATGCACCGGCACTGTTCTCTCCAGTGCCACGTTATTGTTTTCCGGGCCGCCTTTAACGGTGCGCTGCACCCGTTCCAAGTCCCAGCCCTTGTCATAGTTCAGGACGGCTTCGGCAAGCTTGAGCGGGTTCCTGACGCGCATGCAGCCGTGCGAGAACGTGCGCTGCTGCTGCGAGAACAGGTGCTTTGTCGGCGTATCGTGCATGTAGACTTGGTGCTTGTTGGGGAAGAGGAACTTCACCTCGCCAAGCACATTGCCCCCGCCAGGCGGCTGGTAGACGTGGAACCGGCGGATATCGGCCGTACTCCAGTCGACCGAGTTCGGATCGACGGTGCGGCCGTTGTACTGAAGCTTCAGATTATGCTTCTGCAGCGCGCTCCCGCCGCGTGCAATTGAAGGCAGCAGTTCGTTGACCTTGATCGAATCCGGCACGCCCCAGAACGGGTGGAAGACGACAGTCTCCATATTGTCGGAGAAGACGGGGGTCTGCTTGGCGATTTCGCCTATGATGATCCGCTCTTCATGGACGACGCGGCCGTCGCGGAAGACGCGGACCTTGTATTCTGGAATGTTGGCATCGACGAAGAATTCGCCGAGGCTTCCCGGCATCCAGCGCCACTGTTCCATGTTGGCGATCAGCATGTCTTCGGAGACTTCCGCCGAATCGCCGTTGAGCGTTGCGCGCGTGTTGCTGCCGACGACCCCGTCCACCGAAAGTCCTTCGCTCCGCTGGAATTCCTTCACGGCCTCAAGCACGGCTTCGTCGAACACTTCGACGTCGTAGCTGTCCCCATCCTCGCGCGGCTGCGATACGACATTGAGCCGCTTACGCAGCAAGGCGACGTCGGGATGCTTCTTGCCGAGGCTGAGCAGCGGCCCCGGTGTCGGCAGGCGCACGATCTTCTCGCCCTCGCTGTTGACGGCTGGATCGCGCAACTTCAACAATGCCTTGCGCAACGCCAAGAACTGCGGATGCTGCGGGTGCAACCCGCGCAGGTAGGCATCGGCATCATCGGTGCTGGCGATTTCACTCATCACCACCGATGGCTCTTTCAGCTGCGGCTTGCGGTCGAGATAGGTGCTGAGCTGTGCCGCCGGGTCGGTGATTCGCCCACCGCGCGCGTGGCTGGCATACTTCAGGACGGCAAGCGACAGCTCTATCTCGGCCCGGGCCAAATCTCCCGGCGAAGCACCGCCATTCACGTGCGTTCCGGAGAGGTCGAAAGCCTGCGCGTCAAGCCCCCAGTCGCCGGCGCGTTCGATCTCGGCTGCAACAGCCTCAGCCTTCAGGTTGAGCTTGTTGCCATTGATCCACAGCGGCTTGCTGTCGCGCCCCGCATAAAAGCTCACGAGCGCTTCGAGATCGTTCTTATCGGCTTTCCTCGCCGGTCCTTCGCTCTCGACGAGCAGCCGGCGAGCCTGGATGCCCACAGCTTCTTCCGCCGTGATCAGCCGTTCGGGCGCGTCAGGCTCGATCGCAACCGCCTGTCCGATGGGCATCGCCAGCGCAAGGCCAAGCACCGCACAGAGTCCGCGAAATCCGCGCATCGTCACCTCCAACAGCATGTCCGGCATCCGTGCTTCTCAGTCGGGCACGCGATCCGATATCAAACAGGAAGTCTCCCTGGATGATCAAGACCGGTCGCCAAATCTTCGCGGATAACGTAGTCAACCAGTGTCCGCATTACCAGCCAACGGAGCGTTACGGGGCGCCGCAGCTTAAAGTTGACGATCGATGTGGCAAAAATGCATTCGGCCCCGCAGATGGAACACTATTGTCCCGTATCCGAATTGCCGACCTTTGCGGCACTCGTTCATCGGCACTCTAGTTCGAAGGGCTATCCGGGGCGTCACCACGTAGAAGGCTTGCGATCGTCGGCGGCGCTGCCGGGGCGCGCGACAGAATTTCGTCGTTGCGAATTGCTTCTACGCGCATGGACAGTTCTGCACGTAAATTGCTCACTTTCACGTGCTCGGCATCCACGAGTTCCAGGTCGTTGCATACGTATTCGCGGTCCAGCTCTCCTGGGAAACAGGACTCCCAGGACTCGCCCCAGATGATTTCGGCGATCATTTCGCACTTTTCCTGTAACGCCACTTCAATCATTCGGGCCGTCTCGGTCGTCAGGCCTACATAACGGGCGTCTGCTTCCTCCTGTTCCTCTGCCAGCTCTCTGACGGCTTTGACACAGGCTTGCAGCTGGAGAGGTGTGAGTCCGATGTTCTCATCGTGAAGTTGACGTGTCAGCCAGCGGCCCAAATCGACTGTGACCGGGCCAGGGCTTTTATTGATCTTCGCAGCCCGTGCCCTGGGGGGAGGCGGCAGGCCGAGATCGTTCATGACCGCGGTGACAATTCCTGCCCGGCGCACGTTCGTGTTATAGGGCCGGACAATCTTTTCCAGACGCGGATCCACGAGAAAAAGCGGCAACGGCGGGGCCTTCTGCTGCTGGTTGATGCGGTAGTTTATTTCGTCTTGGAACGACAAGCGCTGCCTTATCGCCTTCGCCTTTTGCGCATAAGCGCTGTTGTAATACTGCGGCATGTTCCGCAGGTAGTAAATGATGGTGATGGAATATCCGAGCACGGAAAAGTTTTCGACGATCGTATCGAGGACATCCGGGGACCGAAGCAACATGGAAAAACTCTCGGAGGATATGAGGAGATCCTGGCCCCCGCACGTCCGCAACTCCTGGGAGAACTGGTCGGCAATAGTTGAAAAGATCGCAGGGGCAGGCAGGCCCGACAGCGCGCGCGCAAGTTGGTGGTGGGCTCCGTTTTTCACCTGGCCCGACTTTGGGACATAGAGGCCGTGCTCCCCTAACCAGTCTCGATGCTTGCCGATAAAGCATTGAAGAGCGCTGGTTCCAGTCTTGTGAGAGCCAATATGAAGATAGGCAGTTGCCATGCCAAGTAAGTTCCCCTCTGCAATATCCAATAGAATTGGGCGACGTGCTGAAATCTCGAAGTCGAGCACGACGGGACAATAGCCATAGGATAGCGAAAAAAAAAGTCTGGTATTTTGCATTATTCGATTGATAACAGGACCTGGATCGTCAAGCAGCTACGATTCCATAACCCAAACAGAAACTTGGCTGGTTTTCCGGCGGTGAATCTTCGGCAACGAAGTGCCGGAGTCGGATTGCTAGCCTGACTTCTCGCAGCGGACGGCCCTATGGTCGATCGCGTTAGACGCCAAAAGGGTCCGGCACATCGGCACCGGACCCTTCTGGCAAACCGAAAGAGGAGGCGTCTTTCGGGGGTAATTCAGCCCAACACCGGTTTAGCGAGTGTGGCCAAAACGACTTCTAGTTCGCGCGCGGCTCGAGTCCGTATTCCTGCATTTTCCGGTAGAGCGTCGAGCGGCCGATCTTCAGCCGTTTGGCGACTTCCGTCATGTGGCCGCGATAGCGACCGAGCGCCAACCGGATCATGTCGGCTTCGATTTCATCGAGCGGGCGGATGTCACCCTCCGTGTCGATTGCCGGAATCCCGAGCGATCCGGCCTTGATTTCGACAGTGCGCGGCACGGTGGCCTCGGCGCCGAGCAGGGCTGGACCGGTATAGGCCGGCTGCTTTTGCAATTGCGAGGGGGCGGCCGGCAGTTCGACCTTGAAGCCTTCGACGTGGGCTGCGATCTGCGGGAATTCGTTGACCGTCAATTCCGGCCCGTCGGCCAGCACGACAGCGCGGAATACCGCATTTTCGAGCTGGCGGACGTTGCCGGGCCACGAGTAGGCAGACAACAGCCGCGAGGCTTCGTTTGAAAGACCGACGATGCGCTTGCCCTCTTCCGCCGCAAAGCGGGCGAGGAAGTGGGTGGCGAGATCCGGAACATCCTCGATACGTTCGCGCAGCGGCGGCACCCAGATGGGGAACACGTTGAGGCGGTAATACAGGTCTTCGCGGAACTTGCCTTCCTTGACGAGCTGAATCATGTCCTTGTTCGTCGCCGAGATCAGGCGGAAATCGACCTTGGTCGGCTTTTTCGAACCCACCGAGTCGACCTCGCCTTCCTGCAGCGCGCGCAGGAGCTTGACTTGCAGGTCAAGCGGCAGTTCTCCGATTTCGTCGAGGAACAGCGTGCCCCCGTCGGCTTCCTGGAACTTGCCGAGCCGTTTGTCTATGGCCCCCGTGAAGGAACCTTTTTCGTGGCCGAACAGGATCGACTCGACGAGATTTTCGGGAATGGCGCCGCAATTGACCGTGATGAACGGTTTGCCGGCCCGGTCGGATTCGCCCTGGATGGCACGTGCGATCAGCTCCTTGCCGACCCCCGATTCGCCTTCGATGAGGACGGGTATGTTGGAATTGGCGCCGCGCCGTCCGAGCTGGACGACCCGGTGCATGGCCTCGCCACGCAGGATCAGGTCGTCGAAGGTCAGCTTGCCTTCGGCCTTCTTCTTGATGCGCTTGATTTCGCCGGTCAGTTCTTCGAGGCGCAGCGCGCTTTTGATTGTGACTTCGAGCCGCTCGGGGCTGACCGGCTTCACGACGAAGTCGATCGCGCCTTCGCGCATCGCATTGATCGCCGAGTCGATCGAGCCGTGCGCAGTCTGCACGATAATCGGCGGCACGTCCGGCTTGCCGTTGAGTGTGGTGAGGACCTCCATGCCGCCGACGCCGGGCATGACGAGATCAAGGAGAACGAGGGAGATCGCCGGGCCATCGCCCTGGAGGATCGAAAGGGCTTGCTCGCCGGAGCCCGCCGTTTTGGTGTCGTAGCCGAACCGCTTGATCACCTCTTCGAGGATGCGGCGCTGGGCAGGATCGTCATCGACGATAAGAACGCGTTGGGCCATCTGGGACTCGTACTCAACTCACAACTAACACACGCCGCCAAACGGAACACGCGATGCTAAACGAAGCATTACGGGGAACCCGAACTCCGGACATCCGTTGCGCGGCAACTCAACTTGAGACAAACAGTGCCCTAGAAGGGTAAACAACTCGTTCCCAAAAGACCCATCGTGAGGAGAAGTGTTCGAATTCGAACCTTGATGTCCGAGCGCCGGGCCTTCACATTGGGTAAGTCGCCTGATTTCGGCGCATTCCCACGCATATGACGGAGCATCCCATGACGGTTTCCCCGCGCGCGCCTTTTTCTGACGACGAAACGATGGTTTCCGCCCCGGCAGACGCGCAACGCTCGACCCTGGCAACCGAGTTCGGTGATCTGCCGCAGTGGGATCTGGGCGACCTCTATGCCGCCCCCGATGCACCTGAAGTAAAGCGCGACCTTGAAGAAGGCGCAGCCGAAGCCAGGCGCATCAAGGCAACCTACCAGGGCAATGTCGTCGAAATCGCCAATGACGGTGCCGCGCTCGCCAAACTGGTGAAGGACTACGAAGCGCTCGCCGACCGGCTCGGCCGCCTCGGCTCTTATGCCGGATTGCGTTACGCGGCCAACCAGTCAGACCCGGCGCGCGCCAAATTCTACGGTGACGTATCCGAGAAACTGACGGCCATGTGGACCGACCTCATCTTCCTTGAGCTGGAGTTGAACCAGATCGACGAAGCGGCTCTGGACAAAGCGCTGCAAGACCCGGAGCTCTCCCGCTACCGTCCCTGGTTTGCCGACCTGCGAAAGGAAAAGCCCCACCAGCTATCCGAAGATATCGAACGTCTCTTTACCGAGAAGGGCCAGACCGGACGCGGCGCCTTCAACCGCCTGTTCGACGAAACGATGTCGTCGCTGAAGTTCGACGTCGAAGGCGAGAAGGAACCGCTCGGCCTGGAGGCCACCCTCAACCTGATGTCGAATCCTGATGGCAAGAAGCGGCAGGCCGGCGCCGAAGGCTTGGCGAAGACTTTTAAGGACAACCTCCGCCTTTTTACGCTGATTACCAACACACTTGCCAAGGACAAGGAAATCTCCGATCGCTGGCGCGGCTTCAAGGACGTTGCCGACAGCCGCCACCTCGCCAACCGCGTCGAGGCTCCGGTCGTCGATGCACTGGTCAGGTCCGTGCACGACGCTTACCCGCGCTTGTCGCATCGCTACTACAAGCTGAAGGCGAAGTGGCTCGGCATGGAGCAACTCAACCACTGGGACCGCAACGCGCCACTTCCCGACAAGCCCGAACGTATCATCGACTGGCCGCAGGCCCAGGAAATGGTGCTGTCTGCCTACGGTGGCTTCGCCCCCGAGATGGCCGGCATCGCCAAGAAGTTCTTCGACAACGGCTGGATCGATGCCCCGGTCCGGGCCGGCAAGGCGCCCGGCGCTTTCTCCGCTTCGACGGTTCCTTCCGCCCACCCCTATGTGTTGATGAACTACCTCGGCAAGCCGCGCGATGTCATGACGCTCGCTCATGAACTCGGTCACGGCGTCCACCAGTGGCTGGCCCGCGACCAGGGCGCACTCCTCGCCCCGACGCCGCTGACGCTCGCCGAAACCGCCAGCGTGTTCGGCGAAATGTTGACTTTCCGCAAGCTCTTGGCCGAGACCACCGAGCCGAAGGAGCGAAAGGCCCTTCTCGCCGGAAAGACCGAAGACATGCTCAACACGGTCGTGCGCCAGATTGCCTTCTACACCTTCGAGCGCAAGGTCCATGAAACCCGCCGCGAAGGCGAACTCACAGCCGATCAGATCAACGAACTCTGGATGAGCGTGCAGGCCGAAAGCCTCGGCCCGGCGATCAAGTTTCACGACGGCTACGAAGTGTTCTGGACCTACGTCCCTCACTTCATCCACTCACCCTTCTACGTCTACGCATATGCGTTCGGCGACTGCCTCGTGAACTCGCTCTACGGCCTCTACCAGGAATCCCACCCCGGCTTCGTCGAGAAGTATTTCGACCTGTTGAAGGCTGGCGGCTCCAAGCACCACTCCGAAATGCTTGAGCCCTTCGGCCTCGATGCCCGCGACCCGGAATTCTGGAACAAGGGCCTGAAGGTCATCGAAGGCATGATCGACGAGTTGGAGGGCATGGAGCAGGTGGGGTGATAAACCGATGGGTTTGGAGATAGCGGGAGCCGGAGGCCGCCGTCATGATCCTTGGCCTCGCCGCCGGTGAGATCGAGGAGGAGGGATTGGCGCGCTGGATTTCAGACACACTCGTAAAGAGCGACTAGGCCCGCGCCCTAAGCTATGCCGCGACCCGATTATTGAAACCGCATGCCGGAGCCATCGAAATGACCCGTCCATTCCACCTCGCCTTTCCCGTTCGCGATCTCGAAGAAAGCCGCGTCTTCTATGCCGGCAAGCTCGGCTGCGGCACAGGGCGCGAGGATAGCCACTGGATCGACTTCGACCTCTACGGCCACCAGATCGTCGCCCACCTCGACCCGGCGCTGAAAGATGCCGTCCAGGTGAGGAACGCCGTCGACGGCGCCGACGTGCCCGTCCCACACTTCGGCGTTGTTCTGACAATGGAGGATTGGGAAAAGCTGCGCGACCGCCTCAACTCCGATGACGACACCCGCTGGGTCATCACGCCCCGCGTTCGCTTCAAAGGCCAGCCCGGCGAACAGGCTACAATGTTCCTCCTCGACCCTTCCGGCAACGCGTTGGAGTTCAAAGCCTTCGCCGACGACGCCATGCTGTTCGCGAAGTGACGCCCGCATTCTTCCTTGGGCTGTCCAGCTTAGCCGCCTATGCTTACCCAATCCACTCGAGCAGCCACTTCAGGCCCAGTCCGCCGGGCGCAAGCAGCACGCCCGCCCATAAAAACGCCGAGGCGAAGTTGGCGATTTGGAATGTCCGGATCGGCATTTCCACGATGCCCGCCACCAGCGGCACGGCGGCGCGCAAGGGGCCGAAGAAGCGCCCGATCACAATCGCCCACACTCCGTAGCGCTCGAAGAATTGATGACCCTTCGGAATAAGGTCCGGGTGCCGCGACAATGGCCACATCCCCGCGATCTCGACGTGGTAGTGCTTGCCCAGCCAGTAAGAAACCCAGTCGCCGAACGCCGCCCCAAGGCTGGCTGCGACCCACACGACGAGAAATTCGTGGGTTGTTCCGCTGGCGCCGATGACTGTGCCGATGCCGACCAGCATCGCCCAGAACGGTAAGAGAAGCGAGACGAACGCCAGGCTCTCGCCAAACGCGAGCGTGAAGATGATCGGAAACGCCCACCCCCTGTTCTCCTCGACGAATTGGACCACCGATTGCGCGTAGCTGGCAAAATCCATGCGGTTATTGCGCCCCGGCTTCGCTGGCGATCACCGTGCCGGAGGCAATTTCCATCCAAAACAGCAGTGCGCCAACGGTTGCTAAGGCGAGCGCGAATGCCGTCACCGGCATCGACAACGCCAGCACCGCCAGCCCGACAAGAATTACGTTGCACAGGGCGACCCGCCGCACGACCGCCGCATGCGACCCGACCGCACGGGCTGCCCGCTGGTAAAAGTGGGTGCGGTGCGGCTCCCAGATTTTCTCTCCGCGCCTCAGCCGCATCAGGATCGTAATGGTGGCATCGGCGACAAAGTAGAGCGGCAGGATCAGCGCGGCGGCAAGCGAGTACTGAACGGCAAGCCAGATCATCAAGGTGCCGGTGAGGAAGCCGAGCGGCACCGAGCCGACATCACCGAGAAAGACGCGGGCCGGATGCCAGTTCCAGAACAGGAAGCCACCGGCGGCACCGGACAGGGCAAGCGCCAGTCCCGTCAACGGCGAAACCATTTCGGCCGCCACGATCACGACCGCATAGCCCCCCGCGATTGCGACCGTCTCGACCCCGGCGATGCCGTCGATGCCGTCCATGAAATTGAACAGGTTGATGAACCACACCAGTGCGAACAGGGCGATCGCCCGGTCGAGCCAGAATGGCAGCCAGCCATGGAAGATCATCTGCGCGTAGTGTACGCTTGAGACGGCCGCGATGGCCGCAGCGATGTGCGCGCCAAATCGCAGCCATCGCGACACCGGCTTGAGGTCGTCGAAGAACGACACGACAGCCAGCAGCGCCGCCGCCGGAAGCACGAACTCATGCACCCTGTGGACCGGCCACAGCGCCAGAAATACGGCGAATGCGGTAGCCAGCAGCGCCAGACCCCCGCCCGTCACCGTCGCGCCCTTGTGCATCGAGCGCTCGTTCGCCTCCGCCACGACCCCCTGCCGGTCAGCAACTCTGATGAAAACGTGGGTAGCCACGACACTGGCGACAAACGCCAACAGCACGGTGAGGACGGAAATCACCGGGACGTCTCCCTGTTATAGATACTATGTTCGAACCCGATCGAGCTCCAGACCCGCCAGACCCTACCCGCACCCGCGTCACCCTCAAAGCGTCGTTTTCAATCCGGGCCGCAGCCACCGGTCGTTCAACCGACGCAGCCGCGGGCTCAGCCGCACCCCTGCCTCCCACACCCCCCATACCGCGAGCGGCGCCACGTACGCCAGCGCATATAGATGCGTCCATGTCAGCCCGTTGTGGACGTTGAGGTAGAGGACAACGCTCGCAATCGTCATGGTCAGCAGCGCCGGGTGGGGAAAGCGTACGGCGAGCGCGCACAGGAAGCCGAAGTACCAGGGATAATGCGGCGACGTCAGGAACACGAAAGCCGCGCCGAGCAGCACCAGGCGCTCCGGCCGGAATTCGCTTTTTCCCCTGCGAAACACGGCCCACGCAGCCAGCGCCAGGACCGCGGCAAGAGCGATCCCCGCATAGAGCCAGCCCGGCGGATCGGCGATTTGGAAATGGCGCAGGTACCAGATGACGTGGAAACCCCAGCCCGCCCGGTAGCCTTCATTGCCCAGATGCTGCCCGAGGAAGCCGAGCGCACCTGGACCCAATTCACCCAGATAGGGAACGTATAGGGCGGCCATCACCGCAAACAGAATGACCGGCAGCTTCCAGTCCCAGCGCCGCCATAGCGCCGCAAGCAAAACCAGCGGGAAATACTTGACGAGCGCGGCGACCGCGAAAAGGGCCCCCGTTAGGCCTTGACGGCGCTGGACGGCGGCCCAGATGCCGAGCGTCAGAAACGCCGTCGCCGCCGCGTCGATGTGAGCCTGGCTGGCAAACTCCCAGACCGGCAGCGGGTGCCACGCATAGATCAGGACGCGCGAGAGCGGCAGTCCTTCCGAGTGCAGCCAACCGATCAGCGCAATCACCGTCACCACTTCGCAGATCAGCATGACGGCTCTCATGCCGCCGATTCCCTCGCCAATTGCGACCCCGGCCATGAAGATCAGCTGCGCCGCCGGCGGGTAGATTGTGACCGCGTGCTCCTTCTGATTGATGTGTGGATAGATCTCCGCATCGCGAAGGCTGGCGAGGCTCTCATCGGCCGGCACGTGGAGGTAGGGGCTGATATCCTGCCAGCCGAGGCGCCCGTCCCAGACGTACCGGAAGGCGTCAGTCGACAGGTTGAGCGGCGCGGTCATTGCCAGCATTCGCAGAAGAACTGCTATGACCAGTATGATCCAAAGCGCGCCCCATCCGCCGGGATGGCGCATCACCGCGGCGACTGCGGCAAAATAGACGACGCCGTGCAAGAGCCAGGCGGCCGCGAAGTCGCCGCGTTGGCCGTGCTCCACGAAGACGGCCGCTTGCGCGGTCATCAACGCCAGCAAGAATGCCGCCGCAAGCAGCATCGGCCGGCCGTTTTCCGTTTCAAGGGGGGCAGCGATCGGTTCCCTCATTGCGCTTTGACTGATCGTATTTAACCTTCATGCTGAATAGCTGCTCAGGCGGGATGCGACGACGCAACTCTTGTTGAACGCTTGCGGATGATCATATGATCTGTTGCGCTGCAGCATTCGGCGCCGGAGAATTTCTCGTTCGCGAGCTGCAAGCGAGGTTCAGTCATCTGGCGTTCATCTTGGTTGGAAGAAAACTCGGCACTCGCCATATCATGATGGAAGGTTTGATGAACCGGTCCAGACGGCGGAGTTATACTTCACCCGTTCAAGCCGCAAAGGTCGCAGACGTTTGTCATGGTGCTGACCCATTCCTGGGGCAATGAAACCAATAGGGCGGTTGTGGCGTTTAATCGACGCGGCAAGGACAGCCACCTCTTTGGTCGTGAATGATAAATGACTGAAAAGGTTGGGATGTTTCCGTACATCCGTTGGAGATGAGAATGAGATCGAATGCGGTCGAATCCGCGGTTCTAGATATCGACTGGGCGGCTCAAACCGTCCTGCCGATTGAATTTCGCGGCCGTGAGCTACAACTTGAAGCACGCGCATATCAGGGTAAGGATCCGCATGATCAGGCCATGGCACTGATTAATCGGGCCACCAACGGGCAAAGCTCCGTGACACCCATCGTACGGGTTCACTCCGGCTGCGTAACGGGCGATATTTTCCATTCGCTGCGCTGCGATTGCTACAAGCAGTTGCAAGCGGCGCTGGAACACATCGTCGACGCGCCGAACGGCATCCTAATCTACCTGCCCTCGCACGAGGGCCGGGGTATCGGGCTTGTAAATAAGATCCGTGCTTACGCGCTGCAGGACAAGGGTGTCGACACAGTCGATGCCAACGTGCAGATCGGCTCCCCGATTGACGCTCGCGATTACACGCTGGCTGCCGACATCCTATTTGACCTCGGCTTTCCCGAGATCAAGCTTCTGACCAATAACCCAGCGAAGATCGAAGCTCTGCGGGCCCGTGGCATCAAGGTGGTCGAGCAGGTTTCGGTGGTTACCGAGCCCTGCGACCATAACAGGCGCTATCTCGAGACCAAGCGCCACCGCATGGCCCACAAGCTCTGAGGCTGGGCTGGTCGCGATTCTCGCACTGACACGAACAATGGCCGCCGCATCGCAAGATCGGCGGCCTTTTCATTGCAGTAAACGCTCCGTTCAATCATGGGCCGGCAATGCAATGAACGAATCATGAGCGCGGATGCGGTTGCCTGTCCGAACCGATAGCGGGCGCTCAATCCCTCTGAGTTCGCGCTGGGCTTCAAGGTCGATCACATTGCCCACGTCCTGCGAGAGAGTGGCAATGATCTCCGCAATCACTTCCGCAGTCAGGTAGGCGCACGCCAGGGCAT
Organism: Alphaproteobacteria bacterium BRH_c36; assembly: GCA_001516065.1. Lineage (GTDB taxonomy): Bacteria > Pseudomonadota > Alphaproteobacteria > Rhizobiales > Hyphomicrobiaceae > Filomicrobium. Next base: position 12,444 of record LOEV01000236.1, read on the forward strand.
GAATCGCGGCGGTCATGGGGTTCGTCCGGTCGTCCCAATGCACGATTTCCCGTTGGCCGGGAAGTTGCCAGCCTTCGCATTCCCAAAGCTGCCGCCCGGAATTGTCCCATGCCAGTTTGAGCACGACATTCGCCCGAATAACCGGCCGCGCCACTGTGCCCGCCCCAATCGATGCCTTGACATAGAGTGCGAGGTTGTACTTACGCCGAAATGCCATGAAATAATTTGGTGCCGCCCGTTGCCGAAACTGAAAAGCGCGCAGCCGAGCGGCCACATGCATGAACTTCGTCAGACGATAGCCGACAATAGAGCATCCTGAAATGTGCAGCGCTGAGAGTGGTTTCCTCAAGCTTAGCATTTCCGGTCGAAACCGTCGCATTCCGTGTACGCGCATCAAGCGTGCCGGCGGATCAGCCCCGCGCAAGTCTTCTTGGTCAATAATCGGCGAATTCGCGTTCTGGCGGGCAGGGCTGGAATTTTACCGAATCGGGGATGTCATGAGCGAGGCAGGCGTAAAAAGAGCGATTGTCCCGGTCTTTCCGACGGACGCTCAAGTCGATGCCGAATTGGAAGGCAAGCCTGATCGTCGCCTCGCACCCCGGCGCCGCGTCCTTAAGGGCGCTCAAGCTGTATTCATGAATGGCCATTGCTCGATCCCCTGTATGGTGCGCGACATTTCCACATCGGGTGCCCGTATCAAGTCAAAGCACAGCGCCAGCATTCCAGACCAGTTTGAGCTGGTTGTCGAACTGGATGGCATAAAGGTGAAGTGCGAAGCTGTCTGGCGGAAAAACGCTGAGATAGGAGTTCGGTTTCTCGCGCCTCCCTCGAATCATGAGCCCAAACGCCGGCAGGTCGTAACGGCGGTCGTCTTTGAGGAGAAGCCGACGCTGCGCCGAAGAAAATAACGCGGTGCCCTCGAACGGGCCTTGGCTGCTTAGGGCGAATGCTCCCCCTCACTCCACCGGCGTCGGCTCGGAAAAGCCGCCTTCTTTCACCATCCGCGAGAACAGTCCGCCCGCGGCCACCAGTGCGTTGAACCGCCCGCGCTCGACAATGCGGCCCTTGTCCATGACGAGGATCTCGTCGGCATCCGTCACGGTCGAGAGCCGGTGCGCGATGACAAAGGTGGTGCGCCCCTTGCGCAGCTGATCGAGCGCCCGCTTGATGCGCGCTTCTGTTTCCGAATCGAGTGCGCTGGTGGCTTCGTCGAGGATCAGGATCGGCGCATCTTTCAGGATCGCGCGCGCGATCGCGATCCGCTGGCGCTCGCCGCCCGATAGAAACCCCCCTCGCTCGCCGATGACGAAGTCGTAGCCGCCGGGCTTGTCCATGATGAAGGCGTGCGCCTGCGCGAGGCGTGCGGCTTCGGCAACTTCCTCGGCGCTGGCTTCCGGCCTGCCGATGCGGATGTTCTCGCCGATCGACCTGTTGAACAGCCCCGCGTCCTGGAACACCACCGAGATGGCGTGGCGCAGCGAGGCCAGGGTCAGCCCTGCGATGTCCTCGCCGTCGATCGCGATGCGGCCCTGGTCGGGCGCCCGCAGCCTTTGTAGAAGCGCAAGGGTCGTCGTCTTTCCCGATCCTGTCGGGCCGACAATGGCGACCGTCCGTCCGGCGTCGGCCTCGAACGACAGCCCGAATACGCCCTGCTCGCTACCAGCAAAGCGGAACGTCACGTTTTCATAGGAGACCCGGCCCCCGGGTCTTCCCAACGCTTTGGCATCGGGCGCATCCATGATGGCCGCGCGCTCATCGACGAGCGCGAAATAGTTGTCGAGCGCGGGAGCAGCCTGCTGCACGCGTACGGAAAACGAGGAGAGCTGGTCGAGCTTGCCGATCAGGACGTTGGCGAGCGCCACGAACGATACGATCTCGCCGATCGACACTTCGCCATGCGCCGCCAGTACCGACCCGACCGCGAAGATAGCCACCATGGCGAGCGAAGCCGCCGCCCTCTGCAGAACGGTCAGGATCCCCCACCAGGTCAGCACTGGATACTGTGCGTTCAGCAACTGGCCGGTCATGCCGCGCAACGCGTCGGCTTCCGCGGCCAGCCGCGTGAAACTCTGTACCACCGTAACATTACTGATGACGTCGCCGACACGGCCGCTGACCCCGTACCTGTGCTCCTCCGCCTTGCGCTGACCAGTGTGGGTTTTCGAGATGACGTGCAGGTTGAGTACCGTGTAGCAGATCGCCAGCACGGCGAGGATCGACGCCATCCGCCAATCGATCAACAGGGCCACGGGCACCAGAAGAACGATTGTAACAAGTGCGGTCAGCTGTTCGCGCAGCGCGCCAAGCCAAATCCAGAACAGTTCGTCCGTACCGCGCAGGACAGCACCGACGACCGCACCCGAGCCGCGCTTGGCGTGATAGCTGAGCGGCAGGGTGATCGCCTGCTCGAACGCGTCGGCAAGGGCTGCGAGCCGCCTTCGGTGGGCCAGCCTGTCGGCAAACACGGCGACGACGACGCCGGCCAGGATGCCAAGAAACCCGATCGCCGCCCACATTGCGATCAACCAGCCGGCCGATTCCCCGCGCGCTACCGCATCGACGACCCAGCCGAACAGCACCGGTTCACTCAATTGCACCCCGGCGATAACCAGACTTGAGCCGGCCAGTGCCGACGCCAGCCCTCGTTCGCTGCCCAGCATGGAGACGGCGCGCAGATAGGTCCTGCCGAGGTGAAGCGGGCGGCTGATGGGTTCGCTCAAGGTTGTGCCGTTCCAGAGTTAAGACGGGTGCGGAGTTGATCGATGGCCCCCGCAATGGGGGCGAACGTGAACCGAACCGTGTGGCGTCCAGGTGGCACGCGAACCGCACGGAACATGAAATTGGCCCGCTCGACCGCGGCAAGTTGACCATCGACGCTTGCAACCCACCAGGGATGCCAGACGTCGTTCAAGACGACGTACCCCCCCGGCCCGTCGGCTTCAATGACCACCTCCGTGTTTGCGTAACTGACAATCATCGCGCTTCTGGGCGGACCCGGTAGCGTTGGCGGGTGCATCGGCCACGCTCTCACGGTTCCTGGCTTGTGCAGAAGAACCGTGCGGCGAAACTCGAGCCCCGAGAGATGAAATCCAAGGTCGGCGGAATTGGCGACCAACGCCGGCCATTTTTCGAAATCATCGAAATACGCTTCGCTCGCATAGAGCACCCGCGGCAGCGCGCGCGGATTTTCATAGATGTAGGCGTCTTTGGTCTTTGCAATGAGGATGAGATCCCCGGTCTTCAGGCTCGGATCGATTTTCTCGATTTCGACGCCGGCTGCGATGTAGCGAAGCCCGAGCCAATCGGCCATCTTGGATTTGTAGGACGCCATGAGGCTGGAGAAGCGGCGGCTGTCGGTGCCCCCGGATGTGTCCCCCGCACCGGTCGCCTCTTCGTATATTTTCAGGCGCAGCGGATTGTAGCCGAGAGTGTTGTCGAGTTCGTGCGTCATGCTGGCGTTTGGCCAGTGAAACCCGAGCCCGATCAGTTCGACTCGGTCGCGCCGTGTCCGGCTGACAGCCTCGGCGACGCGCCGCTTGATCTCGCGGATCGTTTCGTTTTCCGTATCCGCGCGCAGCACGTCGTAGGTCTCCGGCGGCAGCGCGTTGGACGTATTGGGACCGTTTGTGACGGCAACATCGCTAAATGCGAATACGGTGAGAAGGGCGGGCGCGAGGATCGGACGGATTGGCTGCAGCCAGCGCGCAACGATAATCGCGCCGAAGGCACTGCCCGTGAGTGCGGCGGACATGGCGAGCGGCCGGGCGGCTGCTTCGAGACGGTCGAAATGCCATGCGAGCCCGCCTCCCGCAGCGAACACCCCCGCGACAATGCACCCGACGATTATCCAAGGCAGCCGCGGCATGCTGATGAGTTCCCCCCTCAGCACGCGGTGTGCTGCATAGCCGGACAGGACGGCTGCCAGGAAAGCGATCACCGGCACGCCGTCGGCGGGCCGCCGGAAAAAGTCGACGCCCGGCAGGAGATGATAGAATGCCGAAAATGCGGGCGTGTACCAGCCCAGAGCGAACAAGAGCGTGACGATCAACGCGCCCGTGAAGAAGTTGATCTCGCGGCGAAAGGCTTCCCCGCTGATGAAACACCAGACGAGCAGCAGAAAGGCGACCGCGCCAGCATAAAGAACGCCGACGTTCTGCGCGATGAATAGCCCCGTTCCCTGCCAGGTGAAACTGGGCGGGCCCCAGTAGTTGCGCATTTCGCCCGATGCGCCATAAAGATCCGGCAGCAGCCAAGTCAGCAGCAGCGCGGGATGCAGCGAACCAGCCCCCGCCCCCTCGAACGTGATCTGTGGCCGGTTTGAGATTTCCGCCGTCAGTACCGTCATCGCCAGCGGCAGGAAAATCAGGGCCGCTCCGGCAATCCCACCGGCACCGAGCGGCAGAAGCGACCTCCGGAAGCGCTGTTCCCCCTGGCCTTCGAACCAATTCCAGACGACGTAACCGATCAGCAGGTAGACACCGATAAGCCCGATCTGATCGCGGCCGAGCACCATGCACGCGGCAACCGCGCCAGCGCCCAGGCCGTAGCCCCACGATCCTCGCCGCAAAGCTCGATCGAGCAGCACCAGCGCGATCGCCAGATAGACGAGGCTCGCCAGCTGGCCGGTGTGCTGCAGTCTCCAGGCCGTCGGGCCGAACGAGAAGGCAAAAGCAGCGATCAGCCCCCCGCCGGGGTGCCAGTCCCGGTCTCGGAACCAGGTCATGACGGCGAGGCCTCCGGCTGCAACCAGGAAGATTGAGAGCATGTCCGCCGCCCATGGACTTGGCGCCCTGTTGAGCAGGGCCAGGAGAAAGAACGGCGGGGAAAAAATCAGGGACTGCGGATCCGCGACCTGCGGATGCCCGGAAAAAATGTAAGGGTTCCAGAACGGACTGTCGCCGCGCGCCAGCGATCCGGCGAGGAATTGCAGTTGCGGCAGCCAGTGCGCCTTGGCATCCCATGGAATCGACACCGAGCCTGCAATCCACGGCCAGTAGAATACCAGGGTACAGCCCAAATAGACGAGCACCGCCGCAATCCAGGGAATATCGGCTTCGCTGCGATTATGATTGTCTTCGAAGCGAGCCGTCACAAAGATCTCCTGAATAGTGGGCATACGCTCTTACCATTGCTTCCGTGAGTTCGCACGTCGGCGTCTGTGGAATCGTCAAGGCAAGCTCAGATTGCGACGGGAAACCGCACGCCATGACTTGATCGCGCCCCCCTCGCTGCAATAGGGATGGCCAGCAACAAACGGACTCGCGGCGAATCAGCCGCGAAATCCCGGTCGATCGACCGATATTTAGCTAGGAGCGCTCCCCATGCTGCCGAAACCGCGTGCCGACCTGAAACCCAACACGGCCGATTTCGAGCGCTTATCCCAGGTCAAGCCGACGGGATTCCGGGAATATGACGCGCGCTGGCTTTTCCCCGAAGAAATTAACCTTATGGGGCTAAACGCCGTCGGGCTGGGGCTCGCCAGGCTTTTCGAGAACCGCGGCATCAGGAAGCGCATCGTCGTCGGCCATGACTACCGCTCGTACTCGGCACAGGTAAAACAGGCCCTCATGACCGGATTGCTCGCCGGCGGCTGCGAAGTCCACGACATCGGCCTGGCACTTTCGCCTATGGCCTACTACGCCCAGTTCGACCTCGACGTTGAGGGCGTCGCGATGGTGACGGCGAGTCATAACGACAACGGCTGGACCGGCATCAAGATGGGCCTCGGCCGCCCGCTGACGCTTGGTCCCGACGAGATGAGCGAACTGAAGGAGATCGTCCTGTCAGGCGATTACAAAATGATCGGCGGCGGCAAATATATCTTCGTGCCTGACATGGCCGAGCGCTATATCGCGCAGTTGATCGATCGCCCCAAGCTGAATCGCCGGCTCAAGGTCGTCGCCGCATGCGGCAACGGGACTGCTGGCGCGTTTGCTCCCCAGGTTCTTCAGGCCGTCGGCTGCGAGGTAATCCCGCTCGACGTGGAACTCGATTATTCTTTTCCGCGCTACAACCCGAACCCCGAAGACTTGAAAATGCTGCACGCCATCGCCGATGCGGTAAAAGAGCATGGTGCCGACGTTGGCCTCGGCTTCGACGGCGACGGCGACCGCTGCGGCGTCGTCGACGACACCGGTGACGAAATATTCGCCGACAAGGTTGGCGTCATGCTTGCCCGCGATATTTCCTCCCTGCACGAGAACGCCAAGTTCGTTGTTGACGTAAAATCGACCGGCCTCTTCACCACCGACCCGGTGCTGGTCGAAAACGGCGCCACGACGACCTACTGGAAGACCGGCCACTCCTACATCAAGCGCTTCAGCCATGAAACCGGTGCGCTTGTCGGGTTCGAGAAATCCGGCCACTTCTTCTTCAATCCGCCTCTTGGCCGCGGCTACGACGACGGCCTCGTAGCGGCACTCGCGATCTGCGACATGCTCGACCGCAATCCCGATAAGTCGATGGCCGACCTCAAGAACGCGCTGCCGAAGACTTGGCAGTCGCCGACCATGAGCCCGAAGTGCGGCGACGAAGTCAAATACGGCGTCGTCGAGCGCATCATCGACATCTATAAGCGGCGTACAGAGGCAGGCGAAAAGATCGCCGGCCAGAACGTGCGCGAGCTGATTACGGTCAACGGCGTCCGCGTCATGCTCGAAGACGGCACGTGGGGCTTGGTCCGGGCATCCTCCAACAAGCCCGAACTCGTCATCGTCGTCGAAAGCCCGACGTCGGAAGCCAACATGCGCGCGATATTCGAGGACATCGACGGCTTGCTTTCACAGCAGCCGGAGGTCGGCGCGTACAATCAGAAGATCTGAGGGAAATTCGCCGCTTTCGATCCTTGAACCTGCAATGCGAGTTGCCTGGTCATGCTCGGCCCAAGCTTGGGCATTGCCCCCGTGTCGCGAATGGCCTCAGGAACAAGACAAGATCCTCGTCGATCGCCTTACCCAACGAGGCTGGAAAAACGCACAGATAGGGCGCTGATCCCGATGGACAGCCCAATGCAGCGCAGCAATCGCCGTACTTATTCCGCAGCTTCGAGGAAGGCGTTGACGGAGGCTTCGCTTGGCGCCTCGTTAAGCATGCCGAGTGCGTGCATGTAGACTTCAAGGATGCCTTCTTCTTCCTGGCGCTCGACGTCGGACTTCTTACGCAGCTGGATGATCTTGCGCATCGCCTTGGTGTCGAAGCCGATCGCTTTGGCTTCCGCGAACTTGTCCTTGATGTCGGAAGCGATGGCCTTCTTTTCCTCTTCGAGCCGCTCGATCTGTTCGATGTACTGACGAAGCTGCGCCTGCGTCGAGGCCTGGAGCGTGGTCATGGGCCACCCTTTTCTTTACGTGTTGGGAACTGATTTTTTCTTGGAAACGCAAAACGCGATGGATCAGGCAAGGGCCGCGCACGCGCCACGAGCCCAGCCGGAACGCCGAAGATTGCCTTCTCTCCGGTGCTCACCGGTCATGAGGCTAGCTGCGCCAAGTAAGCGCTTCAAGGCGTTAGCGGCTTTCTTCCAGACCTTTATTTCTTATCCCTGACAAAAAAGCGCTTGCACTGTGGCCTTGCCCGAAACCGCCCCACGGCTTATTCAGCTTGTGTTCAAAAGAAAGCCCGCACTTTCCAGAACGCCACAATTGGTACAACAATCCGCCATACAGCGCCGCTGACGCGGCACGATCAAGGAAAGACGAGGGGCGACTGGTCATGAAAGAGAAGAGCACCATCGCGCTGGTCGATGACGAGCGCAATATCCTGAATTCGCTTCGCATGGCGCTGGAGGCCGAAGGCTTCAAGGTGCGCACCTACTCTGACGGGGCCGCCGCACTGGAGGCCTTGACCGAGGAGCCCGTCGATCTCGGCATCTTCGATATCAAGATGCCGCGCATGGACGGGATGGAACTGTTGCGCCGCGTGCGCCAGATTTCCGACATGCCGGTAATCTTCCTGACGTCGAAGGACGAGGAAATCGACGAGTTGTTCGGCCTCAAGATGGGCGCCGACGACTATATAGCAAAACCGTTCTCCCAGCGCCTCGTCGTCGAGCGCGTCAAGGCAGTCCTGCGCCGCGCCGGTGCGCGTGAACCCGGTGCCGTTCCAACCGAAGCCGCCAAGGTTCTCGAGCGCGGCATGCTGAAGCTGGACCCTGAGCGCCACACCTGCCACTGGGACGAAAAGCCGGTGACCCTGACCGTAACGGAGTTTCTCATCCTGCAGGCGCTGGCGGCGCGTCCGGGCGTGGTTAAGACGCGCGACGCGCTGATGGACGCGGCCTATGACGATCAGGTTTACGTCGACGACCGCACCATTGACAGCCACATCAAGCGGCTGCGCAAGAAGTTCAAGCAGGTCGACGACAACTTCGATGTCATCGAGACGCTTTACGGCGTCGGCTACCGGTTCAAGGAAGCCTGAGGCCGGCGTGTGGGCACTAAAGACACACACCGGCTTGCCGCGTGTTGGGCAGTAAAGACACGCACCGGCTTGCCGACTGTTGGTCTATTAGCGCCTTAAAAAGAGCGAGGCGACATGGCGCTCGACAGCGAACGCTACCCCGGCGGTGGGTCGAGGCTTCTCGGCTTGCGCGATGCCGCGTGGCGGTCCTTGATCACTGCCGGCACCAAGGCGCAGGCGCTAGGCTCGCAAGCCTTCTCCCGCCTCGGCCTCGAAAAAATCCCGGTACCCGAACCTGTTCGCCGTTACGCCGGCAAGTTTGGTCGCGGCGGGGTTTGGCGCGAGGCATGCCTGGCATGGTTCTATCGCCAGCCGCTGGTGCGCTTCATTTCCGCAAGCCTGGCTCGGCGCATCCTCGCCTCCAACCTCATCGGCTTCCTGATCCTGTTCATCGGAATTCTCTACCTCAGCCTTGATTCGAGCTGGATTATCGCTGCCAAGCGCGACGCGTTGCGCACGCAGGGCCAGATCATAGCCGCCGCGATTGCCGGCAACGCGATGGTCAAGCGCGGAGAAATCCTCGTCGATACTGACAGGCTACCAACGAAGCAAAATGCGCGCATCCCGTTCCGCGACGACGGCTTTGCCGCTCTACAGCTCTCGATCCGTCCAGAGAAGGTGGCACCGATCTTTCGCCGTCTCATTGAGCCGACGAACACGCGCGCTCGCATCTATGACCGCAAGGGCAACCTCGTGGTCGATTCCAGCGATCTCCTGCGCCGCGGTCAATTCCGTGCCCGGTTCATCAAGGACCGTGCGGGAGACAAAGCCGACAAGACGGCGACTGGCGCATCCCGGCCGTCGGCAGGCACAGCTAACGACAACGACAACACGGCAGCCCGCGAGAAAGAGGAGCGGCCGAACACAAAGGATTTCTGGACCAGGCTCCAGCACTTGCTGATCGGCAAGGAGGTTCAGGTCTACAAGGAGATTGGCAACGCCAACGGCCAAGCCTATCCAGAGGTGCGCGAAGCACTCAACGGGGAGGATGCCGCGATGCTGCTGCTCAACAAGAAGGGTGAGCAGATCGTCTCCGTCGCCGTCCCCATCACGCGCTTCAAAAAAGTAATTGGCGTACTGCTGTTGTCGACGCTGCCGGGGGATATCGACACGGTCCTCTCGGAATCGCGCAGCGACCTGTGGCCACTGGCGTTCGTCGCCGGGCTCGCTAGCATTGTCATGGGCCTGTTCCTGGCGCGCACGGTCGCCGGCCCGATGCAGCGGCTTTCCGCCACCGCCGAGCACGTCAGCCGCGACATCACCGCCCGCACGACGCTGCCAGACTATTCCGATCGCGCAGACGAGGTTGGGCAGATGGCGCAGGCCTTCTCGGCCATGACGAAATCGCTCTACGAGCGCATCGAGGCCAGTGAGAAATTCGCAGCCGACGTTGCTCACGAGCTCAAGAACCCGTTGACGGCTGCGAGTTCCATGGCCCAGTCGCTGGAATACGCGCGCACCGAAGAGGACCGCCAACAGGTCGTCCACCAGATCCAGCAAGAACTGAAACGCCTTAACCGGCTCATCAGCGACGTCTCGCGTGCCTCGATGCTGAACGCGCAGTTGCAGCGCGAGACGCCCAAGCCCGTGGAACTTGAGACCGTGATCCGTGACGTGGTTTCGATTTTTGCGGAAAAGTCCGAAGGTAGCGGGAATCGGATCGAGTACCAGCTTAAGGGCAATCCCTCCGACTTTGTCGTCGCAGGCAACGACGGCCGTCTCGGTCAGGTGCTGACGAACCTCATCGACAACGCACTGTCGTTTTCTCCCGAAGGCGGCCGCGTCGCCATCAACGCCAGGATCGAGGGAGGTGATGCTGTCATCTCGGTCGAGGATGAGGGGCCGGGCATCCAGGACGATAAGCTCGACACGATCTTCTCGCGTTTTTACACTTACCGCCCTACGGAATTCTCAAGCCGCGGTAACAATTCCGGCCTCGGTCTCAGCATCTCGCGCGAGATCATTCAATCCCATGGCGGACGCATCTGGGCGGAAAACCGTTACGGATCCAAAGGCCGCGACGAGGCTCCGATCGGTTCCCGTTTCACCGTCTGCCTCCCGTTGATACATCGCCCACAAACTCGTCAGGCTCGCCAGAGCCGTCTGAGCCGGGTATCGTGAAGAACACGGCCCGCCTCAGCGGCTATCTGGGCGGGCTCCCAGGGTCCGCTCACCCTGCATTTGCGCAACTACTGGAGGCCGCAATCCGTGACCGTTGAACTCCCCGCGCGCATTCACGCAACGACCATTGCGCTGGCCGGCGCCGCCGCTGTCATTCGGGGGGCGTCAGGCGCGGGCAAATCCGATCTCGCGCTGCGGTGCCTGATGATGGCGCCTAACGCGTTGGTTTCATGCGGCGCGGAATTCGTCTCCGACGACTACACCGAATTATTCCTTCAAGATAACGCTGTTTTCGCAAGGCCCCCCGCCGAGATCGCCAATCTGCTGGAGGTGCGCGGGCTCGGCATCGTCGAGATCAAGGCCGTCGCCAGCGCCAGGGTGACTCTTGTCGTCGACCTTGCCGAGGCCTCGTCCATCGAAAGAATGCCCGGGCAGGCGATGCAGGTCGGCGTGGCTGGCCGCACCTTTCCAGCGCTGCGCTTACACGCTGCAGAATCCTCCGCTCCCGCGAAGCTCCTGCTTGCGCTTGATTTCGTCCGCCGGCATGGTCGCTTGCCGACAATCGAATAGCAAAGCGAGGTGCGGGGCTCGCAAAAAAGGGACAGCGCGCCTGCAAATTGCCTTGAAGCATGCCAGGACACTTGCCAAATCATAGGGCGTCGGTTTTCGATAGGACCCAGATTTGCGAGTGGCCTGAACTAGATCCGGGCTGACGCTTGGCAATCAGGTGTCGGTGTAGGAAAACGAGTGGGCATGGGACGCCGCTGCAATGAAACGGTACCGCTAGTGTTCCGGTTCTGACATTTGCTTGCCATCGCATGCGGGTTACGAGCAAATGTCAGAACCGTAAGGAACACTAACAACTCTATGATTCTAGTGTAGCTTTTGCACCTGACGTTTGGTTTCGAGTCAGCCGCAAGCGGGTACCAAACGTCGGGTGCGCTACACTAGGACCGTACCGGAATAGGATCACGCCGTCATGATCGGACTTGTCATCGTCGCTCACGACGGACTTGCTGACGCGTTCAGGTCGGCACTTGAGCATATCGTCGGGCCGCAGCGGCAGCTGGCAACGGTCGCCATCCGCGCTGACGACGACATGATCGATCGCCGTCAGGCGATTCTCGACGCCATTGCAGAAACCGACAAGGGCAAGGGCGCGATTCTGCTGACCGACATGTTCGGCGGCACGCCCTCCAATCTTGCGATTTCAGTGATCGACGAGGCAAATGTCGAGGTTCTGGCAGGCATCAACCTCCCAATTCTCGTCAAGCTTGCCAGCATCCGCCAGGAGATGAGCCTGAAGGACTCGGTTGCTACGGCGGCCGAAGCCGGGCGCAAGTACATCAAGGTTGCCAGCGAAGAGCTTTCCGGCGACGGCTAAGCTGGGCAACTAGACTGAACGCCGCTGCGATCTCTATTTCTCCCGCAATCGACAACCAGCCCGATTTACACACCGCTTCATGCCAGAACTCAACGATAGCCAGCACCCCGAAGCCATAGTCACGATCCGCAATCGCAAGGGGCTGCATGCCAGGGCGTCTGCGCAGTTCGTAAAGTGCGCTGAGCGCTTCACAGCAGACATCAGCGTCACCCGCGATGGACAGACCGTAATCGGTACGTCAATCCTCGGCTTGATGATGCTTGCCGCGGGACCCGGCGTCACGTTGCACATTTTGGCCAAGGGGCCGGAAGGTCCCGAAGCCATAGAAGCTCTGGTTGCCCTCGTCGACAACGGTTTCGGTGAAGACTTCTGCGAAGAAGGCTGAGCAGCTATTTCGACAGGCGCAGATCCGAAATCTTCAGTGCGATATTGCGGAACGATTGCTTTAGCTCGGCTGCATTGTTGGCGAGGAACACATGGTCCTGCGAGGTGGCGCACTGCGACAGCGTCTCTTCCGAACCGCCGCCTTCTGCAAGCTGGAACCCGACGGAGTAGATCGTGATGCCTTTGGCTTTCATGCCCGCGCACATCGCGCGCGCCTGACTGGCTGAAGCGCCATTCGATGATTCGCAGTTCCCCTTGCTGTAGTTGCTTCCGTTGGCATACTTGTCGCGCACGCCAGTATCGCAATACTGCATGTTGTACTCACCGTCGGTCATCAGCACGGCGATCTTTTGCAACAGCGGGCGCCCGGAACTCGAAACCTGGGACACCAGCGAGTACGACTGCGGACTGCTGGCCGCCGGCAGGACATTGCCCCAGTCCGGCGACAACATGTACCAGGCCCACGCGGTTCCCAGATGACCGGCCGTCGCGCCCGCGGCTTTCAGGCCGTCGATTTTTGCGTTGAGCAGCGACTTGTCGCTCGTCAACGGCACGACGGCGTTCTGGCTGTCCGGCTGGCAAAGACCATCGAGGGTGTAGACAGCGGTCAGGCGGTCGGAGTCTGTCGGCGCGGCATCGGAATAGGCGTTGGATCCGATGCGCTCTGCTGCGCACGTCGAAGCTCTGGTCCACCACACGCTACCGCCGGATGCGTTCTGCAACTTCAGGCTGACCGGGCCGGGATGCAAGATGGATGTATCGAGCGTCCCGAAATTCACTGCCGCCGAGAACGGCACCAGCGCCACGCGGGAAGAATAGCTTCCCTGGCTGTCCCAGACGACGATGTTGACGAGATCCTTGGCCGCTTCCTTCATGGCACTAATTTTCTCGCCGCTCGTGCAGCTGGATGTGCCGCTGTTGCACATCGAACCAGTGACATCGAGCATCAGCGAGACTTCGAGGCTGAACTCGGCGTTGCCGTTCACCGAGAGGACCGCCTTGGAATATTCGGAACCGGCGAGCTTCAGCAGCGGCAGGGAGTTGATTCCGGCAAGCTTCAGGAACGTGGTATCGAGAAGGGCTGTGCCTTCCGCGGTGATGGCGGTGCCATCCTCCTCGACCTTGAAACTGATCGTATCTTGCGCAAGCGCCGGCCGGTCGAGCACGTTGGCTTCATAATAGCTCTGCGCCAGGGCGACCGCGGCAGCGCCATCGAGGCCGTTGACCTGAAGGTTGCGCGCGCCTGCTAGAACGGCAGAGTCAACTGCGCTGATCGTTTCGGTGCGTGCGTGCAGCCACCGCGCCATGTCGACGGAAGCGCCAATGACCAGCAGCAGGACCAGTGACATTAGCCCAAAAAGGATCGTGACGCTGCCCTCGCGGTGATCAGCGAATGCCCGCCTCCCAGCTGTCGAAGGTACTGGCATGTTGCACGAAGTAATACGCATTGCACCAAATCCGATACTGGAGGTCTGTAGTCAGAAAAATTACGCAGCAATAAATTTACGGGATGTGAAGGCCGGAAAGTCGAGCAGATTTCAGATAAAAAATGCCTCAAACAGGCGGGAAAAGTTGAATAAAATTGATACCTAATCACGAGCCGCATACCGGAATGCAGCGGCATCCATCCCAGGGCAGCGACATAAAGACTTGTTTATATGTTATTGCGGTTGTGTCCGTAGACAGCTATACGACGGGGAGAACTCTGCGCCCCGCGCGAGCGAGGCGCGCGATTGCCAGCAAATACCCCGACGGCGGCCACCGTGACGCGCCGGCTGCGGGATCTATTCGAGTCGAACGTTCGCACCTGGGACACCGCCGCGTGCCGGTAAGTAGGGTTGCAACCAAAAAAGGATGAACAGCATATGGCTGCCAATGACTATGTGATTGCCGACATCAAGCTTGCCGATTTTGGCCGCAAGGAAATCCGCCTCGCCGAAGGTGAAATGCCCGGCCTGATGGCTACGCGCGAAGAATACGGCGCCGCCCAGCCGCTGAAGGGCGCACGCATCGCCGGCTCCCTTCACATGACCATTCAGACCGCGGTCCTGATCGAAACACTCACCGCGCTGGGCGCCGATGTCCGCTGGGCCTCCTGCAACATCTACTCGACCCAGGATCACGCCGCCGCCGCGATTGCCGCAACCGGGGTGCCCGTGTTCGCGGTAAAGGGCGAATCGCTGAAGGATTACTGGGAGTATACCCGCAAGATTCTCGAGTGGAGCGACGGCGGCACGCCCAACCTCATCCTCGACGACGGCGGCGATGCCACCATGCTGGTCCACCTTGGTCTTCGCGCTGAGAAAGGTGACACCGCGTTCCTCGACAAGCCGGGCTCGGAAGAAGAAGAGATTTTGTTCGCTCTCATCCGCCGCACGATTGGCGAGAAGTCCGGCTGGTTTGCAGAACTCGCCAAGAACATCCGTGGCGTTTCCGAGGAAACGACCACCGGCGTCAACCGCCTGTACCAGCTCGCCAAGCAGGGCAAGCTCCTGTTCCCGGCAATCAACGTCAACGACTCGGTGACCAAATCGAAGTTCGACAACCTCTATGGCTGCCGTGAATCGCTGGTCGACGGCATCCGCCGCGGCACCGATATCATGATGTCGGGCAAGGTCGCGATGGTTGCCGGCTTTGGCGACGTCGGCAAGGGTTCGGCCGCTTCGCTCAAAAACGCCGGCTGCCGCGTCATGGTTTCCGAGATCGATCCGATCTGCGCGCTGCAGGCCGCCATGGAAGGCTATGAAGTCGTCACCATGGAACAGGCCGTTCCCCAGGCCGACATCTTCTGCACGGCCACCGGCAACAAGGACATCATCACCATCGACCATATGCGTGGGATGAAGGATGGCGCGATCGTCTGCAACATCGGTCACTTCGACAACGAGATCGACGTTGCAGGCCTCAAGAACATGAAGTGGGACAACATCAAGCCGCAGGTCGACCAGATCGAGTTCCCGGACGGCAAGAAGATCGTACTCCTGTCCGAGGGCCGCCTCGTCAACCTCGGCAACGCGATGGGTCACCCCTCGTTCGTGATGTCGGCATCCTTCACCAACCAAACGCTCGCCCAGATCGAGCTTTGGACCAAGCGCGACGCCGGCGTTTACGAGAACCAAGTCTACACGCTGCCCAAGCACCTTGACGAAAAGGTTGCGCGTCTGCACCTCATGAAGATCGGCGTGACGCTGACCGAGATGTCTGAAGAACAGGCCGATTACATCGGCGTTCCGAAAGCCGGCCCCTTCAAGCCCGACCATTACCGCTACTGACACGCGGCACGATGACTTGCGACGGGGTGGCGTGAAGCGATTCGCCGCCTCGTCAAGCGGTACCTTTTGAAAATGCCGATCGGCGCCGGGCGAATCCGGCGCCGTTTTGTTGTATTCGGCTGTGATTGTGCTTCGTGCGGGCTGGTCAGCCCGCTCTCCCCCCTCCATAATTTGAGCGATTCGTAAGCCGCATCTCTCCGTCCGCGCCCTTTTGGCAAAGAGCATCGCGTTCCGCGCGGACCCGACCGCAGAAAGGCCAAGGAACCGCGATGCCAACGAAAACCGGTCAGCCCAGATACGGGTCCTCGTATGCCACGACCGGCCGCGAACTCATGCTTTTGCTGGTTGCGAGCCTCGCCTGCGCACTGGTTTTGACCGCAGGCATCGTCAAGGGCCAGGGGAGTACGCTGGCCGGGCTGAGCGTTTCTCAGCTCGCCGTCATCGTTCTCACCACCGTCGGCGGTCTCGTCGCCGCCATGCTCGTCTTCAAGGCTGCCAGCGAAATGCGCCGCCAGGTGCGCGCCGCCCAGGACGAAGCCGCTGCGCTGAAACGGCAGCTCGCGATCGCCGAGGCGGTGATCGGCGGCGAGCCGCAGATTCTCATCTTGTGGGATACGGGTCTGCAACCCCACATCGTCAACAATTCCCTGCGCGAAGTCGCAGGCCTGCCGTGCGAGGATGCAGAGATCGTTTCGTTCTCGAGCTGGCTCGATGCCGGCAGCGCCGCCCGCTTCAAGGAAGCCCTGGACGGCCTTCTACGCGTCGGCCGCCCCTTCAACATGATCCTCAAGACGGCCGCAGGCGCACACGTTGAGACCGACGGCCGTGCATCCGGTGGTCGTGCCGTCCTGCGCATGCGCGACGTCGCCGGCTATAAGCGGGAAATCTCGCGCATCATTGACGGGCACGAGGGCCTGGCGCGTGACATCCGGTCGAGCCGCGCAATCCTCAACGCCCTGCCGATGCCTGTCTGGTTCCGGGACAACGCCACCCGCCTGAGCTGGGTCAATCAAGCCTACATCGCCGCCGTCGAGGCCGAAAATCTCGACCAGGTGATCGAGCGCCAGATTGAACTTCTCGAGCAACGCCAGCGCGAAGAACTCTCCAAAACGCTGCAGACGACGTCGCGCCTCAGACGCCGCATCGGCCTGCTGTCGGGAAACGAGCGTCGCGTCCACAACCTCCTCGCAGTGCGTCTGCAGAATACCGTTGTCGCCGCTGCCATCGACGTCACCGACCTCGAGGTCGCCCAGCACGAGCTCGACCGCCAGTCGGCCGCCTTCGACCGCACGCTCGATCACGTGTCGACAGCGATTGCGGTCTTTAACGCCGAGCAGCGTCTTGTTTTCGCCAACGAGGCTTTTGTCCGGCTTTGGGATCTCGACCAGCAGTGGCTCCGCGGACAGCCCAAGGACACCGAGCTGTTCGACCGGTTGCGCGAACTGGGTCGGCTGCCCGAAGTCGTCAACTACCGCCAGTGGCGCACCACCATCCTCGACTCCAATGAACCGATCGACGAGGGCGACCGCTGGTGGCACCTGCCCGACGGGCGCATCGTCCAGCTCATCGCCGAGCAGCGACCCGACGGCGGCGTCACGCACCTCTATATCGACGAAACCGAGCGGTTGGCGCTGGAAAGCGAATTCAACGCAATGTTGCGCGTCCAAAGCGAAACGATCGACAGCCTCAAGGAAGGCGTCGCGGTGGTCGCTACCGACGGCCGCTTGAAGCTTTTCAACTCCGCGTTCGCCGCCATCTGGTGCATCGACACCGAACGGCTGGCGACCGGGCCCCATATCGACGACATCGTCGACATGGCTCGCCCACTGTTCGACGAGGCCGATGTCTGGTCGCGCCTCAAACAGGCGGCGACCGCGCTGTCCGACCAGCGCGTGCCGATCGAAGGGCAGATGCTGCGCCGCGACTCGAGCGTCGTCGACTTCTCCGTGATGCCGCTGCCCGACGGCGCAACTCTCCTCACATTTGCCGACGTGACCGCTTCGAGGCGTTACGAACGCGCCCTCGTCGAGCGCAACGAAGCTTTGGTAGCCGCCGACCGATTGAAGAACCAGTTCATAGGGCACGTCTCCTACGAGTTGAGAACGCCGCTCACCAACATCATCGGCTTCACCGAACTTCTCGGCAGCCCGCACATGGGCGACTTGAATGAGAAACAGCGCGAATATCTGCGGCACATAGCGTCCTCATCGAATGAACTGCTGTGGATCATCGACGGTATTCTCGACCTCGCCACGATTGACGCGGGCGCTCTCGAGCTTCATCGCGAGGATGTCGACGTCCGCGAAGTCATCAGTTCGGCGATCAGCGCCGTTGAGGATCGCGCCGCCCGCGCCGATCTGACACTAGATGTGGCCATAGCCGACGACGTCACGTTTTTCTCCGCCGACAAGGCCCGCCTCCGTCAGGGGCTCTATAACCTGTTATCGAATGCCGTCGGGTTTTCCAACGAGGGCGGCACGGTTTTCGTGTCCTGCTGGCGCGAAATGGGTCGGATGGTGTTCCGCATCGAGGACACTGGCGTCGGCATACCCCATGAGGACCAGGAGCGGATGTTCGAGCGCTTCGAGAGCAACAGCCGCGGCCTCAAGCACCGAGGCGCAGGTCTCGGGCTGTCCATCGTCAAGAGCCTCGTCGAATTGCACGGCGGCACCATGCGCCTCGTGTCCGCCCCCGGCGCCGGCACCCGCGTCACCGTTTTCCTGCCCGAAAAGGCCCCGGTCGCCGACCATTCGCGAAGTGTTGCGGATATCGAAGGCGAAACCCTCGCCGCCCTGCCTTCTGCGTTGCGCGATACCGGCGCCTGAAGCGCGCGCCACCTTCGATCTTCGAAGAGGGCCGGACACGATGTGCCTTGAGCCTGAGAAGGCGTTGGATGGCCTGCTAGCCGACGACGTTGCTAGAGCATCATCCAACCATACGCGACCGCAAAGAGCGATTGGATGGTCGGATAAAGATGCTCTAACGTTATGATTCTAGAGCAACTTTATCCGATTACGGCGTCACCTTCGGCGATTCCGTCAGATCGGATGTTGCTCTAGTGAGGCGTCGCGCCTTAATTGACCGGCGGTGCGGCGAGGCCGGTGTCAATTTACGCGTGAAAAACGCCTCATTAAGTCATTGATGTTGCTAGTGGCCCTCATGTCGCGCCTAAATCGAACGAGGTTGCGGCTATGATGCGATTT